>JANOAS010000424.1:0-2566 GCA_031411255.1 bacterium
AGCCGGGCCGGGGACACGAGGGAAAATCGCAGCGGGTTCATTCAGGGATAATGGTGAGTCAGGTCGCCGCCCCGCGCCAGCGGAATCAGCCCCCCGCCTCATACGCCCCAGCGCGGCGGATTCTTAGCGGGAAATTTCCAACCCCCCCGGCAGGGCGGAACGAGCCGGCTCTCAATTCGCCGCCTTCCCCGTCGCCGCCGGAGTCACGACCGCTGCGCCGGTCGTCGCCTTGACCTCGTCGGCCGCGGGCTTGGGCTTTGGAACTGCCGGACTCACCGACAGCCAGGCGGCCAAAAACGACGCCGCGATGGCCAGCGGTGGCAGCAGGCCGATGTAGTGCTCCAGAGAGTGCCCGCTGATGTCCCGGTGGGTCCTCGTGTGCTCGTTCTCCAGGCTCTCCCGGGCCGCCTTCAGTTTAAAAATCATCGACGCCGCACACACCACCGCCGCCAGCACGACCGAACTCAGCGCCACACCCACCCACGGAAGCATGGTGAGCACCTTGCCCAAAGTTTCCCCATAGACCGGCTCCTCGCCCACCTTGTAGGCGGACATCGCCGCAATGTACGCCCCAAACAGGAACGACTGCGAGATGGCGAGGTAGGTCACCCGCGTCCCGGACAGCTCAAACTCAAACTTGATCATCCCGTCCAGCCGGTCCAGCCGCTTCCAGGGATCCTCCTTCGCTCCCTCTCCACTCCCGGGCTTCTCACGGCACCACTCAGACGCCGCATTGGCCAGCACCACCGCGATGGCACAAACGCCAAGAGTCCTCCAGATCTTGCATTGCATCCCAGCCACGCCATCCCACCACACCCAAACCAGCGCCGCGCCAAAACCCAGGAAGAGCAACGAGCCGAGGCTGGCTTGGCTCACCTTCCGGGCTCCGGACCAAAATGCCCGCCACCAGCTCTCGGGTTTGGCCGGGCCGTCAGGTGGGCCTCCTTCTGTGGATAGTGGGCTGGACATGGCAGCAGTCGTTGGAAAAACAGCGCGGACCTCACGAAGAGGCCCGCGCTGCAGGGTTCAGAAGTGTCCCACCGCTGGCCGCCCGTGGGGGCGAGGTTCAGCTCAGGGACAAGTTTGGAAGTTCAACGCCTACGGCTGGGTGGCCCGGGCCTGAAGGGTGACGAAGCCCTGGGGCAGGACGGTGGTCACCTGCCAGGTGGCCACGTTGATGTCACCGCCGATGCGGGTGGCCGTAAACCAGCTGCGATTTCCAAATTTCGGGATAACCGCGAGCTGCACAACGCCTTCGATGGGGAAATCACGCGTCTCGATCAGGATGTTGACCGGAGCATTGTTCTGAATCGCCACGTCGGCCGCGGCGATCAGCGGTGACCTTGGGTCAACGGGGGCCGAAATGGCGTCCACGCTGACGACGCGGGCCTTCGGTGCGTTCGTGGCAGGCCAAATGATTGGGGAATTGGCTGGTGGAACACCAATCGTTTCGGGCAGCGTAACAAGCGAGGTCGTCAGCGAATTAGTTTCGAGTCGGATGCGCCCTATTGAGCCAGCCCCGGTGGGACCGGTAGCATAAATACTTCCCGCTCCTGCAACGGATGCTGCGATGACGCGCACGGCTCCGCCACTTCCAGCGGCATTGTTGGAAGGCGAGTAGCCACCTTTTGCAGAGATGCTGCCGCCGATAGAGACGGTGCCTGGTGTCGCAATAAGGATTGCCCCGCCGCCCCCAGCCCCCGATGCCACGCCTTCGTTTGTCCCCCCACTCCCGGAACCCCCGATCAGCGGGATAATCTGAGGATTTCCATAGGTGCCCGCATACTGGCCTGACGGACCAGTCCAATGGGCATTTGATCCACCTGGGCCGTAACCTGCTCCATGACCCTGTGGGCTGCCCGGTCCTCCTCTGAAGCCGCCAGGTCCCGCCTCGATCGGAATGAGCGCCTCGGGCAGGGTCATAAGACCATTCTGACCGTTCAGATTAAGAATTCCATCGATGGTGACATTCCCCTGCACGAGCCAAACGACTGGCGCATGGCTCGGGTGGTTCTTGAACTTGAGCGTGCGCCCATCCAGCACCGCCGGGGCTCCCGTGGTGTGACCTGCGATGTTCACAGAGGTGTATTTGAAGACGATGGCCCATTTGTCTGGGTCATAAACTCCTTTGCCGGCGTTGGCGGTGTTGTTCTGGTTCCAAGTGCCGGTGACGGCCTGGGAGAGGTCGATCACAGTGTCTTCGGTGATGTTGAGGGCACCGTCGGAGCCATCGCCGGGAATGGCAAGGTCGGCACGGGCGGCAAAAGTGAGGATTGCAAGGGCGCAGAGGGCAGTCAGGTGGTGTTTCATTTTCATGGTGGTCGGTGGTGTGAAGGATCGTTGAAAAATGTGAACGAGTGAGGGTGATGATCAGGGTTCGGTGAAATTGAGGGCGGAGACTTCGCGGCTCATGGCCTCGAGGGTGGCGCTGGGGCTGCCGAAGTTGAAGACGCTGACCTCGCGGGACTCGACCTGAAGGAGATCGCTGACGGGAACGGCCTGGCCGTTGAAGACGGAGATTTCCCGGGAGATGGCTTCTGCCAAGGCGGAGGGTCCGCCCGGAATG
>JANOAS010000425.1:0-23705 GCA_031411255.1 bacterium
CCACTCGCGCTGATAGAGAGAGCCAAAGCAAGAACTGGAGAAGGCAATTCCAGAGGCTTTGGTTCATAAATTAGGATATTTGTTATGGCGGCCCAGAGTTAGGGAGTATAAGAAGAGAAGGCGGAGCTGAGCGAAATATGAGATGAGGAGATGCCGGTATATTCCTTGGTCCCGATTCCATTGTTGGGGGCGGCCAGAGCCGAATTCGGAGATTGTGCGATAACTCGCATCGAAACGACATAGTTGTTTACTTCGACCATGTCGGCGATTATTTTAAGGTGGTTTTCTCCTGCCTTCATGCCGTTGCGTATGAAATCTCTCAGATTGCGGGTAGCTTCGTCCCAACGAAGCTCTGCACGCTTCACGGCCTTGTTGAAGTCGGAAGCACTGCCAGTCGGGCTGGGTACCGGCTTTTTGTCATCTGCATAGCCGTTGGGATTCATCTCCATAGGACTCGAACCCATTGGTGCGTTCATTGCGTAGTGCATTCGGCGCATTGAATATAGTGCTGCGTTGTGGTGTCGGCACAGGACCGTCAGTTCACGAAGATATTCAGTGAAGGGGTTTGGTTTATCCTCATTCTTAACATCAAGGGAGCCCCCAAGAATCCATTTGTTGAACGCGTTCCATTCGTCGGCAGTCCCAGGATTTGCGGTATCCACAAATGGCTCCAAGAATGGCTCCTCAGGGGAGAGTGCTGGAGGCTTTGGGTGGCCCGGGAGTTTAAATGAAATATATTTTGTTATGGTATTGTTTTTCTCCTCGTGACCGATGGCCTCATCCAGGAATAGCCGTTGATCAGCACCGCCTGGGCCCGCGCTATTATCGAGCATGTCCGGCATCCAGCCGGGCTCCCGTTTCTGGAAAGTAAAAGGGGCGGTATTCGGAACGACTTCGCCGAGTTTTCGTGACTTGTCTGGTTTATTCATGAGCTTCGAGGTTTAATTTTTGGTAGAGTCAAGGTGGATCGAGAGTGTTGTTACGACTTGATTGCTGGAAATCATCTCCATGCAGCGCGGGAGGCCGCCTGGAGTGACATCGAGGCAGAGGCTGTCGGGCGTATCCAGCGGAGAATTGTCGCCGAGAGGGACAGTGCGTGATTTCCAGCAGCCACCTTTTGCGCAGCAGTCGAGGGCGCCGATGGTGTGGAGGAACTGGTGGCTGGGGTAGGCCTCCCAGTGGGTGGGCTCGCGGCCTCCGGCGACAACGACGCAGGCACGAGCGCGGAGGCGCTCTGGCGGCAAAGGAACTGCTGCGGCAAGATGCATGTGGAGGGTTACTGGACAGAGAACACCTTGCGCATGATATACGAGACGAATTAGATCACGCAAGGTTGTTTTTCCACGAAAGTCGACGACGCCGCGCAGGGGAGGGTGGTAGTGCCCTTTCTCCCCGACTTGGGCGAAGAGGACCTTGTCCTGGAGCTGGTCGACGACTGCCTGCCAGCGGCGGCGGTGCCACCATTTGATGGTGTAGTCGTATTTTCCCCCGGCTGCGATGACCCAGTAGGGGCGGGGATCGCCGGTGGCTTCCATGACCGGGCTGGGGCGGGACATTTCCTCTGCGGAGAGGTGAATGTCTCCTTTGAATTCTGTGGGACGGATGCGGAGATTGAGCTGGTCGTTGAGGTGCTCGATGAAGCCGTGGATGAAATGGTAGGGGGCCTGGTTTGACTGGTGAATGAGGGGGTAATGGGTGTCAAAGCAGCGAACTGTGGGATCTGCCTCGTCGAGCGGGGTAAGGTGGGGGTTGTTCTCCCAGAGGGCAGGGCAGGAGGTGCGGACGTCGGTCAGGAAGCGGCCGGGGTAGGCGCGGTGGAGATCGCGCACGGCGGCGGTGAGCATGACGATGTCACCCGGGGAAAGCCAGTTTTTAAGGATGAGTTTCTCCATGGGTCCAGCGGGTGGTGGTGACGGGGCCGGTGAGTTCGGACAGGGGAATGTCCTCCAGGCCGGGGATGGCGATGTGGGAGCTGAGGGTGCTGGCGGGCTGGTAGATGCGGGGCAGCTCCGGCCGGGCAAAGTGGAGGTCGCGGTAGCTGAGGCCGTCCATGACGGGTTCGCCAAAAAAGCCGATGGGGGCGTAGCGGTCCTCGATTGCTTCGAGCGCCTCCAAAGCTGCGTGCAGAACGGCGCGCTCGGCGGGACTTTGGGTTTCGGCGACGCGTGCCTGGGCAATGTTTACTGCGTAGTAGGCTGCCAGGAACTCGAGGCAGCGGCGTTCGTGACGGTCGGAGGTTGCGGGATCCGGGGCGGGCAGGCTGTTGCAAAGCGGGTAGTGCGCGGGCTGGAACTCCGGTGTGAGGCGGGGATCGAGAAAATCGGGAGAGGGGTCGAGGTTGAAATCAGGCATGGATGGATGGGCGTGGGTGATCAAAAACCAAGGTGGTGCTCCGTCAGCCATTGGAGCCAGGGGGCGAGGTCCCAGTGCTGGAGATGGCCATCCTCAGTGAGGGCGGCGAAGGAATGCCCGGCTGGGCTCCACGCGAGGGCGGTGATGGTTGTCTGGCGCGGGCTGGCCAGTGTGGCCACGAGCTTTTGCTTGGGAAAATCATAAAGTCGTATGCGGTCTTTGTCGGCGACTGCAGCGAGGAGCATGCCGTCCTGGGAAAGCGCCATGGGGAACGGCTGGCTGGCGAGGGGGGCCGAGTCGAAGGAAGTGGATTTTCCAGTGGCGGGGTCCAGGAGGGAGAGTCCGCCCTGAACGCTGCGGAGAAGCAAAAGCTTTCCGTCTGGCGACGGTATGACGCTGTCTGCAGGCAGAGTTTGGACCGGGAGCCTGGTTGAAACGGGTGGCCAGTCTGCGCTGGTGGACCAGGACTCGATGGCGAGCAGGTTGCCAGACTTGCGGATCGCCGCCACGAGCAGGCTGCCGTCGGGGTTCCACTCCACGGTCTGGATGATCCCGTCCGTTGTTTCACAGGTGAGGTCGCCCAGCTTTTCGAGCACGCCGGCACGGACGAACTGGATCCGCCGGCCGCAATAGAGAGCGCAGCGTCCATCCGCTGCTGCAGCGAGCAGGGTTTGACTGCCCTGATTTTTGGTGGGTGGGGCGATTTTAAAGCCTTTTTCCGGGCCGATTTTCTTTACGGTTCCATCGGGCTGGGGGATGCGGTGGCAGAATTCGGTCGCCTTGGGCAGGGACCAGGCGTTCACTTTGGGATCAAAAGCCACACCAATGGGTTTTTTTGACCCCTGCCCCGGCTTGATCGGGACCAATCCAAAGGGCGAGGTGTTGACCCAGAAAATGTCGTTTGCGTTGATGAGGCAAAGCTGACTGCCTTTGTCATTCCATGCGAGGTGGCTGAGCGCGGGGCTGACAAACAGCTCCTCCGGGAAGGCTGGCGGCAATGAACGGAAAGCGGTCGTGCTGCCGTCCCGGAGATGCAGTGTGAGCAGGTCCTCAGCAAATGAAAGGGCTGCGACGGGTTGAGAAGGATCGCTGCGTGTTTCCAGGCTCAAGGTGGGCTCGGAAACCTGCTGGCGGGCGGCAGGCTGCCTGGCTTCTGCCCCGGCAACCAGGCCGACCAAGCCGTCCGGCGTAAAGCCGGACCAAAGCCGCAGGTAGCCCGCGTCATCGCAGGAAGCCAGCTGGCCCGTTTTAGGATCAAACGTGAGAGCGGCAATCGAACTGCGATGTCCCCGGAGGACGACAAGCGGAAAGTCGAGGGCGGGTTCGTCAAGCTTGGGAGGCAAATCCAAATCTTTCTGCTTTAATTCATCGGAACTAAAAGCTGACGCTGCTGCGAGATCCCAGATGCGGACAATACCATCCGGGCTGCCCGTCGCGAGGAGACGACCGGCGGGATGCCAGGCTATGGCGCTCGGGTCGTGACCGTGGAAAATGTAGACGGTCAATTTCGCCGTACTCGTGCTGAATACCAGGACGTGTTTGCTGGTCGCGGGACCGGCGAGGGCGATGTGCCTGCCGTCTGGACTGAACTGGAGGAGGCCGGGCTCCGGGATGGGCATCCAGGGAAATCCTTTTAGCTCAAGGGTTCTTGGTTTCCCACTGGTGGTTGTGTCGGAAAGGTCCACGGCCCCGCTCAGCCCGTCCACGTCACGCGCGATGGCAATCGTTCTGCCATCCGGGCTGAGGGCTCGCGTGGTTTCCTTGTCGCTGGCAGGGAATCTGGAGCTTAACGGCGGTTCAATGCGCCCGGGTTTGGTGCTGGCGGGCTGGGCGATGAGGTCCGCCATGCCGAAAATGGACGCGGCGGTGGATCGCAAGGCCAGGGGATCACTGACGGCGAGCGAGGCCTCTGCCAGGGAGGCGAGCCCGCGTTCGCGGCGTCCGGGCTGGGTCTCGTCCCGGGCGATGGCTGTCGCGGTTTTCAGCGCCAGGTTTCCCCGCGAAATGTCCGCCTCTTTTTTCTGGCGAAGCGCCACGACTGCGAGAGCGACGAGAGCCCCTATGATCACAGAGGCGACAGCGACGGTGCGGGTGATGCCGCGGCGGTAGGCGGCGCGTTCGCGGGCTGTGGCCTGGGCGGCGGCGAGGGTGGCGGCGGTGCGGCGCTGGGTGATGGACTGGAGGCGCTCGGCCAGGGCGGAGGCTCCGCTGAGGCGGGAGGAGGGTTCGCCGGCGAGGCAGCGGGAGAGGTCGTCACGGAGGAGCGGGTCGTCGATGGTAGGCTGCCAGTCGGGCGGGAGGGAGCGCTGGAGGTCTCCGCGGAGGAGCTGGTAGAGGATGACGCCGAGGGAAAAGAGGTCTGATTTCACCGTGGCGGGCTGGCCATCCTTCACCTCGGGGGCCTGATAGAGGAGGGTGCCGCTGGCGGAGGATTTAGGGTCTTCGGAGGTGCGGGTCTGGGTGAGGAAGTGAAGGCGGCGGGATTCATCGATGGCGCCGACACCGAAGTCGACGAGCCAAGCGCGGATGCTGGAGGCGTCCTGCGGGGTGCCGGTGATGAGGAGGTTGGACGGCTTCACATCCCGGTGCAGGATGCCGGCATCGTGGGCGACCTGGAGGGCGAGGGCGGCCTGGGCGACGATGGTCAGGCGTGCGGCCTCGGGGATGCCGGCCTCGCCGCCGTGCTGGTCCCACCATTTTGGGAGGTCGATGGCGCCCTCGAGGTAGTCCATGGCGATGAACCAGGGAGGGTCGTCGAGGGAGGCTTCGCGCAGGGGGATGTGGCCGGGGAGGACGGTGCTGCCGTCGCTGAGGCGGCGGAGGAGGCGTGCCTCCCGGCGCAGGCTGCGGGCGGCGACTTCCGTGAGGCAAAATTTAAAAACCCGGCGCTGGTCCAGGGCGGTGTGGGTGGCGAGCCAGACTTCGCCGCTGGTGCCGCGGCCGAGGAGGCGGTCGAGCTGCCAGTCGGTGGCCGGGACGATGGCGCCGGTGGATGGCCGCCAGCGTGGGGCCTCGACGGCGACGAGGTGGGCGGGGAGAAATCTTTCCAAGGCCCGTACGAGGGAGGCGGCGGTCGGATGGCGGTTTTCGGGTGCCGGATCGGTGGCCCTGGCCAGGACGTGATCCAGCGCCGGAGGAGCCTGGCTCAAGCAGAGGGAAAGCGGCGCAGGCCTCGCGTTCTGGATGAGGTGGAGCGTCTGCTGCCGGGTGGCCTCCGGCGGGATGGTCACGAGGCGGTTGTGGGTGAGCGCCTCGTAGAGCATGGAGCCGAGGCTGTAGACGTCCATCGTGGCGGCGGAGGCGGCTCGGGTCGCCTGCTCCGGCGCCATGTAGGCAGGGGTGCCGGAGCCCGCGACGGGCAGTCCCGGAGCGGCCTGGTCGGCGAGCAGTCGGCTGAGGCCGAAGTCGAGGACCATGGCCCGTCCATCGGGGCGGATGATGACGTTGCTCGGTTTGAGATCCCGGTGAATGACGCCGCGGTCGTGCGCGTGCTGAATGGCCAGGGCGAGGTCACGCACCAGGCGGATGGACTCGGTGAGGTCGGGCCGCTGCTCCCGCAGGTGTATATCGAGCGGCGATCCGTTCACGTAGTCCATGGTGAAAAACACCGTTTCCGTGCCCGTGTCAGGATCCGTGTGCATGTCCGCATGGAGGAGGCGCACGATGCCCGGGTGGTCGAGTTTTCCCATGGAGCGGATCTCGCCCAGGAACCGCTCCCTCATTTCCGGCATGACCAGCGAGGGGTGGATGATTTTGAGAGCCACAGTCTGCCCGCTCAGGGTCTGAATGGCCTCGTAAACCACGCCCATGGCCCCTGAGCCGACCTCGCGCTCGATGCGGTAGCGCCCGCCGATGATCATGCCCTTGCGCAGGGAGCGCGGGGCGCTGGGCATCATGAAGTGCAGCCGCACCCGCCGCATGACGGTGTCGGGCTCGCCCGCATCCTCCAGTGCATCAAGCTGGCCGGCCACGCGCGTGGCGGGCATGTCCTCGAGTTGATCGAGGATTCCCAGGATCCGCTCCCAGGGGATGTTTTCTTCAGGCGGGGACATCGGTGGGGCCTGACAATTCCGCTCGCATTAGAGATTGTATCTTTTCGGCAAGCATGATCCGGCCCATTTTCAGATCCCGGTCGATGGTTTTTTCACTGACTCCGAGGAGCGAGGCGATTTCTCCGGTATTCAGCCCCATGTAGTAGTGGTGGGAGACAACCTGGGCGGCGCGCGGCTGCTGTGTTTCCAGCCATTGGAGGGCCTCCTCCAGCGCGACAATGCGGTCCGGGCGGTGGTCCAGATCACTGGAAAAATCCGTCGGCATGTCCTCTGGCGCGAGGATGACGAGAGGCGGGCGTTTCTGCGCCCGGGCGCGGCGCACGCGGTCGATGAGTGACCGGCGCATGCCCTGTATCATGTCCGCGAAGAAGAACGTCTTGTTCTCCCAAGTGACGTTTTCCCAGCGGGAATCCCGCACCGTATTTCGGTAAAAAGCACTGTGCACCAGTGCAGTCGGCCGGACCGAGGCCGCAGAGGTCTCCGCAGCAAGGAGGCGGCGGGCGACGATGCGCAGCTCGAACATGAACTCCTTGATCTCACTGGCCTGGACGATGCCAGAGGAAGTGGTGTCCGGTGCTGGGTTCATGGTAGGAGTGAGGGCAATGGGAAGACTGGTGGCGTGGCGATAGTTTTTATCTGACATGGCAACCAGACCCGGCGGAAATTAGACAGGTGCGGGGACGCTGGCGAGACATTTTTGCCGATTTTTCGAAATCTTGTGAATTATTCGGATGGTGCGGTGCTTCGCCTGGCGATGTGGTGCATCCGTAGAGTGCGGAAATCAGAGCGCGGCGCAGGGAATTGCACATTCTGCTTGAATCGGCGGGGATGCGCCCCATACTGCGGTCCACTTTTTTGAAGGCATTCACCGAAACACATTATGGGACAACAGTTGCGCAAGAAGATTAAACGTTCACGCCGCAAGCGTTATGAAAAACGCTTGAAGGAACAGGCACGCACACGCAAGCTGACGAAGGGTCGCGACCCGAAGTCTGCTGACGGTGCGGCGAAAGCCCCTGCCCGCAAGGCGGCGCGCAAGGCTCCGGCGAAAAAGAAGGCTGAGGCTGCTGTGCCGGCAGCTGAAGTGGCCGCGCCCGAGGCTGCTGCACCGGCAGTCGAAGTGGCCGCACCCGAAGCTGCCGCGCAGGATTGATCCTGGCTGTATTTTGAGTTTTTGACCAAAGGTTCCCTGCACTCACCCTGCGGGGAGCCTTTTCTGTTTTTAGGAGCCCATGGCTGAAGGCGTCCGACCGGCTTACCTCCTGGTGGACGGTCACAGCATCATCCATGCCTGGGACGACCTGAGGGCGCTGCACGCGCGGAACCGGCGGCAGGCCCGGGTGGAGCTGTTTCACCGGCTGACGGCCCACCATGACTGCGGGACGGAGCACGTGGTGCTCGTTTTTGACGGTCAGGGGGATCGCGTCACCTCCGAGCGCAACCAGCCGCAGAACATCCAGGTTCTCTATGCCACTGCGGGGGGAACAGCGGATGCCGTCATTGAAAAGCTGGTTTCCCGCTACGCGGCGCAGTTTGATCTGACGGTGGCCACGGGTGATGGAGCGGAAATGATGCTCGTCACTGCGATGGGGGCGCACTGGATTTCCCCGGAGGCCCTGCGGGACCGGCTGGACCGGACGCGGCGGGAGCTGGACCGGTCGCTGGAGCGCCTGCGGCGGAAAAAGTGACGCTTTTTCCGCAGTTGGTCGCTTTCCCGGCTTGCCACTGGCCTGCGTCGGCTGGAAAATCCGGCCCATGCTGATTCGCCGCCTGCTTCCTTTATTCTGCCTCTTGAGTGGACTGCTGCTACTGCCTGCGTGCCAGAGCAGTTCACGAGGTGATCCCAAGGGTGAGCTGGACCGGCCGAATTTTTCCACCCGGCAGATTCGCCAGCGCAAGCAGTACACGATGCTGGGTGTGGGCACGGTGCATGCGGACCAGATGCAGCAGTCCGACGACGTGTTGGCAAGGCGGGCGGCCTCCGGCAGGGTGTTTTTTGAGTCGGGCTCCGCCGATCCGTCAGCGCCGCAGTTCGCCTACGCCGAGCGCGCCGCCATTGACCCGGTGGCGCAGCGGATCACCCTGCTGGGCACGCCGGTGGTGGAGTTTGGCGATTTTGTCGTCTACGCGCAGACCCCGGACACCGTGATCCAGCTTTTCCCCGGCGGGAACTACCTCACGAAGGGCCCGGTCCACCTGACGCGGGTGGCCTCGATGAAATCCCGCAACACGGCACGCCCCGGTGCGCCGCTCATGGTGCGGGCGACGAATCCGCCCATTCCCGTGCCGGTGCCGCCGACCAAGCCCGGGAACAAACCCGCGCCGCCGCTGGATCCCGCTGCCGCTGCCAGGCTGGTGCCGGGCACTCCGGTTGGTGCGGCTGAGCCGGAGGCTCCCGGGGAGCCGCATCACCCGGCGTGGGCCCCACGCGAGGCGGTCAAATCGTCCAGCCCTCCGGCTCCGGAACCGCATCACCCGGCGTGGGCTCCGCGTCCTTCGGCTGGACCGGCGGTGGATGCCCTGGATCTGCCGAAGGAATAGTAAAGACAAACTCCGTCCAGCCGGTGCTCGCCTCCGCCACGGCCAGCTCGGCCCCGTGGGCGCGGGCGATCTCCCGGCAGATGCTCAGGCCCAGCCCGTGCCCGGCGGTGCGTGCGTCGCGGGCTGCATCCCCGCGGTAGAAGCGGTCAAAGATGCGCCCCACGTGCTCCGGAGGGATGCCCGGGCCGGTGTTTCCCACACGCAGTTCCGCCCCGCCCTGTGTCCGGGCCAGCTTCACCGAAATGCGCCCGCCCTTGGTGTTGTACTTCACGGCATTTTCCAGAAGGTTCAGCACCAGCTGCCGCAGAAATTGGGGATTTCCCGCCACCGGCAGGTCCGGCTGGGTGTCGATCTCCAGGTGCACCTGCTTCTGCGCGGCCAGGATCTCTCCATCCTCCGCCATTTCGTTGACGAGGTGGCTGAAATCCAGAGGCTGCAGGTCGAGGACAAACTTCCCCGCATCCGCCCGCGAGAGCAGAAGGAGGCCCTGGGTGATGGCGGACAGGCGGCCGGTTTCCTCCAGCAAATTGAGCAGCACCTTTTCCTGGGCGGGGGGCAGGTTTTCATCCGTCAGGGCGGACTCGATTTCTCCACGGATGATGGTGAGCGGGGTCTTCAGCTCGTGCGAGGCGTCCGCCGTGAAGCGCCGGGCCTGTTCGAAGCTGCCCTGCAGGCGGTCGATCATCGAATTGAAAACCACCGTCAGGTGGCCCAGCTCATCGCGCGTGTTCGGCACGGGCAGCCGCTGGTCCAGGTTCTGCGCGGTGATGCGTTCCGCCGCCTGCGTCAGTTCCTCCACGGGGCGCAGCGTCCGTCCCGCCAGCCACCAGCCGCCCAGGGCCGCCACCAGCAGGCCGATCGGCAGCGCGATGCAGTACGCGATGAGCAGATCCTCGCGGGACTCCTCCACATTGTACAAGCTCGCCGCCAGCCTCAGCCGGGTCTGGCCGTGCGTGGTCAGGCGCGTGCGGTAGCTGCCGTCGTTAAACCCGGCCACCTCGAACTTCCCCTCCACGGTGGGCGTGGGGAAGGCCTGGCCGGCCAGCGTCGCGGACCGGTGCACCACGGTGCCCGGCGGCTCCTCGATCTGGACAAGGTAGTCGCGCGACACCTGCGGCAGCAGCTCGGCGATAAGACGCTGGTCCCCCCAGTCCACCACCTCGCCGCGCTTCGCCCGCAGGGAGAAAAAGTCGTCCGTTGTCTGGGCCATGTCCCCCTCCAGTTCCTGCATGCCGTCATTGTACAGGTGCACGGAGACCCCCGTGCCGAACGAGATGATGGCCAGCCCGACGACCAGCGCCGAGCCGAGGGTGATCTTGAGACGGAGCGGCCAGTTTTTCACCCGCGTCATGCCTCCGTCATCTCAGCTGCCACCGGGACGGGGCGGTCAGCCGCCTTGATCATGTAGCCCACGCCGCGCACGGTGTGGATCAGCTTTTCCCCGGCCCCCTCGTCCACCTTCTGGCGCAGCCGCTTGATGTAGACGTCCACCAGGTTCGTCCCGGGGTCAAAGTGGTAGTCCCACACCTTCTCACAGATCTGCGTCCGGGTGAAGACCACGCCCGGCGAGCGCATGAGGTAGGCCAGCAGGGCAAACTCGCGCCCCGTCACATCGATGCGGACGCCCCCGCGCGTGACCTCCCGCGTCACGAGGTTCAGGGAAAGGTCCGCGATGCGGTGGCGGGTGAGCGTCTCCCCGCTCTTGCGCCGGTGCAGGGCCCGCAGCCTCGCCGCCAGCTCGTCCATGGCGAAGGGCTTTGCCAGGTAGTCGTCCGCGCCCAGGTTCAGCCCCTCCACCCGTTCAGACACCTCCCCGCGGGCCGAGAGCAGCAGCACGGGCGCATTGATCTTCCGCTCCCGGAGATTCCGCAAAATGCTCAGCCCGTCCCGTCCCGGCAGCATGATGTCCAGCACCAGCGCGTCATACGGCTCCCTCTGGGCGAGCACGAAGCCCTCATCCCCGTGATGGCACAGGTCCACCGTGAACCCCTGCTCGGTCAGCCCCTTCTTGATCAGGCGGCCGATCTTCTTCTCGTCTTCTACAACCAGTACTCTCATAATGTTGGCGTGTTGTCTTTTTCCTCCCCCCCACAAACGCTGGGCGGGCAAAAATGACAAATGACAGTCTACTCACGCCAGGCGGGGGCGGGGGAGATCGCGAGCCGCAGTGGGAAGCGGACGCTCGCAGCTCGCACCGAGCCGGCGGCGGGCACCGAGGTGGGAACCCGAAGGCGGCACGCAGGGGACGCAGGGGACCAAATGGCGGGTACAGGGGGCAGGCGGCTTTGGGATTTCGGAATGCGGGTTGGGGTGGATGGCCGGGAGGCTTCACCGTTTTCAATCCCGGCTCCGGCACTGCGGCGGGAGGAGACGCCCGCCCTTGCACCGGCCCGAGTCTGCGCTGAAGGTGGCCGCCTTACCCATTTCGTCCCTTCCTTCATGCGCCCGTCCACTTTCCTCCTCATTCTGCTGTGCCTTGCCTCCCTGGCGGGGGCTCTGCTCTACTCCAGCCACCAGCGGCAGGCGCTGCAGGCGGACTATGAAAAACGACTGACCAGTCTGAAATCCGGAGGCCCCGGGGCCACGCTGCCGCCGGGCATGGAGGCCGCCGGAAGCGAGGTGGAGGCGATGCAGAAGACGGTTTCCTTTTTGCAGGATCAGAACCGACTGCTCACGGAGGAGAACGACAAGCTGAACAAGGCGATGCAGCAGATGAGCGCCGGGAAATCCGGCACCACGCCGCCCCCCGCCCACGTGGTGCCGACGCCCTCCACTCTGGCCAAGGAGGTGGAGGCCATCCGCGAACTGAAGTACAAGAACACGCCCGAGTTCACCCGGGTGACGCTGGACGAAATCGAAAAGCGCCAGCGTGACGTGCTGGCGAAGCGATTCCCCGAGGACAAGGCCAGGGCGCGCGAGCGGGCCGCCCGGGCTGTCGGCTACGTGTGGGACCCGCAGTACAAGCTGGTGGACGCCCTGACCGGCCTGACCATGGAGCAGTCCGGCGGCATCTACGATGCGGCCACGAACACCCTGGCGCTGGACAAGGAGGCGGACTTCGAGGCCCGGCCGGATCTGAAGGGGCGCTTCGTCCTGGAACTCGCCCGCGTGCTCGCGGCGCAGAACTTTGACCTGACGAAGCTCCCGCTGGCGGATGACACGAACGACGATGCCACCCTGGCCGTGGCAGCCCTCGTCATTGGCGATGCCGTGACGGCCAAGATCCAGTACGGCGTGGCCGACATGCTGAACAACGACTACAGCCGCGCTCAGCAGCCTGCCGCTGCCGCCTTTTACGCCGCGCCCATTTTTCTGCGGGAGCGCTTCCTCTTTCCCTACATGATGGGCGACTACTTCGCGCAGACGATCCACCAGCAGAGCGGGTTCAAAAGCCTGGACGCCGCCTACGCCCGCCCGCCGCAGTCCAGCACGGAGATCCTGCACCCGGAGCTGTACCAGGCCACTCCGCCCTTCCAGCCTGCCGCGGTGGCCCTGCCCTCCGCTCCGGTGAATGGCCAGGCGCCTTTGTTTGAGAATGTGCTTGGTGAATTCGGCACGCTCCTCCTCCTGAAGAGCCAGACCCGCGAGGAAGTCGCGCTCCAGGCGTCCGACGGCTGGCAGGGGGACCGGTACGTCGTCTACCCCGGAGACGAGAAAAAGGGCGACCATGCCGTGTGGCGTTCCGTCTGGCGGACGGAGGTGGATGCCAAGGATTTCGCAGCGGCCATCCGCACCATGCTCCTGCACCGCTACGCCGTGCCCGAGAGCCCGGCCCAGACGCTGGCGGACGGCTCCTTTGCCGTGAATGACGCCGCCCGTGTCATCCGCATCCGCACGGCGGTGGACAAGAAAACCGTCACCGTCATCAATGCCACAGACACCGCCTTCGCCGACGCCCTCGAGGCCGCTGTGAACAAATAAACAGCCGGCCCTGACCCCGATTTTTTCATGACTGCCAAGCGCTACTTTTTTGAAGGGAACGTCCAGGGGGTGGGCTTCCGCTATACGGTGAAAAACCTCGCCAAGGGATTTGAGGTCACCGGCTGGGTGAAGAACCTGCCTGACGGCCGTGTGGAAATGGAGGTCGTGTCCCACGACCGGGAGGAACTGCTCGCCTTCGTAGAGGAGATCCGCGTGAACAGCTCCCTCGCCCACCACATCAAGAGCTGCATGGAGGAGACCGTCCTCCAGCCCACCGGGGTCTCGGGGTTTTCGATTGTGGATTGAGGCGGATGTCCGTGGGCGAGGGGAAAAAATCATGTCGGCTCGGGTGTGTGCGTTGATGAATCAACAAAATGAATTAAATTTGTTGACTGATCAACACGGAATGCGACCATGCAATCGACATGAAAGATATTCGAGACATTCTTGATCGTGTGCTGACCAGCAGGTCGGCAAAACTCCGGCAGATTGCTGCGGAGGCCGGGATTGATCCTTCGCAGATCAGCCGGTTCAACAAGACGGGTGCCGGGCTTTCTGAGGAAGCCGGGAGGCGCCTGGGGAAGGCGCTGGCAAAATTCAATCCGGAGCCGCAGTTGAACATTCCCGAGGCGCACATTGCGGCCCTGGCGCATTCCTTGAAAAGGCGCGAGCTGACCGTCTTCGTGGGGGCTGGACTTTCACACCTGGCTGCGGCGCGGGACGGCAGCGGCGGGCGGCTGCCGCTGTGGCCCCAGTTAGCCGCGGGGCTGGCGGAGGAGCTGGGGCAGCAGCCTGAGAAGGGGCGGGATCCGCTCCACGCCATCGACCGGCTGGCTGCTGCCTGCGGGGAAAACGAGGTCCGCGGTGCGGTCTGCCGCGTGGTGGACGAACGCGGCTACCTCCCCTCCGCTGCCCATCTCGTCCTGGCCCGGCTCCCGTGGCTGAATGTCGTGACGACAAACTACGACGGCCTGCTGTCCCAGGTGGTTCAGCCGGTTCACCGGTTCCCGCTGGTGCAGGAGGGGGACTTCCAGCGGCGCGAGACAAAGCCGGAATCAAAAACCGACCGCCGGGTGCTGAACCTCGTGCACCTGCACGGCGATCTGCAGCACCCGCACACCCTGTTCAGCCGGGACTACCGCCGCTGGGCCCAGATGCACCCGCAGGCGCACCGGTTTCTGGAGGACGTGGTTTCCCCGCCTCACTGTGTCCTCTTTCTCGGCTATGGGCTGGGCGACCCTCACGTGCGCGACCTCATCGACATGGTCCGCGAACTCACCAAAGCCGAAAACCGCCTCTACGCCTGGATGTGGAACATCGACACCATCGAGCGCGACCTCCTGGCCAGGGACAACATCATTGCCGACTCCATCGACCACGAGGAGGGCTGGGCGCAGGCGCTGAGCCTTCTGGAGGACCGGCTGGATGCTGACGAATCCGGAGCCGCCGCCTGCCCCGAGCCGCCGGCCAGCCCTGCGGCGAAGGCTTCCGAAAGGACGAACTACGCAGTTACCGTCACCAGCATCCTCGAGCGGGTGAATCTGACGCAGTATTACATTGGCGAGGCCCAGACCGGGGCGGACATCACCCTGCGCGACCTTTACGTCGCTCCGGATGTTCAGCCCGTCCATGAGGCGCCTGCTGGTAAAAAAGGCGGACGCAAGGCCGGACGCAAAGCCGGTGCCGGGACGCTGATGAATGCCCCCGGCATGGACGAGGACGTCCGGGCTGAATGCACGGGCATTTCCGGCTGGATAGGCAGGCACCGCCACCTGGTCCTGCTGGGAGAGCCCGGACAGGGGAAATCCACCCTGCTCCGCCGTCTGGTCATGGACGGGCTGGAGGCGTGGCTGGCGGCGCCGCCGGAGCAGCCGCAGCGGCTGCCTGTGCTCATCCAGCTCAGCCACTGGGAGCGCGACTGTCCCGCCGGGCAGAGCCTGCGTGACTACGCGGTGGACCTCATGGTGGCCACCTACGGCCTCCCGCGCGAGGCCTACCTCAAGTGGATGGAGGCCGGTGTGCTCTGGCTGCTGGATGGGGTGGACGAGGTGCGCGACGACGAGCGCCGCGCCACACTGCGTGCCGGGCTGGCCGGGCTGGCGGAGGGGCGGGACGCCGTCATCGTCACCTCCCGTCCGGCGGGGTACTTCGACGAGCCGCTGGGAAAACCCTGGTTCGAGGTCAGGCTCGCTCCCTTGAGCGAAGCGCAGTCGCTGGAGATGCTGAGGAAGATTTTCGCCATCTTTCAGCGGCTGGAGGGGCTCCTGGTTCCGGCTGACGCTGTTTTTTGCCAGCTGGGCAGGGAGACGAGCCTGGCGCGGCTGCGGAGAAATGCGCTCCAGCTCACAATGATCGCCGTCTTCTTCCGCTCCCGGCGGGAGCTGCCGCGGGACCGATGGGAGTTCTACACCTTTGCCGCCGAGTACCTCATGCGCACACGGGAGGCCCGGCGGAGCGAGGCCGGGCCGGGTGTCAAGGCCGGGGCTCGTTTTCCCGCGCATGACCTTGCCCCGGGGGAGGTGCATGCCTTCTTCCAGAGCCTGGCAGCCCGCATGATGCAGGAGGAAAAAGTGGCCCTCTACAGGGATGAACTTGGCCGCTTCGCGCGGGATTACTTCGCCTCCTGCGGCCGGAGGGAGGCCGGCCTGGAGGCTGCCGTGCAGGACATCCTCAGGGCCGCGCAGGGGCTGAATGGCGTCTTTGTCGAGCGGGGGCGGGATCTTTATGGATTTGTCCATCTCACGTATCAGGAGTTCTATGCCGCGAGCTGGCTTTTCGAGAGGCAGGCTGAGGCGGAGAAGCTCGCCACCACGCACGGGCTGCGGGACGACTGGGCGGTGGTGTGGGACCTGTATGTTTTGAGTTTGAAGACGAACGACCTCCGCATAAGGCAGCTGCACGAGGCCCAGCCCGGGGCGGACGGACTGCTGCGCAGGCTGCGCTGGCTCGGTCTGGGGCCGGTGGCCTGGGCTGGGGTGTGTCCGGATGGAAAGGTGCTCGCCTGGGCGGCCGGGGCACTGCGGGACATCCAGTCCGAAACCGGGCAGTCCGTCCTGCGGGTGCTGGCGAACTGGGAGCGGACCTACCCGGAAGAAATCCGCCAGAGCCTGACCGGGCTGCTCTGCACCGGGGAAAACAAGACACGCCATACGGCGGCGCAGGCTCTGGGGGAGCAGGCGGAGGGGCGGGAATTGCTCACCGCGCTGCTCTGCCTGCTCTGCGGCGGGGACGCGGTGGCCCGCGGCTTTGCCGAGTACGCCCTGGCCATCCCGGCGCGGGCGGGGCAGCCGGTGGTGGCGGGGGAGCTGCGCAGGCTCTCTGCGGACGAGAGGGCCCGCCCGGAGGCACGCGCGGCCGCTGTGCGCGCCCTGGGCGGCGCGGTGGCTGCGCCTGTGCTGTGGCCCGTGCCCGGGCGGGTGGTCCGCCATGTGCCCCTCGCCCCGGGTGTGGACCTGCACTTCCTGCACGTGCCGGAGGCGGACGCTCCCTTCTGGCTGCTCCAGCACCAGGTCACCCAGGAGCAGTGGCTGGCGCTCATGCCTGGCGGGAATCCCTCACAGTTTCAGGGCACCCACCTCCCGGTCGAGTCTGTCGACTGGCAGCAGTGCCAGGACTTCTGCAGTGCCCTGGGAAGGCACCCCGCCCTCCGCACCGCCTTTGGCCCGGGCTGGCAGCCGGGGCTGCCTCTGGAGAAGGACTGGGAAACAGCCTGCCGGGCGGGGCGGAAGGGCGAGTTCAACACCGGCCCGGGTGGCGACGGAAAGAGCCTGGGCAGCCATCAGGCCAACTTCGACGGAAACTACCCGGCCGGAGATGCTGAACAAGGTGTCTGCCGGCAGCGGACGGTGGCGGTGGGCACCTTTCCACCGAATGACTGGGGCTTTCACGACCTCCACGGCAATGTCTGGGAATGGTGCGATGACTGGTACGAAAAGGGCCGGCTCCGGGTGGTGCGTGGCGGCGGTTTTGGCAACGGCGCCGGGGGCTGCGCGGCGGGCGGCCGCTACGGCGCGCTTCCTGGCGTCCGCGACCGCGGCCAGGGCTTGCGCGTTTCCCTCAGGTCCATCCAGCACTAGCGGCGGAGCCGGGCAGGGCCGGGGCCCCGCAGGCGGGGAGGGCCCGTCGTTTGGGGCTCGGAGGGCTTTTCGGCTGGGGTATTTCCGGATTGACGCCGGGCGGCTTGTCGGGCTGAATGGCCGTGCTCACTTTTAAAAACCAACCCCACCCTGCCATGAACCTGCGCCCGCTTTTCGCCTCTCTCGTCCTCGCCCTGCCCGCCCTCACCGCCCAGGCTGATCCTGCGGTGGTGGGCAGTCTGCAAATCAACAACGAGGCCGAGCTGGCCAAGTGCGTGGCGAAGGAGGCGAAGGTGGAAAAGGTGGCTGGGAGCATGAAGTTTCTGGAAGGGCCGCAGTGGGTGGGCGGGGCGACCGGGTTTCTCATCTTCAGCGACATCCCGGCCAACGAGGTGAAGAAGTAGTCCGCAAAGGACGGGCTCGGGATTTTCCGCGCCCCCTCGAACGGCACGAATGGAAACACGCTGGACCTCACGGGCAGTGTGGTGAGCGCGGAGCACACCGCCCGCCGCATTTCCACCGGTCCGGCCGCCGGGGGCGAGGCTAAGACGGTCGTGGACAAGCACGACGGCAAGAAGCTGAACTCGCCCAATGACGTGGTGGTGAAAAAGGACGGCACCGTGTGGTTCACTGATCCGCCCTACGGCCTGCCGAAGGACCAGACGAAGGAGGCGGAGGGAAATTTTGTCTACCGTCTCGACCCGAAGTCGGGGAAGACGAGCATCGTCTCGAAGGACCAGGACATGCCCAACGGGCTCGCCTTTTCCCCGGATGAAAAGCGGCTCTACATCGCCGACAGCGGCAAGCCCCGGAAGATCCGTGTCTACGACGTGCAGGCCGACGGCACGCTGGCGGGCGGAAAAGACTTCGCCGCCATCGACAAGGGCGGACCGGACGGCATCCGCGTGGATGCGGACGGCCGCGTCTGGTCCAGCGCCGGCGACGGCGTGCACATCTTCGGCACGGACGGCGCTCTGCTCGGAAAAATCCTCTGCCCGGAAAGCCCGGCGAACCTCTGCTTCGGCGGGGCGGACGGGAAGACTCTTTTCATTACCGCCCGGAAGTCCCTGTATTCCGTCCCGGTCAAGGTGACTGGTGCCCGGCCTTGAGAGAGCCCCCAAGGGCGGAGGCTGGGGGGGGGGCGGAGCTGGGGGGCGGAGCGGGGTGGGAAAGGCCAACCGCGAATCGACGCGAATCAAAGCGAATAGAGGCAGGGGAAAAAATCGCGGTTCTGGCAGGGCCAAGGAACGAGACTTTGCAAGTCTCGACGCGTACCATGCCAGCATCAGCCAGGCACAAGGTGCGTGACGGCAGGCCGCAGCGTCCCCTCTGCGGCTCAGTTCCGGTCGAGCGTGAGGTAGGTCCGGCCGGTCACTTTTTTCCCTTCGCTGGCGGGGTCGATGGTTTCCACGCTCATTTCCTTCAGGGTCCAGTTGCCGTTGACCTTCTGTCCGCTCAGGATCTTGTAGCGCTTGATCAGCTTGCCGGTGAAGTCATACCCGTACATCTGGAGGATGCCGCCGGACTGCTTGTCCACCCAGATGATGGCCACGCCGTAGGCACCGGTTTTGTTCGGGTTGTTGATGCGGATGCGCCAGCAGTTCCGGTGGCTCACGGAGTCGTCCTCCAGCTTCACCGGGTTGGGCCAGTAGAGGAAGCGGAGGGAGAGGTCCTCGTAGGTGATGTCCGTGCCGCGCACCGCCGTGGCGTATTTGGCGGCGGGGATCGGGTTGTTGCTGCCCTTCACCACTTCGCGCAGGACGTAGCCTTTTTCGTTGATGTCCAGATTGATGATCTGGGCGGGATTAAAAAATTTGAACCGGATGTTCCGCGCCGCCAGGGACAGCTCCAGCGGCACCTCCAGTGCCTCTTTTCTCAGCTGGCCTTTGAGCGTCTGGTTTTCCTGCATGGCGTAGCTGCGCTGCGTCCAGTTCTGGATGGTCAGGGCATCCGGCTCCGGCGCGTCCTCGGCGGAGAGGTGCGGGGAAATGGCGGAGACGGCCAGCGAGGCGATGGCGGCGAGGAGGAAACGGCGTGAAAGCATGACGTGGATGAGGAAGGAATTCGGGTCGCACTATCGGGGACCCTTCCGGGGAATCAAGGGGCGGTTGATCACCCCTCTTACGGAGCGATGCCGGCCGGTTTTTTCGCCTGGGAGTCACTGCCGGGCAAAAAAGTGGCGCGGCCTGTGTGGGCCGCGCCACGCGAATTTTCAGGAGGGATCGGGTCGCTCCCGTTACGGGATATGGACCGGGGGGAGGATGGCCCGGACCTTCACGAAGCGGCGCGTCTGGAGCGTGCCGTCGTTCAGGAACTCAAGCTCACCTCCGCTGCCGGGCTGCGGGGCGAGGGGGCTGCGGAACCAGCGGACCAGATCATCTGTGGATTCGAGCTGATAGTTGCGGCTGCTTGCGGACTGCACGAAGACAGTCAGGGTGTCGCCGGCGAGGTCAGGCAGGGCGGAATACTGGAGCAAGTCCGCAGGATCCCCAATGTCGGTGCCTGCGACTTCCTCGGCGGCGTCGTTCACGCCGTCGCCGTCGGTGTCCACGCAGGGACGGAGGCGGATGCCGCGAACGCGGAGGTGCTCCGAGCCGGTGCCGACGGCTGTGCCGTTGACGGCGGTGATGCGGATGGAGGCGGTCATTGCCGTTGAGGAAATAACGGCGGAGAGCATCCAGGCTTGGGTGAATTTACCCGTGTCCGGAGCCACGAAAGCGGGGCCAGGCACAGCGGCGGACCAGGCGAGTGAGTTGGGATTGAACTCATCATCCCGCCAGGTGGCCGCTGCAGCTCCGTTCATGCGACCGTCACCGTTCAGGTCGAGGTCCTGGATCAGGTTTTGCGTGCCCGCATCCGTCACCAGTTCGACAAGGAAGTTGTCCTCGGTTTCAGCGTTGGAGCCGGTGCTGTCGTCCTGGTACTCGATCTCGAGGGAAACGCATTTTTCCGTGCCGGGGGTGAGGGTGATGGGAACGGTGCTCACCACCTGATCGGTGGTGCCGCCGCCTCCGCGGATCTCGATGGACTGAGTGGCGGGCACCTGGAACCAGGCGGGGCTGCCGCCGGTTGCGATGAGGATGGGGGTCTCCGGACTGCCGAGTTGATTCTGGCCCACCCAGATGGGGGCGGCTGGCGCGTTCACGGTGATCGAAGATGTCAGCTGGGCGCCGGCGTGCCCGACGGTGGTGAAGTTGATCGTCTGGGCTGCGGCAGCGGGGAAGGGGCCGAAAGTGACGCCAGCACCGCCGAAGGAGCCGGAGGCGGGTGTGGAGTCACTGGTCCAACCGGTGGCGCTGGTACTGCTGGTGGTGACTGTGACGGGGAAGGAGAAGGTGTCGTCCGACGGGTCTCCGGTGCCCTGGGTGTTGCGCGTCGCAGTGCCGACAGTGGGCTGGATGAAAGGAACCTCTGCGAATGAAACGGACACGTCATCGATGCCCTGGTAGCCGTCCGTGCCAGCCTCGTTGGAATCTGTCCATTTGACCATCAGGAACTGGCCCGGAGGAACCACGATGTCGGTTGGGGGCGCGAAGCTGACGGCGAGACGATTGGCGGCAAGATTGCCGTTAAGGGCGGCAGCGGCAGCTGCGTTGGCGAGGGTCCAGTTGGCCCCCGAGCCGAAGGCGGTGAAGCCGCTTCCGCCCACGGTGGCCCCGAAGTTGGCACCGACACCGGAGATGATGTTGGTGACGGCGGCGGGCGAAACTTGCCAGAAAGTCGTATAGTTCTCGGTCTGGTTGGCGTTGCTGTTCGTGCGCCACAATTCGCCGGTGTAGTTGAGGCTGGTGATCTTGACTGCCTTGCCGCTGTCGTTTTTGAAGCTGACGGCGTAGGCGATGTTGGCGAAGCCTCCTGTTCCTGTGGCTTTTGAGCCGAGCGCCCGGTCTGCGTCGCTGGCGGTTCCGAGGTTGAGCAGGCCGCTGAGAACCGTTCCGGAGCCGTCGGAGGCGTTGGCCGCTCCATTGGCGGTGGTGCCGTTGTTGATCTGGGCGTACCAGCCGGGGATGGTGCTGTCGTTGGTGAAGGCGGCCACCGTGGTGGTACCCAGCGCGGTGAAGTTTTGAGTGTAGGTAAAAGTGGGGGTGGTGATGGACACCGGCGCGGCGAATGCCATGCCGCCCATGCCCGCGAGGACCGCGGCTGTTAGAAGTTGCAGTGATTTGGTTTTCATTGGATCTGGAGTTTAAGGCGGGTTGGGGTTCTTGGGTTTGACGGGGAAAAATGACGGAAGTTGGCACCTGTCGGCCCAGGAGGGGCCGCACACTGCTTTAGGGAACCAGAAAATTGCAGATTTGTGAAGCAAAATTTCAAAAAATCTCCCCGCTGATGGCGGCTGGACAAGCTTTACAGGCTTGGGCGGAGTGGAAATCGCTGAATTGGACAGAGGGAGGCGCTCCGGTCTAAAATGTGGCGAAATCGCTACATTTCGGGCTTTACTCCGGCAGGGCTTTCCGATAAACCCCGTCGCCGTCCCTCATTAATGAATGTTCACATGAATGTACGTCGCCTTGTCATCCTTGGAGCCGGCACCGCCGGGCTGCTGGCCGCATTGACCCTGAAGCGGAAGGTCCCGTCTGTGATTGTCACGGTGCTGCGGAGTCCGGACATCGGGGTGATCGGGGTGGGGGAGGGGACGAATGTGACGTTTCCCCAGCACCTGCACGAGTACCTGGGCATCCCGATGGAGAGGTTCTTTGATCTGGTGGACCCGACGTGGAAACTGGGAATCCGGTTTCTCTGGGGGGCGAGGGAGGAATTTTACTACCCGTTTGCCACGGAGTATTCGGGCCGGTTTCCCGAGGTGAGCCGGCCGAATGCGGCCTACGTGCAGCCCGGGGACCGCTGGACGGGCCCGATTTCCGCCCTGATGGCGCACAACAAGGTCTTCCCCCGGAGCAAGGAGGGGCGGCCGGAACTGCACAATTTCCTGGCCTACCATGTGGAAAATGTGAAGCTGGTGGGCGGGCTGGAGACGCTGTGCCGGGAGAACGGAGTGACGATCATCGACGGAAAAATGCAGGACGCGGAGCGCGGGCCGGGTGGATTGAGCGCGCTGATCACGGAAGACGGTCGGCGGCTTGAGGGGGACCTTTTTGTGGATGCGAGCGGGTTCCGCGGGGAGCTGATCGGCCGGGTGCTGGAGGAGCCGCTGGTGCCCTACGACGCCACGCTTTTCTGCGACCGCGCGGTCATCGGCGGCTGGGAGCGGACGCGGGAGCCGGTCCTGCCCTACACGATTGCGGAAACGATGGACGCGGGCTGGGCGTGGCAGATCGAGCACGAGCATTTCATCAACCGGGGGTATGTCTACTCCTCGCGCTTCCTGGATGACGATGCGGCGGCGGCTGAGTTTCTCCGGAAAAACCCGCGCGTGCCGGCGGACCGGCTGCGCACTGTGAAGTTCAGCACCGGGCGGCGGGCCAGGGTGTGGGTGGAAAATGTGGTCGCGATAGGCAATGCGAGCGGGTTTGTGGAGCCGCTGGAGGCCACGGCCATCCAGGTGATCTGCCAGCAGGCGCGCACGCTGGCCCAGTCGCTCACGGAATGCCAGGGCCGCCCCTCGGAGGCGCTGCGCACGCTCTACAACCGCTACATCGCAGCGGACTGGGATGACATCCGGGACTTTTTGGCCGTGCACTACCGGTTCAATACGCGGCTGGACACAAAGTTCTGGAAGACGGCCCGGGCGGAAGTGGACCTGGCCGGAGCGGCGGAGATGGCGGCCTTCTGGCAGGAGCACGGACCGAGCCTGATGCCGCAGGGGACTTTCACCTGGCCGGGCTCTGCCTTTGGCATGGAGGGGTATTTCGCCCTGCTGGCCGGGCAGCAGGTGCCGGTGGCCCATCCCTACCAGCCCACCGCCATCGAGAAATCCGCCTGGGTAAAGCGCCTGGCGAACTACGGAGCCGGGGCAAAACTTGGCTTCACCACGGAAGAGGCGTTCGCCATTTTCCGGAAGGCGGGGTAGGGGGCGGGGGCGGCGCTGGATTTACCCTGAATGCCGGGATGTATTTGGACAGGAGGAAACGGAGAGAACGGAGAATCACAACCCAAAATGCGCCCGCATCGGCGGCAGGCACCGCACTCGGAAGGTGCCTGAAAGAAGATGGGCACAGGTGCTTTGTCCACTCTTTGGAGGTGTGGTGACTCCTGGTGAGTTTTTAGCAGGACGCGGAATAAGCCTCATGCTGCCTTGCCCGCGAGGCGGAGCCGGGTTGAGTGAAGCGCCGCTCTGCCACGCCAGCATCCGGATGCCACCCACCGCTTTTCATCGACTCACTCTCTGCACCACCGCAGCCCTGCTTCTCCCCGGGTGCGGCTCTCCGGGCATTCCCGGGTGGCTGAATGCGGCGCTCTGCCGGCGCAAGCCCGCCAGTCTGGCCCAGTGGAACCGGGGAAGCGCCGCGCGCCCGGTTCTCCTGAGCAGCGCGAAAGCCTGCACGGCCATGCTTTTCGAGGGAGGGCCGGTCCAGGTGGAGTTGAAGTCGGTGGATGCCAGGGTGGTCAAGTTTCAGCTCAAGCAGACCAGCGGGACGGGCATTGGCTCCGCCGTCCCGGTCAGTGGGGACGGCTACTTTCTCACGGCGGCGCACTGCGCGGGGGAGCCGGAGCGGCTCACGCTAGTGTGCTGCCTGAGAAGTAGCTGAACAGAATTTTTCAAGCCCGCTGACTTTTCCCACTGCCTCCCTGGCTCTCTGGAGCTTGGCTAAAATTTCCTCACCCTTTGCCCTCCACACGTATCGTTTCGGATTTAGTTCAC
>JANOAS010000426.1:0-55785 GCA_031411255.1 bacterium
GGTCGCTCTCTCATGGAACTCCGCCACCTTCGCTATTTTCAGGCCGTCGCCGAGGAACTCAGCTTTTCCCGGGCGTCCCGGCGGCTGCGGATCGCCCAGCCGGCGCTGAGCCGCGCGGTGCAGGAGCTGGAGCAGGAAACAGGGGCGGCCCTCTTTGACCGGAGCCAGCGGGCCATCCGCCTGACGCCGGCGGGCAGTGTGCTGCTGCAGGAGACCGGGCTGCTGCTGGACCGGCTGGAGGAGTCCCTCCGCCGCGTGCGACGCACGGCCGCCGGGGAGGAGGGGGAGCTGCGCCTCGGCTACATCGGCCCGCCAACGCAACCCTTTCTCGGGCGGCTGCTCTCCGCCTACAGGGCGCTGTACCCGCGCGTCTCCATCCACCTGGAGGAGCGCACGCCGGAGCGCGTCTGGGAAATGGTCGCCCGCGGCCGTCTCTCCGCCGGGCTCACCCGGCCGGTGCCGGCCCATGAGGCGCTGGGCCTGCGCTCGCTCCTGCTGCGGGACGAGCGCTTCTGCGTGGCCGTGCCGGAGGGACACGAGTGGGCGGGGAAAAAATCCGTGAAATGGAGCCAGCTGGCCAGCCAGCCGGTCATCATGCTGGCGCGGCGGGAGGGCGCAGGCTCGCACGACTCGATCCTGGCGGCGTGCCTGGAGTGCGGTTTTGCCCCGAGGCTGGTGCAGACGCCCAGCCTCATCGGCACCGTGCTCAGCTACGTGGAGGCGGGGGCCGGGCTGGGCATCGTTCCGGAGGGGATCTCCCCCATGGCGGGGCAGGCCGGGCTGCGGCTCGTCCCGCTCACGCCGGCGCGCAGCGTGCCGCTGGTTTTCGCGTGGTCGCGGGATGCGGATGAAGCGCCGGTGGCGGCCTTCCGCGCCCTGCTCACCAGCTGGCTGGAGGCGGGCAAACTCTGGAGCGCCTGAGCCGCCGGCGGGCGCCTCAGCTGCCGCCGATGACGACCGCGGCCTCGCGCACCATCGCCAGCGCGGTTTCCTCCTCGTCGTGGATGACCAGGTCCGCGCCCAGGTTTTTCAGCCGCTTGGCGCCGTCGCTGAACTTCGTCCGCGCCAGCACCGTGATGTCCGCATTCAGGTCCCGCACCAGCGGCAGCGCCGCCGCGATGACCGAGGGATCGGGAAAAGTAAACGCCACCAGCCGCGCCCGCTCCACGGCGGCCAGCGCCCAGGTCTCGGAGTGGCCCGCGTCGGCAAAGAGCACCGGCCGCCCCTGCCGCTGCAGGCTGCGCACGGTGTCGGCATTCAGCTCGATGATGAGCGAACGCACGCCCAGTTCATCCAGCGCACCGACCAGCGCCCGTCCCACCGGCCCGTAGCCGCACACGATGGCGTGATCCTGGAGGGACTTCAGCTTCTCCCGCAGCTTCAGGTCCGGCGGCACGGGAGCCGCCTTGCGCGACCAGCCGAGCCGCTCCACCAGACGCACCAGCGGATCCGCCAGGCGCATGGCGGAGGGCACCAGCGCCATGCTCAGCGCGATGGCGGCCATGCCCACCTGCGTCACCACGCCGGGCCATTCGCGCAGCTCACCCGCACGCTGGAAAAGCACGAGCGAGAACTCCCCCGCGCTGGACAGGCTGAGCCCGGCCAGCAGTGACGCCCGCCACGGCGCCCCCAGCCGCCGGCCGACCTGCGTGACCAGGAGCGCCTTCCCCGCCATGAGTGCCGCCGTCACCAGCAGGATGAGCCACCCGTTTTCCCACGCCACGCGGATGTCGATCATGAGGCCCACGGAAACAAAAAAGAGTGTGAGGAAAAGATCCTTCACCGGCAGGATGTCTGCCAGGATGCGGTGCTTGTAAATCGACTCGCTGACTGCCAGCCCCGCCACGAACGCGCCCAGCGCCAGGCTCAAGCCCAGCAGCCCGCCCAGAAAAGCCAGCCCCACGCAAAGCCCGATGACCGTGAGCGTAAAAAGCTCCCGGCTGCGCGACCGGGCCACCGCGTGCAGCAGGCGCGGGATGACCCAGCGGGCCAGCAGGTACGACGCCGCCACGAAGGCCAGCCCCTCGCCCAGCAGCAGCGCCAGGTGCGGCAGCAGCCCGGCGCTGCCCTGGGAGGAAAAGAGCAGCGGCATGACGAGCATGAAGCCGATGACGAAGATGTCCTGAAAAATGGCCACGCCCAGCGCCAGCCTCGCCCCGGGGCTGCCGGGCAGGCCGAGGTCCTGAAAAACTTTCACACTCACCGCTGTCGAGCTGATGGCCAGCGTGGCCCCCAGCGCCACCGCCGGCCCCCAGCCCAGGCCCCAGGCGGCCGCCAGCAGGGCCACCGGCACCAGCGTCAGCACCACCTGCAGCCCGCCGCCCAGCAGCGCCATGCGCCGGAGGAACTTCAGCTCTCCCAGGCTGAACTCCAGCCCCAGCGTGAACATGAGCAGGATCACCCCGAACTCCGCCATCGACCCCACCCTCCCCTGTGTCCCGGCCCCGCTGCCCAGCCACTCCACGGCCCCGCAGTTCGCGATGACCACGCCGATGAGGAAATACCCCACCAGCAGCGACTGCTGAAAGCGCAGCAGGAGCAGCGACACCAGCACCACCCCCACCAGCATCAGAGCCAGCAACGCAAAGAGTGGCGGCATGGCGGCAGAGGCCAGCAAATTTGGAAGCGCAGTCATGCCCCGTCCCTTCACCGGGATGCGCCCAGGGGCAACCAGGATGTTCCCCCAGACGGCCCGCACATGAAAAAAAGCGGGCCCGGCCTCGTTCTGGAAATGCCGGAGGACGCCATTCAGGTCATCCTCGAATAGCGGGCGGCACCCTGCGGCTACTTCAGCCCGGCCAGCGCCCGCTCTTCGGGGCGGAGATCTTTCCCCTTCAGCCCGGATCGCATTTGCTCAGCCTCTCCGGATTTCCCGGCGGCCTCCAGCACCGCGATGCGGACGGCCCGGTAGCGCTCCATCGCGGTGCCCCAGTCGACCTCCCAGCCCTTGTAAATTTCCTCCGCCTCCTGGACGCGCCCCTGCTTCAGATGCGCCAGCGCGGCAGTCGTCTTGTAGGAGAGCAGGCCAGGCTGGCGCTTCAGACGCTCCTGCGCGGCGGCACCGGCCGCCTCCACATCCGCGCCCGTGAGCAGGCGCAGGTAGGCCCAGTCATTGCCCGCCTCCTCCATGTCGGGAAATTCAGTGGCCATGTTCCCCATGAGTTCCGTCAGGTCCGCCGTGGTCGTCTCCGGCGGCAGCGTCCGCAGCGCGCCCAGGTAGCACGTCAGCCGCTCTGCTGGAGACATGGGCGCTCCAGTCAGCGTCCCCGCCTTTTTGGGATCCACCAGGTTCCGGTAGATTCGCCCGGCCTCCTGCGGGTAGCCCACCTGCTGGGCGTACTGCGCCACGTACATTTGGTGCGTGGCATCCTCCCCGCCGATCCGCCGGTGGATGTCCTCCCAGGCCAGCTTCGTGTCGGGGTTCTCCTTCAGCTCCATCTCCGCCCGCCAGGTGAAGAGCCGTGAGACCGCCATGGGCAGAGGCACGGCGTCTGGAGACCGCAGCTCCTTTTTCACCTCCTCCCACCGCCCCAGCCCGGCCAGCGCATCCAGATAAAGCAGGAACCAGTCCTCGGACTCCAGCCGGCTTTTTTCCACCAGCTGCAGGCAGCGCGCCGGCTCGCCATGCTGGTTCAGCCAGCGGCCCGCCTCCAGCCGCAGGGAAAGCGGCGCGGAGGCGTAAGTTTCCTGAAACCGGTCCAGTATCTCCTGCTTTGCCTCAGGCTTTGCGGCAAGTCTCAGGTCCCAGCCGCGAACCTTCAGCAGCTCCTTGACCAAAGAGTGGGCGGCCAGTGCAGCCAGCCACGGCTCCACATCCCGCCCGGAAAAAAGCCGGATGGTTCCGGGCATGCGGGCCAGCTCGGTCAGCGCCGTCAGGGCATCCAGCCCCGTCTCACCCGGCTCCAGAGCCAGCATGCCTAGAAGTTCCAGCCCCTCCTTTTGCCGCGCGTCCAGGTCGCCCGCACCCGCGCCCGCCGGCTGCACCAGCAGCCGCGCCAGCACCAGTTTCACGGCGGCGGGAGCCCCCTCGGCCGCTGCCGCCTGGCGGCCCAGCGCCGTCGCCTCATCCCACTTCCCCTGGGTGCCCAGCAGTTCCGCATTCAGCGCCATCACCTCAGGCTGGTTCGCCGCCCCTTCGATCGCCTCCAGCGCCTGCAAGTTTTTCGCCGCCAGCCGCGCGTTGCCATGCCGGAAGGCCTCGCGCGTGAATGCGATCCAGTCCGCTAGGGTCATCTTTCCCGTCTCCACCAGCTGGCCATAGAACCCCAGCGCCCCCTGGTCGTGCTTCCGCGTTTCAAATTCCGCCACCGCCCGGATGGTCTCCTCATGGTGGGGCAGGAGCACGTACGCCCGCTTCAGCAGATTGAACGCTTCCTTTTCCCGGCCCGCATTCAGTTCCTTCTGCGATTCCGCGATCCACCGCCGCACGCGCCACTGCCGGAAGTCCCGGTACCAGTCCATCCCCTTCACCCCGGCCAGCCCCAGCAGGCAGGCCCCGGCCCCAGCCAGCCACCAGCGCTTGGCCTTCAGCCACAACTTCACACAACCCCCCGTTCCAAGCGGCTTCGGCGGCTTGAAATCATACATCTGCTCTGGTTCACTGGCATCCATGCTGGACTCGCCCCCGGTCGGGGCGGACTGAGTAATAGCCGCGAACTCCGCCCATTCAACCCCGGCTCTTCACCACCCCGTTTTCATTCCGTCGGCAGCATGAGCACCGTCAGGTTGTGCAGGGCGTGCAGGATCATCCCGGACTTCAGATTTCCCGTGTGGTGTGTGATCCAGCCGAAAAGGCAGCCCAGTGAGAAGAAGTACGGCAGGTTCGCGAAGTTCAGGTGCGCCAGGCTGAAGAAAAAGGCGGTCACAAAAACCGCCTGCCACGGCCTGGTGATGGCCGTCAGCCAGCGCTGGATGAGCCCGCGGAAGCAGATCTCCTCCGTGATGGCGGGCACGATGGCATACAGCAAAATCAGCGTGGCGGTGTTGGGAAACTCCCACGCACTGAGCCGGAGGGTGTCCAAGTCAATCTGGACAACCCCGCCAAAGTGAAACGAAATCATCAGCCCCATGCCACCGATGGCGGCAAAGAGCAGCTTCCAATCGACGGGCTTTCTGGTCTGGCTGTGGTCCAGTTCCAGGCGGAACATGCGCACCAAGGCAAAGGTCACCGCGAGCAGGGTGAGCGCGGAGGTCAGGATGGCCTTGCCCGTGTCCATGGCCAGCGGAAACAGAACTCTGGACGCCTTGGCGCTGACAAAAATGGTCAGGGCAAAGACAACGAGGAGCAGCGCGACCCGCTTGATCGGCTCGTGATGCGGGTTGACCAGCCTGGCCTCAGGCTCGGAGTTTGTGATGGTGGGAAGAGGTGCGGTCGGAGGTGGCGACATGGTGGGGTGAATCAGAGGAAAAGAGGGGGAACTACGGAGCCCAGGGCGGGGAAATGGTGTAAGCGGGAAGCGGTGCGGTGCGCTTCAGGAACGCAGCCTGCCCGCGCGCGAAGATGGGCGCGCTGTCCTGCGGAGAGCTGCTGCCGCTGCCCAGCCGCCAGAAATCAGCTGCGGGAGCGGCCGCGTCGAAGAGGAACCAGCTCGTGTAGGATGAATTCGACAGCACCGTCTGGACGCGGTCCGCAGCCGCCTGGTTGGTGGAGGCGGAGAATCCCGCCTGCGGAGTCAGCCCGCGCAGCACCGGACTCAGCGGCACGGGGAAGGGATCCGCCACCAGATTAAACCCCTGCTTCAGCGGCTGGACAAAGGGGTTTGCCCTGACCTGTCCGGACACCAGCACACGGCTCGATCCGGCCCCCTGCCTGCGGACGAATACACCCTCCCCCGGCTCGACAACCCGCGTCGCCATGTCCCCGGATGAGGCAGTGCTGCGCCAGTACAGAACATTGCTGGCAGGCCGTCCATCCAGGAGAAAAACCGTCTGGAAGCTCTCACGCCCGTCCCCTTCATTTCTGAAAAAAAGCAGCCGGTCTGCCGCAGCCATGTTGGTGCTTCCCTTGAAGCGGGCCTTGTCAAAAAGGCTCCCCACCGTCTGGTGGGCGCACAGCGCGATGCGGGACCCCGTCAGCGATGGCAGCGTGCCCATCGTGCAGCACGGGCAGCCGACGGTGAGCGGGATTTTTGCTCCAGCCACCCCTGCGGCATCCACACCGAAGCGGTTCCCCGCATACGGGCCGTCCAGCACCTCCATGAACCACGCCTCCCCCGCAGGCAGCACAGGCACGCCCTGCACGGTGACTTCCCGGGCAGCCGACGCGACCACCCTGCTGCTGAAAACCGGCGTCCGGCGGAATCCGCAGCCGAAACTGCCAAACCCCTGCGTGAACTCCCGCGCATACCAGCCCAGCGGCAGTGTGCGTGCCACGGCGGGCGGATCCAGCAGCGTCGTCGCCACCTTGATCCGGACAAATCCGAGCCCGGCGCTCAGACCCGGCACGCTTTGCAACCCGGAGATCCTCACCGTTTCCAGCACCCCCGGCCCGGCGGAGACGACGGGCGACAGCGGACAGTCCGTCCAAGTGGCCAGATCACTGCTGCACTCCAGCGAATAGTTGATGCCCTGCCGGCCAGGCGCACGCTTGTAGGCAAAGGCGACCGTCGTGTCCGTCAGCTCCAGCCACGCCTCCGCGCCCGGGCTGGCACCCGAGGCGGGCTCCCCGCCCAGCGCGTACTCCAGCAGGTCGGGGAAAAGGTCGCCATCCGTGTTCGCATCCGCGTTTGTCCCGGCGCCGGGCGTGGCAGCCTGCCACAGGCTCAGCGGATGCGGCACCCGCACGAAAATCTGCACCACGGTGGGCGCCGTCCACCCGCCATTAAAATCCGCCACCTGGTAGCTGAACTGGTCCCGCGCCCCACGCCCCGCCTGGTGAAAATACGTCACCACCCCGCCCGCCCCCAGCCGCACATAGCCGTGCAGCGGCCGGCTCGTGATGCGCACGCTCGCTGGATTCAGCCCGCCCTGGGGGTCCACGTCATTCGCCAGCACCGGCACCACCACGCTGCCGCCCTCCGCCACCTCCACCCGGTCCTGCAGTGCCCGCGGCAGATGGTTCGCATTGGCCGACGGCGGAGGGATGATCGTCATCGTCACCACGGCGGGAGCGGACCACGCTCCGGCCGGGGATTTCACCCGATAGCTGAAGCTGTCCGCCGCCGCTCCGTCTCCATTGTGCACATAGAGGCACTGCCCGGCCAGCGGATCCATCGTCACCGCACCGTGCGCCGGGGCCGTCACCACCTCCAGCGAGGCGAGGGCCGCCTCCGCGACCGAGCCCCGGTCATTCGACAGCACCGGGACCAGCTGCGCCCCCGACTTCCAGCACGCGGCCGCGTCCGCCACCGTCGCCACCGGCAGCGTGCCGGTTTCGGGAAAAATCTGCGTCACATCCCCTGTCGTCAGCCCCAGCGCATCCGTCACCTTCAGCTTCACTTCGTAAAAATAGAAGTTCTGCGCCTCGGGGGCGTCCGTCGTGATGGTGAAGCTCGAAGGAAACCGTGTGTCCGGCGGATCACTGTGGATGTGATCATTGTGGTGCAGGAACGATGTCCACTGGTAGGACAGGCCCGGCCCGCCGGACACCGTGGCCGTGAGCGGATAAGTCCGGTTCCCCTGCCCCGTCGCGTAGTGCGATCCGTTCAGCGGACTGGTGATCGACGCCAGCGGAGGCGTGGCATTCACGCCGATGACCACGCTCGCCTGGCTGCTGCGCCCGCCCCCGTCCGTCACCGTCAGCGTGGCGGTGAACTTCGCCGCCTGCGTTCCCACCGGCGCATACGTGTGCGCCGGGTTCATTTCCGTGGAGGTCCCCCCGTCGCCAAAGTTCCAGGCAAATTTCAGCTGGCCGGCCTCCGGGTCCGTGGAGAGATGCCCGAAAAAATTCACCAGCAGCGGCCCCGGCCCCCACGTCCGGTCCGCATCCGCCACCGCCACCGGGGCGGCATTGCCATTGGGCGCGTAGGACACCTTCATCGGCGGCCCGCCCCACGGGATGTAGTAGAGGCCGCCGTTCACCGGATGCGTCGTCAGGAAGATCACCGACCCGGCGGCAATCGCAAACTCCCGCACCGCGCTCACCTCGTCAGCCGCATTCATCGTGATGGCGCGTATCCATTTTCCCGTACCACTGTAGTCCGCCAGAAAGTACACGTTCTGCCACGCCGCCGGAAAGTCCGTTCCCGCATACCACGTCCCGCCTGTCGAGCAGCTGCCTGTGAAGGAGGCACCCGCCGCCGGACAGCCCGGCGTGCCCATGTTGTACACCGTGCCGCCCGCGCGCATCTGGGCAAAGTCATGCCACGCCAGCACCGGGTACGTCACCCCGCTGCCGTCCATCGAGGCCGGCTTCGCTCCCCAGTATTGCGGCTGCTGGTAGTTTCCCTCATACAGCGGCCAGCCAAAGTTCTTTCCAGGCCCCGTCGCCACATTCAGCTCCTCCGCACTCGACCAGCCCACATCGCCAATGTAAAGCGTGCCAGGATTTGCCGTGCCGGGGTGGTGGTCCCCAGTGCCCGGCTTCAGGCAAAATCGGAACGGATTCCGCAGCCCGCGGGCCCACACCCGTGACCGCGCGGAGCGGGGCGCGGCGGCATTGAAAAAAGGGTTGTCCGGCAGCCCGTCCCCCGTCGCCGGATCCAGACGCAGGATCTTTCCACTCTGGGAGTCCAGCAGCTGGCAGCGATACGCCCCCACGTTCTGCGCCGGGGTCAGGATGCCGTCGCTCAGCGCCTGGTTCCCGTAGGCCCCGGCAGCCCCGCCGCCGGTGTCAGTGCCCGAGTAGCTCGCCCCGTCACCGCACGAAACCAGCAGCGACCCATCCGTCCCGAAAACCAGCGAGCCCACCCCGTGTGAATCGGAGCACAGCGGGATGCCCGTCGCCGCCGTCTCGCCCAGCAGCACCTTCCTCGAGGCCGGATCCACCGACCGGAAATCATCCGAGGCCCGCGCCGTGTACCGCGTCACCCGTCCGATCGTCGCCTGAAAGTACATGTCCGTCGCAGCATTGTAGCCGGGCGTCCCCGCGTAAAGCAGGTGATAGCGGTCCACCACGTAGAGCAGGTAGATGCAGCCGTTCTGCTGAAAATTCGGATCCAGCGCGAAACCCAGCAGCCCGTAGTCCCAGTAGCCTCCCACTTCGTCGGAAATGTTGATCAGCGGCGTGGCCAGCTTCTGCCCGTTCTCCACGATCCAGACCCGCCCCGTGCGCTCCCACACGTAGATCCGCTCCTTCAGCCCGTCCGCATTCCGTCCAAAAGTCAGCCCGGCCGCCTCGTTCCACCCGGACGCCACCGGCTCCTCAATGAAGCCGGACGGCAGGGCCGCTCCCCTCAATGGAGCAGCGCACGCCAGCCAAACCAGAATGAGCCTCAGCAAACGATTCATGGATGAAAAACGGAAATATTATACTAATTGTAATTATTAGCAAGTGACGGGTATGGTTTTTACATGAACGCGCAATGCCGAAAACCCAAGTTAGCGAGTTCACCGCAAAGATTTTGACGGATATGGAAAATTCGGTTTTGAAAAACGTAAATGAGAGCGTACCATGTGCCCGGGGCTCCTCAGGCGCTCGCGCTCCTGCGGAGCCCCGTTCACCAACAACCCAAGAGAGAAAACACACTGTAATCGTATGAAAAACATCGCCCTGATGGTTCTGACTGCCATGGTTGCCGGCCTCGTTCTGAGCGCCTGCTCCTCCCCCGCCCCCGCCCCTGCCCCGGCTCCCGCCCCCATGGGTGGCTACCACTCCGGCAAGTAAGCGGAAGCCCTGATTTCCCCGCAATGCGAGGCGGAAGGGGCTTTGCCTCTTCCGCCTTTTTCGCATCGCACCACCAAAACAAAAAACACATAAATCCATGAAATCGATCGAACTGTTCGTTTCCGCCCTCTGCCTGACCGCCGCTGTGAGCCTCAGCTCCTGCGCTCATTGCGAGAAAAAAGACTGCTGCGCCGCCGGCGGAGCCAAGAAGGAGTGCTGCGCCGCTCCCAAAAAAGACTGCTGCGCCAAAGCCGCTGCAGCGGGCAAGAAATGCGAAGTGTGCGAAAAGGCCCACGCCAAGCACTAATCCCACGCATCTCCCGTCGCACCCCGGCTCTGCAGGAACTCGTTTCCTGCGGACGCCGGGGTTTTTTCTTGGCGGCAACCGCCACACCCGGCTTAATGCTCCGCCCATGGCCGGGGCTCGGGGATTTTCCGAGAGAAAATTTCTCGTGCAACAGGCCCCGCTTTCTGGTGTTGTACGTCCGCGATGATCCTTCACCACTGCTCCCGATTCCTTGCCGGTCTGATGATTTTCAGCCCTCTCCTGCGCCCCGCCGCCACGGCCGCAGTGCCCGAGGCTGCCAGAAAGATCGACCAAACCCTCCAGGCCGTCTGGAAAAAAGAAGGCGTGCAGCCCGGTGCCAGGATCAGTGACGAGACATTCGTGCGCCGCGTCCACCTTGACCTGATCGGCCACATCCCCACGGCGGACGAGGTGACCGCCTTCCTCGCCGACACCTCACCGGACAAGCATTCCGCCCTCATTGACAAGCTTCTCGCCTCCCCCGGCTACACGAACCACTGGTTCAACTACTGGGCCGACCTCCTCCGCCTGAACACGGAAAACGTCGGCGGCAACGGCAGGCTCGCCGCCTCGGCGTACTCCTCCTACCTCCGCAAATCCCTGGACGCAAACAAACCCTACGACCAGATGGTCCGCGAGCTGCTCGGCTCCGACGGAAAAATCTGGGACCAGGGCGCCGTCGGCTATTACCTGCGGGACCCCGGCATGCCCCTGGACAATCTTTCCAACACCGTCCAGATCTTCCTCGGCACCCGCATCGTCTGCGCCCAGTGCCACGACCACCCCTTCGACAAGTGGTCCCAGATGGACTATTACAAGATGGCCGCCTTCACCTACGGCATGCAGACGAACGTCCAGCCCGACTTCTCGGACAAGCTGCGCACCTTCATCCGGGAAAAGGCGAAGGCCGAATCTGAAAAGGACCTCGCCCCCCTCGCCGCTGACGCCACCAAGGAACAGCGCCGCGCCTACGAGCAGGCCAGGCAGAAGGCGAAAAACCTCGCCCAGAACGAGGTCCAGCGGCAGGAAAAGCGCGTCGTCCGCGCCTTTGACCCGATCACGCAAAACCTGCGCGCCCTGGAAACACGCCAGTCGGACAAACTGCCCACCCTGCCCAAGGACTACAAATACGCCGACGCCAAACCAGGCGACGCCGTCCACCCCGTCGCCATGTTTCAGACCCCCAGCGTCAGCCTCGGGGAAAAGGCCAGCCCGCTTGATGCCTTCACCGCGTGGATCACCGCGCCTGAGAACCCCCGCTTCACCACCGTCATCGCCAACCGGCTCTGGAAAAAAATCTTTGGCCTCGGCCTCATCGAGCCCGTCGACCAGTTCATGGACGACACCAAGCCGCTCCACCCCGAGCTGCTTGCCCAGCTGGAAAAGACGCTCAAGGACGGCAAATATGACGTGAAACAATACCTGCGCGTCCTGCTCAACAGCGACCTCTACCGCCGCGCCGCCACCACAAAGGAAATCGAGCCCGGCATGAAATACGCCTTCACCGGCCCCCTCCTCCGCCGCATGACCGCGGAGCAGGTTTGGGACTCCTTCCTCGCCCTCATGATCCCCGGCTTGGACAACCCCGCCAGCAACCGCCGCGAGGCCCGCTTCGAGCGCGATCTGGCCAAGACCCGCGCCATCTACGAGGCCCTCCAGAAGCAGACCCCGGAGCAGCTCATCACCCTGGCGGATTCCCTCAGAACCATGCAGGAGGAAAACAGCGCCAGGCTCGAAAACCTGCGCAAGGAACTTGTCGTGGCCCGCAACGCCAAGGACAAGCAGCTCCAGAACAAGATCGGCCAGGAACTCAACAGCCTCCGCAACAAGCTGGAAAACGGCGCCCTCGCCGCCCTGTCCAAGGCCTCCGGGGTGGACTTCGACGCCGTCGCCGCGGCCGCCTCTGCATCCGCCATTGATGGCGAAGGGAAAGACGACCCCGCCGCCATGATGGCCATGGCCCCGTCAGAGAAACAGGACCTCAAGGCCAAAAAGGACTACAAAAACCAGCTCAAGGAGTACGTCCGCGCCAGCTTCCTCAGCTCACCCGCCCCGCGCGGCCACTTCCTGCGCGAGTTCGGCCAGTCCGACCGCGAAACCATCGAGAATGGCACCGACGAAGCCACCGTCACCCAGGCGCTCAGCCTGCTCAACGGCTCCATGGTCGACGCCATCTCCAACCGCCAGTCCGTTCTCTGCCAGGAAGTCTTCAGCCAGGCTGATCGCGCCGCCAAAATCGACGCCGTCTACCTCAGTGTGCTCAACCGCCGCCCCGATGCGGCCGAGCGGACCACCATCGATGAACTCATGACCTCACGGGGCGAGGAAAAAGGCCTCCGGGACCTCCTTCACGCCCTCGTCAACACGCGCCAGTTCCTTTACATCCAGTAATTCAGCCAACCTCCTTTACCTTATGAACCATTTTCCCCGCACCGCAGACGAGCCCACCCGCCGTCAGTTCATGGCCACCGCCGCGAAGACATTCCTCGGCGTCGGCCTCATGCCCCTGGCTGAAAAAATCCTCTCCACCCCCGCCCGGGCCGCCGTGCAAAGCGCCGCCGCCGCCCCGGTCCGGCGTGTCGGCAAGGCAAAGCACGTCATCTACCTCTACATGAACGGCGGCATGAGCCACCTGGACACGCTCGACGTGAAACCCGGCACCAAGGAGCAGGGCCCCACGGAGGCCATCCCCACCAGCGTGGACGGCATCCAGCTCAGCGAGTACCTCCCGCGCACCGCCCGCTCGATGCACCACATCGCGCTCGTCAATTCCCTTTCCTCCACCCAGGGGGCCCACGAGCAGGGCGACTACTTCATGCACACCAGCTACGCCCTGCGCGGCACCATCCGCCACCCCGGCATGGGCGCGTGGATGCTCCGCTTCCAGGACCGCTTCAATGAAAGCCTGCCCTCCAACGTCGTCCTCGGCGGCGGCAGCCGCCACCCGGGGGCCGGCTTCATGGAGGCGAAATATTCCCCCCTCATGCTGGGCAACCCCAACGGCGGCCTTCCCAACAGCCGCCGCCGCAGCGGCGTCACGGCGGAGGACTTCGACGTCCGCCTCGACCTCGCCTCGAAGCTCGACAGCAAATTCCAGAAAACCTACGACCTGCACGACATCCGCGCCTACTCCTCCATGTACCGCGACGCCGTCCGCGTCATGTCCAGCAGCGACCTCGCCGCCTTTGACCTCACGAAGGAATCAAAGGAAATGCACGCCGCCTACGGCGAGAGCCCCTTTGGCCAGGGCTGCCTCCTGGCCCGCCGCCTCGTCGAGCACGGCGTGCGGTTCGTCGAGGTCTCACTCGGCGGCTGGGACACCCACACGGCGAACTTCGTCCGCGTCCCCGAGCTGGCCGAGATCCTCGACCGCGGCCTCGGCACCCTCCTGCCCGACCTCGAACAGCGCGGCCTGCTGGAGGACACCATGGTCGTCCTCGCCACGGAGTTCGGCCGCACCCCGGACATCAACGGCAACGAGGGGCGCGACCACTTCCCGAAAGTCTTCAGCGGCCTCCTCGCCGGCGCAGGCATCCGCGGCGGACAGCGCTACGGCCTGAGTGATCGTGGACGCGAAGTCGCCGACAAATCCGTCACCATTCCCGATTTCAACGCCACCATCGCCACCGCCCTCGGCCTGCCGATCGAGGAAAAAACCTTCTCCCCCAGCCTCCGCCCCTTCACCATTGCCGACAAGGGCCGGCCCGTCATGGACCTCCTCTCCTAGTCCGCCGCCCGCGCCGCATTTCATTCACGATTGGTCTTGCAGAGGCCTCCACCCCGCCGTCATGGTGCGGCCGCCCTGCCATGACCCTGACCGAAACACTGCACGCCGACTCCGCCATCCTCACTCTCTCCGGAGAGGCGGACCTAGCCGGTGTGCCCCTGCTCCAGCAGGCCCTCCGCAGCCGCCGCGCCGCCGGCAGCCGCCTCGTCATCGTGGATTTTTCCGCCGTCACCTTCGTCAACACTCCCGTCTGGGCCCTCATCATCGAGCACTACCAGTGGTGCGGCACGCACGCCGCCCGCGTCGCCATCAGCGGCCTCGCCGGCCGGGCCCTCGCCTCCTTCGACACCGTCCAGCTCGGCACCTTCATCCCCCACTTTCCCTCTACGGAGGAGGCCATCCGGGCCATGCGCGTCAGGGATTAACCCACCCCCGGAAGTCCCTCCGTGACTTTTCCGAGCCAGTGGTTGCCCTCGCGGAGATTTGAGCGGAAAGGTGCCTTGCGGCCCGACCGGCCCTTCACATCCCATGTCCTCCCTGCTGCAAAAAAACATCGACTCCAGCCGAGCCATGCTGGACACCCTGGCCCCCCTCGGCCTGGCCTTTGACACCGCCTGCGACGTCATGACAGACGCCCTCCGCAGCGGAAAAAAAATCCTCGCCTGCGGCAATGGCGGCAGCGCTGCCGACAGCGGCCACTTCACCACCGAGCTGCTCTGCCGTTTTATCAAGGACCGCCCCAGCCTGCCCGCCATCAGCCTCGCCCAGGACGGCGGCTTCCTCACCGCCACGGGCAATGACTACGGCTTCGACGCCATCTTCACCCGCCAGATCGAGGGCCTCGGCCAGCCGGGCGACGTCCTCGTCGCCTTCACCACCAGCGGAAATTCACCCAACGTCCTCGCCGCCCTCAAGCTCGCCCGCCAGAAGGGCATGCGTACCATCGCCCTCCTCGGTCGCGACGGCGGTGCGGCAAAGGGCGTGGCCGAAATCGAATTGATCGTCCCCGTCCAGGAGACCGCCCGCATTCAGGAGGGGCACAAGGTCCTGCTGCACGCCTTCTGCGCCGGCATCGAGGACCGGATGGGGTTTTTCAAGGAGCCGGCGTGAGCCCGTCCCCGCCGAGCCTCCTCTTTCTCGTCGGGCCCACCGGCTGCGGAAAAAGCGCCCTCGCTCCGGAACTCGCCCGGCGGGAAAATGCGGAAATCGTCAACGCAGACGCCTTCCAGCTTTACCAGGGCATGGAGATCGTCACCGCCGCCCCGTCCTCGGAGCAGCTCCAGAGCGCCCCGCACCACCTTTACGGCGTGCTGGATCCCGCCCAGGACTGCGATGCCGCCAGCTTCGCCCGCCTCGCCTGGCCCGTCATCCACGAACTCCACTCCCGGGGAAAAAGCGCTCTCATCGTCGGCGGCAGTGGCCTTTACGTGAAGGCCCTCAGCCACGGCCTGGACGACCTGCCCACCGCCGACCCCGCCCTGCGCGAGGCCATGGCCGCCCGCCCGCTGGATGACCTGGTGGCCGAGCTGTCCCGCCTCGACCCCGCCAGTGCCGCCACCGTCAACCTCACCAACCGCCGCTACGTCGAGCGCGCCCTCGAGATCACCCTACTCGCCGGCCGCCCCGCCTCGGAACTCAAATCCGCCTGGGCCAGCCTCGCACCGCCTCCAGGCTGCCGCGGCTGGCTCGTCGATCCCCCGCGCGACCTCCTCTACGACCGCATCAACCGCCGCGTCGAAGCCATGTTCGACGCCGGTCTTGTCGAGGAAATACGCTCCCTCGGCCCCCTTTCCCGCACGGCGGAAAAAGCCATCGGCGTCCGCGAAGTACGCCGCCTCCTCGCCGGTGAGATCACCCACGCCGAAACCCTCGCCACCATCCAGCAAGCCTCCCGCAACTACGCCAAGCGCCAGATGACGTGGTTCCGCCGGGAAAAATGGCTCCTTCCATGGATGGTCTGACCCAGGGCCGACAATCGGAAGGCCAAGTGCCTCAGTTTCTCCATACCCTCGTGCTCCATTCCCGCCGTTTTCAGGCTTTGCCAACGCCAGAGCAAAAACGGTCATTTGAACCGGGCGGATTGCCATCGGTGCAACTCTCTGAAGTCCTGAAGGGACGACACCCCAAAGCCCGGGGTAAGCCGAGGCGCGAGGCGCAACCCCGGGTAACCGGCAAACGCACCGGAGCCCTGCAAGGGCGAGACATTCGCCATCCGAGCCGCATGCAACCGCCGTGCGAATAGGCCGGATTGTCTTGCCCCTGCAGGGCTCCAGATTTCGCAGAGGAAACCTCGGGGTGGCCTCCTATTTTTCCCCTGCGTCTCCACTCTAGCAGCCGGCGCGCGACTTCCAGGCCAGCGTGGCCCCACTGATCGCTACCGCGAACAGGAGCAGCACAGAACACCCAGGCTCGGGGATGGACGGCGTCAGTCCGATCTCCGTGGTGGCATTGAAAACGCCATCGGTCTCAATCCTTCCATGCAGAGCCCCGGAAACTGTCACCAAGGGCAAGCCCAGTACCTTCGCTCCAAATTTGGAGCGGCCGGTGTTCCACTGGGCTGTTTCGCTCATCGGGACCATCACCAGCGCCCAATTGATGGAATCCGGGGCGGTCCGCAAATCCACATTAACCGAATCGTAGAGCAGGACCATCAGCTGCTTCTCGGCGAAATCGGGTTTGCCACTGCCCGCAGAAGGATCGAATCCTGCAATTTCCCCGGTGATGGTTCCCCCTGCCAAAGTGAGACTGCTGGTTCCGGCCGCTCCACTACCACCACCGATGAACGTCAACAGGTCGGGCAATTCACGCAGCTTTAAGGCCGGGTTTGAAACCAGTCCGGCATCTGAGGCCCACCCCACCCTGACAGACCCCGTGGCCAGCTCAGACGTCGAGGCGATTTTAACCGGCGCTGTGCTTGAAATCACGATCACCGACGCGCCGCGAACCACCGACAGACTGCCGCAGACCATCAGGAAAAGGCAAACGTGTTTCATGGGCGGGAGAAGTGAAAAAGGAGAACCACACGAAAAGCAGGCTGCATTCGCGGGCGGTCCAGTCAAAAGAGCCCAGTGATCGTCACTAAGGAACCGAGTCGCATCCCGAAATGAAAAAACCTCCACCGGCGAACCGGTGGAGGTCGTAGAAGCAAAAGCTTCGAAGGTCAATTAACGGCGGCGACGAACCAGACCGAGCAGACCAGCGATGCCGAAGAACAGCGCGGAAGCAGGCTCAGGAACGGAAGGCGCCAATATGATGCCGGTAGTGGCAAGGCCCGCACCGTTGTCGATTTCGAAGCGACCATGAAGGAGGCCAGCGCCACCGGCAACGTTTTGAGCAGTCAAGACAGAAAGCGTCTTGGTGCCGGTGTTGGAGACACCAGTATTCCAAGTCGTATTGGCAGGTACAGTCATCAGAGCCCAAGTAACCGTGTCGGAAGCCGTGCCAAGGTCAGTAGCCTGCGCGGTATCAGCAACCAAAAGGAAGAGCTGCTTGGCGGCGTAGGTGACATCACCGGTCGCGGAAGGGTTGAACCCAGTGACGGAGCCATTGATCAGACCACCGGTGTTCAACTTCAGTGTCGAAACTCCGGCCGCACCGCCACCACCAACAAAGAACATTTTGGTGGCCAACACGGACAGTTTAGTGTCGTTAGAGACCGTAAACAACGCATCAGTGAACCAACCAACCTTCACAAGCCCGGCTGCGAGAGCTGTTCCAGGTTGACCAGCCGCGGTGGCGAGCTTGATCGGAGCACCGCCTGTGCCGGTGACGACAGAGATGGTGGCGGCACCCGCAGAACCGAGAGTGGCAGCGAGGGCGAGAACAAAGAGAATTTTTTTCATGTTATAAGTTCGTATATTTGAGTTAGGTTGTGGGAGATGAGTTAGTTACTCACGGTAACAGGAGCAAAGGACACGGTGCCGTCGCCGCCAACAGAGAGAATCACGGAAGAGCCGACAGGAGAAGCCAGCGTGTCAACGACATCGTTGGGAGGAAGCAAATTGGCATCCTTGACATGACCACCCTCGAAGTAGTAAGACGAGGGAGTACCGGACCCATCAGCAGCAAGTAAATCGACGCTGTCAAAATCGGCCATGAACGGGGCCAGAGCAACGACCAACCATGAGTTGGTTCCGGTAGGAGAACCAGGAGGCAGTCCGACGAGCGGGTTAACAGGACCGACAAGATTTGGGCCGCTGGCAAACACAGGGACAATCGTCTTGCCTGACTTGACGTAAGAAGAGGCACCTCCACCAAAGGTCAGCACGCGAACGTCACCAGCACTGTAAGCGAAGCCCTGACCGGGATAGATGACAACACCATTCACCACGTCATTGGGGGGCAAAAGGTTGGCGTCTTTCCAATTTCCACCTTCGTAGTAGTAGGAGCTTTCCACACCAACTCCAGCGACATCGTTGGACAGGGTGATGCTGTCGAAATCATCGGCACCGGAACCTGCCGGCAAAAGCGTCCCGAGAGTGACGTGCTTGCGAACGCAGAAGTTGAGAGCCTGACCGAGGGCTGTGATATCACCCATGACCGTAATGCTAGCGCCGTTGTTGCTCACAACGTCCAAGACGGTCCCTGCGTAGGCCTCGACTGGCACGGTGGTCGGATCGTCGAGAAGCTCGACGTAGCTTGCAGTGAAAGTCCCAGTGTGGACGCAGGAAATAGCGGAATTAGCACCAGCAGCCGCCACAGCCGTCGATTTCCCTTGGAAATCTTTCTTCATGGTGAGGCCACCGACCAGCGCACTGACGCCAGGTGGTACCGACTGCTTATAATACCCAATAACCGGAGTGGAACTCTCCGCGGCTTGGGACGTGACGCTGAGAGCGAGTGCTGCGGCAACGCCGAGCACGGTAGTTTGGATGATGGAGGGAGTGCGCATGGTAATCGCTGGTTTTGGGGTTACGTATTTGGATTTTTAGGAGGCCGGGAAAGGTTTGGCAAGAAAAAATTCGCAGAAGTGAAACTTTTCTTGGTTTTCCCCTCAAATTTGAGAGGGGGCGGAGAAGCCAATGGAGGGTTCGCGGGTGCGGTCGACCACGGGTAAAAATTCGATTTCGATCACAGTATCGGAAAAATCCTGCAAAAGGGAAGAAAAAAATGATTTTTTTTCGTTCACGGGAAAAAACGGGGGCGGGCACCGGGGATTTTTTTCTTCCGACGGGAGGATGACAAGGGGGGGCGGGTCGCTTAGTTTCGCGCCGTCCGGGCGGAAGCCGTCCGTGCGGAGAAGGAATGAAACTTGTTGCAGCGAGGGGAGTTTTGGTGATGCAGGCGGTCGAGGAATGCGACGCTGAAGGGCTGATCGTGTCCCCGGAGGAACGGCGTGCAGCGGGGCTGGAGGCGCGGTGGCCGGGGCACGAGGCGGACGGGCCGCCGATGACGCGTGCGGCGGAGGAATTCCTCGAGCGGAGGACAAAACGGCTGGTGGAGCGGGGACGCGGACGTGTGGCGGCGCGTGTGGAGGAGGTTGCAGGCAAAGGTCATGCCTTCATGAATGGGCCAAAATTGGCGGCCATCGGCGTGGGAGGTGCGATTTTTCTCGGGTTCCTGACGGGCGAAATCGGGCGGGAAAACCTGATCAACCTGCTGTCCATGCCGATGCTGGGGCTTTTTGTGTGGAACCTTGGCGTTTACGCAGCGGTCATGGTCAGCGCTTTCCGCGGCAGGAAGGCACCAGCCGGCGCCTCAACCCACCCGTGGCTGACGCGCCGCCTCATAAAATGGGCCGGCGGCGAGGAGGCGGCGGCGATGGGAGCGGCGGCTCAAAATTTGTCCCAGGATGCGGTGGGAAAAGTGGTGCAGCAGGCTCGGATTAAATTCTGGAAACGCTGGACCCCTGTCCTGCAAAAGGATGCGTCGCTCTGGGCCACGGTGATTTTCCACCTGGGGGCGGCGGGGCTGGGGGCTGGAATGGTGGCGGGGATGTATGCCCGGGGGATGACGCACGAATACAGCGCGGTGTGGGAGAGCACATTCCTGAACGGCACGCAGGTGGCCGGGCTGATGCGCACGGTCATGGCGCCCACGGTGCCGGTTTTTGGCCCCCTGCCGGACGATGCGGCCTTCCAAGGGCGCCTACACTACCCGAACGCCGGGGAGAACGCCCACACGTGGATCCACCGCTACGCGCTGATGGCTGGCCTTATTATTGGGCTGCCGCGGCTGACGCTGGCCGGTGCGGCGCTGCTGGGGCTGGCCCGGCTGCGGCGGCGGGCGGAGCCGGTGCAGGCTGATCTGGAAGCCTGGTATGAAAAACTGCGCCACGAGGCGAGCGGGGCGGACCTGGTGGTGCCGGTGTTCTGTTTTTCCCATGAGCTGGAGGGACGGAGGCGGGATGCGGCGCGGGAAATCATGGCCCGGCTCTGGGGCGGTGGAGCGCAGGTGGAGTTCCGCCCGTCCGTCCCCTACGGCGGTGAGGACGAGGCTCTGGAAAAACTGCCCGCGCTCCCCGGGCGGGTGGCGGTGGTGATGAGCTTCTCCGCCACGCCGGAGGAGGAGGTGCATGGCCTGGTTCTGCGGGAATTAAGCTCGCGGGTCGCCTCCCGCGGGGACGAGGCCACATTTCTCATCCTGCTGGACGCCTCAGCCTTCCGCGCCCAATTTTCCGCTCTTCCTGAATTCCAACGCCGCTGGCAGGAACGCCGCACGACGTGGGAAAGGCTCATTTTTTCCTGTGTAGACGCCGCTTTGTCCGAGGACGCCGACTTCCTCATCCTGCGCCGGGTCGGCGAACGGGGGGCGAAGAATCATCATTTCCCGGTTTAGCCTGACACATTCACCACTATAGTAACGACGGTCATGCCCGATCCCGCCACGGTCACTTTCAGCCTCATTTCCCACACCAACGTCGGCAAAACGACGCTGGCACGGACGCTCCTGCGCCGTGACGTCGGGGAAACGATGGACCGGGCCCACGTGACCGACCTGAGCGAGGCCCACGTGATGGTGGCCGGCCAGGGGAAGCGCCTCATGCTCTGGGACACGCCGGGGTTCGGCGACACGGCACGCCTCGTGAAGCGCCTGCGCCAGAGCGACCTGCCCATCCGCTGGATGGCTACGCAGCTCTGGGACCGCTGGGTGAACCGCTCCCTCTGGTGCAGCCAGCAGGCGGTCAAAAACGTGCGCGACGAGGCTGATGTGGTCCTTTATTTGGTGGACGCCTCCCAGCCGCCGCAGGAGGCGGCGTACGTGGAGATGGAGATGGAAATTCTCTCCTGGATCGGCAAGCCGGTGATGCTGCTGCTGAACCAGACCGGGGCTCCGCGCGCGGCCATGGTGGAGGAAATGGATGAGGCCCAGTGGCGACTGCACCTGGAGAAATTCACGGTGGTCAAAGGCGCACTGAGCCTGGACGCGTTTGCCCGCTGCTGGGTGCAGGAGAGCGAGCTGCTGGACAACCTGGCCCCGCTGGTCCCTGCGGAGAAAAAGGAAACGTATTCCATTTTGCGTCAGGCATGGAGGGATAAAAACCTCACGGTGCACCGGGCGGCGGTGCAGGTGCTGGCCAAACAGCTGGCGGACTCGGCTTTTGATTCCGCCCAAGCTCCGGAGGAAAACTGGCTGCAAAAAATAGGCTTCAACCGGGCCGAGGTGGACGACGAACTGCGAAAAGTGCGTGAACAGCTGGCCGGACGGCTCGCCTCGCGCACGCTGACGGCCACGGACGAGCTGATCAAGCTCTTCGGCCTGGAGGGGCACAGCGCCCGGAAGATGGGCGAGGTGGCCAAGGATCAGTTCGGCATGCCCAAGAAAGTAAACGAGCCGCTCATCACGGCCATCGCCGGACTGGCGGCAGGCCTCCCCATCGGCCTGGTGGTGGACAAGCTGGCGGGCGGCTTCACCTTCGGCGGGGGAGCGGTGCTGGGAACGATCGGTGGCGGGGTGACGGCCTACGCGCTGGCGAAGGGATTCAACCTGGTGAAAGCCAACCACAACAACGTCCGCTGGAGCCAGCAGCATTTCTACGAGCAAGTGCAGCTGGCCCTGCTCTGCTACTTGGCGGTCAGCCACTTTGGCCGGGGCCGGGGAGAATGGGAGGACAGCGAGCACCCCACGCACTGGCAGGAGCTGGTCCGCGTGGCCGTGGATGAGGAAAAGGAGCGCGTGGAAAAGGCCTGGAAGGAGGCCGGCGAGGAAAAAGCCGACCCGGCCAGCGTGCGCGAAATTTTAACCGGCCTGCTCACAGCGGTGACGGGCAAGGTGCTGCGCGAACTTTACCCAAAGGTGGAAGTTTTCGGCTGAGCCTGACACGGTACCGCCAACCCGCTCCGGCTACACCCGCAGGACCCGCTTCAAGTATTTCCCTGTCTCGCTGCCCTTCACCAAGGCCACGTCTCCGGGCCGCCCTTGGGCGACGAGTGAGCCACCGGCTTCGCCGCCACCCGGCCCCAGATCGATGACCCAGTCGGCGGCGCGGATGACGTCGAGATTGTGCTCGATGACGATGAGGGTGTTCCCCGCATCCCGCAGGCGGAAAAAAACGCCCAGCAGGACCTCGATGTCTTGGAAATGCAGGCCGGTCGTCGGCTCGTCCAGCAGGTAAAGGGTGCGGCCGGTGGAGCGTTTGGACAGCTCGGCGGCGAGCTTCACACGCTGGGCCTCACCGCCGGAGAGGGTGTTCGCCGGCTGGCCGAGCTTCAGGTAGCCGAGGCCGGTCAGGCAGACGGTGCGCAGTTTTTCACTGACCTGGGGCACGGCACGGAAAAAGGCCGACGCCTCCTCGAAGGTCATGTCGAGCACCTCGGCGATGTTGCGCCCCTTGTAGGTGACGTCCAGCACGTCGCGCTGGTAGCGGCGGCCCTGGCAGGACTCGCAGGTGACGTACACGTCGCTCAGGAAATGCATGTCAATTTTCAGCACGCCGTCGCCCTCGCAGGCCTCGCAGCGACCACCGGCTACATTGAAACTGAAGGTGCCGGGCGCAAAACCTCGCACGCGGGAGGCAGGAAGTTCGCTGAAGAGATCGCGAATGGCCGTGAAGGCGCCGATGTAGGTGACAGGATTTGACCGGGGACTGCGACCGAGGGCGGACTGGTCGACGACGACGACTTTGTCGATCAATTCCATGCCGGTGATTTTTTCATGCCGGCCGGGTGCCTGCTTGGAGTTGAAAAAATAACGGCTCAGCGCGCGGCAGAGGATGTCGTCCACGAGGGTGCTTTTCCCGCTGCCGGAGACGCCGGTGACGCAGGTGAGGAAGCCGAGCGGGAAACTGACGGTGAGGTTCTTGAGGTTGTTTTCCTGCGCCCCATGAACGGTGAGGTGCCCGGCCTCCAGCAGCATGCCGCCCCGTTTGCCCGCGCCGACGTGCAGCTCACCGGAAAGGTAGCGGCCGGTCAGGGATTTCGGGTCCTTCATCAACTGGGCGGGCGTGCCGCAGGCGAGAATGCTGCCGCCGTGCGGACCGGCTCCCGGGCCCATGTCGAGGATGAAATCCGCAGCCAGCATGGTCTCCTCGTCATGCTCGACGACGATGACGGTGTTCCCCAGATCACGCAGACGGTGAAGGGTTTCGATGAGGCGCTGATTGTCCCGCTGGTGCAGGCCGATGCTGGGCTCGTCCAGCACGTAGAGCACGCCGGAGAGCCCGGAGCCGATCTGCGTGGCGAGGCGGATGCGCTGGGCCTCCCCGCCGGAGAGCGTGCCCATCTCGCGGTCGAGCGAGAGGTAGCCGAGGCCCACGTCCTCCAGAAACTGAAGCCGCTGGCGCACTTCCTTGAGCGGCTCGACCGCGATGACGGCCTGCGTGTGGTCCAAGCGCAGGCCGGCGATCCAGCTCCGTGCCTTGGAAATGGTGAGACTGCAGAGACGGTCGATGGAAAGCGGGGCCGAGCCGCCACCCTCCGGCGTCTCGCCCAGACTGACGCTCAGGATTTCCCGGCGCAGCCTGCGGCCTCCACAGGAGGGGCACGGGCTGGGATTCATGAAGCGGGTGAGGTGCTTGCGCACGAACTCGCTCTCGCTGTCCTGGTAAAGGCGCAGGGCCTGGGCGAGCAAGCCCTCGAAGGGTTTGGCCACGCTTTTCGTGGTGCCGCTGGTCTTCCAGCCGGTGGCGATGGCCGTCTTTCCCGTTCCCTGAAAAAGAGCGTCCTGAAACGCCCGGGGAAGCTTCTCAAACGGCACGGACTCGTCCACCTGGAAGTGGGCGACGAGCGCCTCCATCTGGCGCGTGTGCAGGACGAGGAGCTTCGGGTTTTTCGCCCACCAGCTCTTCACCGCGCCGTCTTTCAGCGAAAGGTGGCGGTCCGGCACGATGAGGTCCGGATCCGGCACCATGGTGACGCCCAGTCCCTGGCACTCCGGGCAGGCCCCAAGGGCGCTGTTAAAGGAAAAATGCCTCGGGGTCAGCTCTGCGAGACGGAATCCGGTTTTGGGATTTCGAAACGCCGTGGTGAACCGCTCCTCCCGCCAGCCCCCGGCCACCTCGTCCTCAACGAGCGCCCACACCTCGTCCTGGCTCCAGCGCAGGGCCGTGCGGATGGAATCGATGAGCCGGTCCTGCATTCCCTCCCGCACGGCCAGACGGTCCACGACGATCTCGATCTGCGGGTCGGCCCCCTTTTTCACCACGATCTCGTCGTCCAGTTCGCGCATGTCCCCGTCCACCCGCACGCGGACGAAGCCCTGCTTTTTCAGCCGCTGGAAGAGAGTCTTCGCATCCCCGCGCTCCGCTGCGGGCACCGGCGCGAGGAGAATGATGCGAGTCCCCTCCCCGAGCCCGCTCAACGTGGCGGCGATCTGCGGGATGCCCCGGCGGACCATCGGCTCGCCCGTTTCCGGATCGTGCGGCAGGCCGCAGGCGGCGTACATGATGCGCAGGTAGTCGTAAATCTCCGTGGTCGTGGCCACGGTGGAGCGAGGATTCGGCGCGCTGGTGCGCTGCTCGATGGCGATGGCCGGGCTCAACCCCTCGATGGCGTCCACCTCGGGCTTGTCCATCCGCTCCAGAAACTGCCGCGCGTAGGCGGAAAGGCTCTCCACATAGCGCCTCTGCCCTTCAGCATACAGGGTGTCAAAGGCCAGTGACGACTTCCCCGATCCGCTCACGCCGGTGATGACGACGAGCTTGTTCTTCGGCAGCTCGACGCTGACGTTTTTCAGATTGTGCTGGCGGGCACCGGTGATCTTGATCCAGTCGGACATGGCGGGGGGAGGAGAAAGGGCGGGTGCCACGTTTCGCCCAGGCTGGGGAAGAACCAACTGGAAATTTTTTGCACGCCGCTGGCGAAGGCGGGAATCGGCAACCGGGGTTGGTATCCGCTCCCCATCCCAGCCTCACGCCAGAATCTGATGGATCGGCTCCACCTCCTCGACGCCGACGAGTCTTTGATCCAGCCCCTTGTAGAAATAGCTCAGGTGGTTCGGATCAAGCCCCAGCGCGGTCAGCATGGTGGCGTGCAGGTTTTTCACATGGAAGGGGTCGCGAACCGGCGCACTGCCGAGATCGTCCGTTTCACCGGCACAAACGCCGCCCTTGATGCCGCCGCCGGCCATCCACATGGTGAAGGCGGAGGCGTTGTGGTCGCGCCCGGTTCCTTTTTCGTATTCCGCAGTCGGCTGGCGGCCAAATTCACCTCCCCAGACGACCAGCGTCTCGTCGAGCAGTCCACGCCGCTTCAGGTCAGTGAGCAAACCCGCCACCGCCTTGTCCGTTTCACCGGCGTGGAGGTTGTGGTTTTTTTCCAGGTCGCCGTGCGCGTCCCAGTTGTCGTCATTGTGCGCACCGCCGGAGTAGACCTGGATGAAGCGCACCCCGCGCTCGACGAGCCGCCGGGCCATGAGGCATTTTTTGCCGAAGTCAGCCGTCTGCGGGTTGTCCATGCCGTAGAGCGCCTTGGTTTCCTCGGACTCCTGCTCGACGCCGATGGCCTCGGGCGCGGTGGCTTGCATCTTGTAGGCCAGCTCGTAGCTGGCGATGCGCGCGGCGAGGTTTGTGTTGTCGAATCTTGGCTCATGATGGCCCGCATTCAGGTCGTTCAGGCAGTCCAGGAGCGTCCGCTGCTCGGTCGCGCTCATCCCGTTCACGTTTTTCAGATTTAAAATGGGATCCCCCTGGGAGCGGAAGACCACGCCCTGGTAGCTGGCTGGCATGTAGCCGCTGGCCCAGTTTTTCGCCCCGGAGATCGGTCCGCCGGTGCGGTCCAGCATGACGACGTAGCCTGGCAGGTTGTCATTAACGGAGCCGAGGCCGTAGTTCACCCAGGAGCCGAGTGTGGGCTTCCCGCTGATGAGCTGGCCGGAGTTCATCATGAGCATGGCGGAACCGTGGATGGGAGAGTCCGCCGTCATGGTGTGGATGAAGGCGATGTCGTCCACGCACTTGGCCGTGTGGGGAAAAAGGTCGCTCACCCACTTGCCGCTCTGCCCGTATTGCTTGAATTTCCATTTCGGCCCGACCACGCGGCCCTGGTTCTTTTTTCCACCGCGGCCGAAGGTTTTCACGTCCACCGTCTTTCCGTCCAGGGCGTACATGCCCGGCTTGTAGTCAAAGGTGTCCAGATGGCTCGGCCCCCCGTACATGAAGAGGAAGATCACGCTCTTTGCCTTGCCTCCCACGCGTGGAGCCTTGGGCGCGAGGGGGTTCGCCGCCCCCCCGGGCATGGCGGCGGCCTGCGCGGAGGAAAAGAACCCCTCCTTCGACAGCAGGCCGGTCAGCGCGGTGGCGGCAAAGCCCCCGGCCACCTGGTGGATGAATTCGCGCCGGGTCTGACCGCAAAAATTTGGGCTGTGGGGAAATCTCGACATGCCGCAACGTCCGGTCAGCGGGGATTCATTTCAACGTTGAATTTGCCCGCCTGCCTCGGGGATTTGCCCGAGGGCCGGTGGGAAAATCCAAGAGGCGTCGGCCACAGGGTGGCGATGGACAAACCCCGCGCGCTGCGCACGTTTCCGCCCATGGCACGGCCGCCCGTATTTCTCGATCCCAAAAACGACTGGGCCTTCAAGCGCATCTTCGGATCGCGCCAGAGCACGGGCGTGCTGACCATGCTGCTCAATGACCTGCTTTTCGCCGGCGCGCCCGGCATCGCCGGACTGGAAATCATCGAGCCCTACCTGCCCTCGCAGGTCAGGCACTTGAAGGACAGCGCTGTGGACGTGCTCGCGAGGCTCTCCGACGGCAGCGAGGTGCTCATCGAAATGCAAATGCTGCCCGTGGCAGGCTACCGGTCACGGGTGCTCTACAACGGTGCCAAACGCCTGACCGCCCAGCTGGGCCGCGGGCACGACTACCTGAAGCTGCGTCCCGTGACGGTGATCACGATAGCCGACTGCACCCTGCTGCCGGACACCCCAGCCTGGCTCAGCCACTACGCCCTTCAGGAAAAAACAAGCCGCCAACTCTACGGAGACGCCGGCCTCGACCTCATTTTCCTGGAACTCCCGAAAGCTGACGAACTCGCCATCCCGCCAGCGCATCCGCTGCGCGAGTGGATCGATTTCTTGAAAAATGCCCTCTCATGGAGCACAATCCCCCATCGGCTGAAAAACGCCGGCGTGCGCGAGGCCCTGCGCCTCTCACGCCAGGATGCGTTGAGCCCGGCCGAAGCGGAAGTCATGAGCAAACGTCAACTCTACAAAATCGACCAAAAGAACATTCTGCTGGCTGCGAAGCTGGAGGGTCGGGCCATCGGCGAGGCAGAGGGCCTGGCCTTAGGCGAAGCGCGTGGCGAAGCGCGCGCCAAGAGCGAAGGGGCCAGAAACTTCCTCAAAATGGGGCTGAAGCCGGAGCAGATCGCCGAGGCAATGAAAATGCCGCTCGAAGAGGTCATGGCTCTGGCAGCTCCCGCTCCCGCGCCTGCCCGGCGTGGCAAGGCAGGCAAATAGGGCACGGCTTTTTCCGCTACTGGGCAGGTTCACCGGCCCCGCGAAAACCCGAAGACGATCAGGGTTTAACCACCTTCACGCGGAAGAACTTCTTGTCAGCCGTGGCGTTGGTCGTCAGGGGCACCGTCCGCAGCGTTCCGTTGTCATTGATGGTGCCGGACGGGGCCGTCGTCCACGTGCTGGCGGACATGGTGTCGCTCATTTCCACGGTGTAGGTCCGGCCGGAGACGATGGGGGAAAAGGAAATCGAAGGCGGTGTGGTGCCCTTTCCTGGCTGGGAAATATTCACCCGGAACCTGTCGCTCCCGAGCGTCGGGCTCGTCCCGGTGACGTACTCCAGCTGGTTGTTCGCACCGTCCCCATCTGGATCGGCGCTGGCCACACCCTGCGCGTTCGACGTCCCAAAGGTGGAAGCCTGCCAGTCATCCGGCAGACCATCAGCCGCATAGACGCCGAAGTTGTCCTTGTTTGTGTCCGAAATGGTCAGCACCACGTCACCCACCTTGTTCTGGTAGGTGCCGCGCACCACCACGCCTGGTTTGTCCGCAGCCACGGCGGCCGTACTCGTCACCAGACCAGCGGTGTTCACGGTGACCACGCCCGAGGTGACGGGATTCCAGACCACCGCAGACGTTGAAACCGTGGCCGTCGTGGCGTCATCCATCACGACATTTGCTGAAAGCTGCGAGGTGCCGCCCTCCGGGACCACCACGGGCGAGGCTGTCACGTTCAGAGTGGTCAGATCGTAAAGCTGCCCGGTGTACCCGCTTTTCACCGTCAGGGCGGGCGCAGCAGCAGTGCTGACCCCGCCAATGCCGCCCACACTCTGGTCGGAGGTGTAGTTTCCGCTTGAGGCACGTTTACCGCCGCTGTCAAAGGTATCAGCGACAATGGAATACGTCGCACTGGAGCGCTCGCCCGCCCGGAGCAGGACGGGGCTCGCAGCACCGAGGCAAAGCAGGATGAGGGAAACAGGGGGGAGTTTCATTAAGGAAGCGGAGATTTAGTCGATTTTGCGGGCGCAGCCAGGGGAAATTTCAGGGTGCGGACGCCGGCTCGGAGGGAAAACGCGCGAGCGGGTGGATTTCGTAGAAAAAAGTAAAACGGCGGCTCATTTTCCCGCCGCATTGAATATTCTCCGCCGGTCTTGCGTCCAAGAGCGGAATCCGATATCATTTTCTTCATGCAACTGCGCCCACTCCTCCTTCTGCTCGCGGGAGCCCTCCTGACTGCGCCGGTCGTGGCCGACAAACCGTCCACCCTGAACCGCGAAGCGGGAGCATGGTATCTGGAGGACGCAGTAAAGCAGCCAGTAAAGATCAAGGTCAAGACCACCTCAACCGTCTACTCGGCTCTCAATGGGCAGCTTCCGCTCGGGAATTTGCTGGAGGGCCAGCTCGCCACCCTCGTCGCCGTCAGCGAGCGCGCCTGCCGCGTCCGGGGCCGCGCCGTGCAGGGCGACATCGTTGGCTGGATCGCCACTTCCTCTTTGGAAATCAAGGACCCTTCACTGCTGGAGAAAGTCCGGCTCACCGTCGAGCGCCAGAAAAAGGTGCAGGAACTTATCGACAAGCGGCAGATCGCCCTCGGCATGACCCTGGCGGAAGTCGAGCAGTCGCTGGGCAAACCCGACGGCGGGAAATCCCGCATCGACAAGGCCGGCGCCACCCAGACCTACGACTACATCACTTACGACCGCGTCCCGCAGACCGTCACCGGACGCGACCCGTTCGGGCGCATCGTTCAGAGCATCGTTTACGTGAAAGTGGAGAACGGCCGCATGTCTGTCAGCTTTGAGGGCGGAGCCGTCAGCGCCATCGAGACGACCAAGGGCCCGCCGCAAAATTCCGGCGTCCGGATTGCCCCCGCCCCCATCATCATTTTCTAGGCCGCAGCGTCCGGGTTGACCGCGAGCCCTTGCCGCCCCACCTTGCCAGCGTGTCCACACCACCCGCCACTGTCAATCACCGCATCGGCAATGAAAAGCTGATCAAGGTCCTGCCCGCTGCCGCCGACCGGCTGTCCGGTCTGCTGCAAAAACAGGGCCGTGCCGACAATGGCGCCCTGCGCATTGCTGTCGTCGGCGGCGGCTGCTCCGGCCTCCAGTATAAGATGGATCTCGTCGACGGCCCGCGCGATCGCGACATCCTCGTCCCCACCGGTGGCGTCCGCGTCGTCATCGACCCGAAGAGCGCCCTCTTTGTCAGCGGCAGCGAACTCGACTATTCGGACGACCTCCAGCAGGGCGGCTTCAAGGTGAAAAACCCCAACGCCGTCGTCACCTGCTCCTGCGGCGAGAGTTTCGCAGCCTGAAAACCGCCCACCGCGCGGGAGCCACGGTACTCTCGTATCGCGGTGGAGAAACCTCACTTTGCCTTGATCTCCGGAAGCGCCAGCGGCGGTTGCGTCTCGCCATCCGTCTCCGCCTCCGCGGTGAAGGAGGAATACCCCACATTGACGGGCTCGCCTTTTTTGCTGAAAAAGAGCTGATAGTGGCCCGGCAGCACTTGCGGGATTTCAAACGTGCCGTCGCTCCTCACCGGAATGCCATTTTGAAAAAGCAGCGCCCCCGCCGGGCCCTCCCGCTGCTTCGCGTAGGCCGCCCACATGGCCTCATCGCCGGGCATGCCAATGTGCGGGGCACTCGGGGCCATGGAAAGCGTCACCCCGTCCCACGAGTCCCGACCCGTCAGCCGCCCAGTGACCTTCCTCCCCTTTCCGCCGATGACCGCCCGGTTCACACCGGGCTTCAACACCACATGAGCAATCTGCCCCGTCATGTTGACTTCTGTGATGCCCGATTTCCCTCCCTCCGGCTTGAAGGGGCACGACAGCTGCACTTGGCCAGGAAGCACCTTTTCAAAAACAAAATTGCCCTTCGCGTCAGTCGTCGTTCTTTCATACTGGGCGATCACGCCCGGGTAGCCGTAGCGGTCCCGGTGGATGGTGAGGCTAACTGCCTGGTTTGCCCCCGGCGTCTTCCCCCAGATCACGCGGCCCTCCACCCGTGCCCACGGCTGGAGTGTCGTTTCGCTCGTCACCAGCAGTGCTCCACCGGTCGCAGAGCGCTTCACCCCGTCCAGCTTCAACTCCACCAGGGAGATCTCCTTGACCCCCGCCTCATGAATCACCAGCACCGCCGCCGTCGGGTCCTCCTCCGCAGGCAGCCGCACCCCGCCCTGCTCGTCAGCAGTGAAAATACGCGGCCACCGCCACGCATCCGACGCCCCAGCCGGAGCCGCCTCCCCAGCGTGCCTGAGCTTTCCACCGTCGAGCACCGCGTCCCGCTGCACCATCGCCAGCGCCACCGTCGCTCCCGCTGCCGGCTTGCCGTCCGGCAGGAAAAACTGGTGCGTTTCCGGCTCCGCCTTCTGGAGCAGCACTTGAAACTGCCACGGCTTCTCCGGATGCAGCCGCTCTTTTTTCTTCAGCCCCTTCACCACTTCCGGTGCCATCCCCTCAGCCTCGACCCGCAGCGCCATCTCGTCATACGCCCGCTCCAGCGACCGGCTCCACTTCCCGTCTTTCCCCTCCGCCAGCGTGTGTGGCTGCCAGTTGACGATCCCCGGCTTGCTGTCCCCCGCCTGCGACGGCACACCGGTGATCACGCGAAATGCTGGCACCGACTTGAGGGTAGTCGCGTCCAGAACTTCCAGTTCCAGACTGTTCGCTCCTTCGTTTTTTGGCCTTTCACTGGAGGCGCCTTTCCCCGCAGCTGGCGTGCTGTCCGGCTGTCCTGCTGGTTGCTTTGGTGCCTGTGCCGGGGACTCCCCTCCGGATTCATCCACAATCTCCAGCGGAAGAGGCCGGCAATGCTTGTTCACCAGTTCCGCGACTACCGCGACCACCCGCTCATGCGGCGCGGAACGAACCGCCCGAACCGAGAGCACCCGCCCGCCGGGCTGGGTCTCGGCGAACAACCCCTCCAGGGACACCGTCTTCCGTTCCTCGTGCGGGGTGCCCACAGGCCTCCAGGTGATGCCCCCAGTCTTGCCGATGAACACAACCCCGGTACTTTCTTCCCCATTCAGTCGATACTTCAAGGCCTGCTCGTAGACGGCTTCGTCATCAGCCCTGGGTGCGGGCGCCATCGTCTCCTTGCCATGCAAACCCGCGACCAAAACCTCCGCTTCCGCCCGGGAAAAGCGGCCCGATATCTGCAGTTCCTCCCCCAGCTCGCTTTGGATCGTTGGCGCCATCACCAGCCTGCCATCAACAAAGATCGCCATCTGCTCATGCAGGTGCGCCTTTGTCCATTCCCTCATCAGTTGGGCGGCGGCGGGCTTCAGTTTTGCCCTCACAGCCAGCGTCCCATCCTTCTCCTCACCAGTCACACTGGCCTCTGCGATATCGTCCTCTGTAAACAACCGCTGCCTGTTCACATTGATCCAGGCTCCTCCAGACGGGGACTCCAGAAATTCCGTGTCGTTCGTCGCCACCTTCTCCACCGCCCGAATTTGCAGCTTCTCCACCTTCTCCATCGACAGCCGCTGCATCCCACCCGCGTTCAGGTTCTTCACTACTGCCAGCACCTTCTCATACGCCGCTGCCTTCGCCGCGCGGATTCTCACCACGCCCGCCTGCGGTGCCGCCTTCAGTTCAGCCACCAGTTCATCAATGGTCACCGCCTTTCGCACCGCCTTGGGATCGTCGGACGCGGCCCACTCCAGCTTCCCGGCGGCATCAATGAAAACCACGCCACTACAGGCACCCTGCACCTTCGGAGCCTTCGACAGTTGTTCGATCATAAGCCTCTCCGCCTCTGGCGTGACCGGAGCCTGTGCCGCCGTCTGCCCGCCCGCTGCCGCGGGAGCAGCCTCCTTCTTTTCCCCCGCCCCCGCCATCCCCACACCCACGGCCAGTCCCACCACCAGCACGAGCACCGCCGCCAGCCACGGCCAGAAATTCACCGCCACGCGCGGCTCCGGCACGCCCGCCAACCGCCGGATGCGCTGGAGCAGCGAGCCGCCATTTGCCGCCAGCGCGGGCGTGCCAGCCTCCACCACGCGCAGCTCCTCCAGCAGCGCCAGCGCCCGGGCATAGGGCAGCGCCCCGCCGCAGGCCGCAGCGGCCAGGTCGTCACAGCAGTGTTCGCGCTCCTGGCGCAGTCGGGCGGAGACCCACCACACTGCCGGGTGGTAAAAGAAAAGAGTTTCCACCGCGCACTGGAGCAGGTTCACCGCATAGTCATGCCGGCGGATGTGCGCCAGCTCGTGCGCCAGGATCGCCTCCAGCTCCGCCGCACTGAGCGTGGTGAAAAGCGATGCCGGCACCAGCACCACCGGCCGCAGCCAGCCGACCACCGCAGGCACCGCCACCAGGGTGGAACTCAGCAGCCGCACGGGCGCAGACACGCGCAGCCTTTCCCGCAGCCCCTCCAGCCGCTCCGCCCACTGCCCGGCTGCCGGCGGCAGGCCGCACCTCACCCAGCCCCGCGCCCGCAGCCAGCCTCGCGCCAGCCTCTGGGAGAAAAACACCACCCCGCCCGCCCACAGCGCCACCAGAAACGGCAGCGCCCGGTCCACCATCGCCAGCACGCGCGGCGTCAGCGGAACCTTGGCGTTGCTTGTTTCGCTGGAGATCGATTTCACACTCCACGCTGGCGCGCGCCCCACCACGGCTCCGGCCACACCCTTTGCGGCCGCATCACTCACCGGCGCATGCACCACCTCCGCAGTGCGCAGCGATGCCGCTTCCCGCATCGTAGAGGCATTCCGCGCCTCGGGCCACAGCCGCACCAGCGTGCCTGCCGCCACCGCCACCATGGCCAGCAGCGCCACTACCGCCGCTGCATGACGCCAGCGTGCGCCCGCACCGCGCATCAGCCAGAGGGCAAATTTCAGCACAGCCGCCACCAGCAGTCCCTGCCAGAGAAAGTGGACCAGCATCCAGCCGATGGGTTCGATGAAAGGCGCGAGGGTTTTCATGGCATCCAGAGGTTCAGGGTTTCAGTTTGCGCTCCATTTCGTCGAGCAGACGGCGGATTTCCGCGAGATCAGAAGCCGAAGCCTTCGTTTCCGAAAGAGCCTGCACCACCATCCGCGCCGGCGACCCGCCAAAGGCTCTCCGCACCAGATCCCCCACCAGCTGCCCCCGCGTTTGCCGCGCCTCCGCCACCGGCCGGTAGACATGTGATCGGTTCGTCTCGTCCCGCTCCACCAGCCCCTTCACCGTCATCTTTTGCAGAATCTTCAGCGTCGTCGTGTACCCCGTCCCCTTCCCCCCGCTCGCCGCTTCATGGATTTCACGCACCGTCAGCGGCCCCTGCTCCCAGAGCACGCTCAGGAGTTCCAGTTCGGCTTCAGTCGGTCTTGGCAGCAGTTTCGATGGCATGCCGCACCCAATACGACCCGTGTCGTAATTTGTCAACGACAGGTGTCGTAGTTTTTTCAGCCATCGCCTTTTTTATGCAGCCCCTGCCTGCCTCTCGCACCACCGTAAAGCCTCGCCTCACTTCCGTTGCCACACCCGCACCCAGTCAAAGACCGCGCTGGCAGGCAGTTTGGCATTGGCTATTCCCCCCGCCCACTCGCTCACCTCCAGGTCCAGGATGAGGTACTCGTCCGTGGCCGACAGGGCCTCGCTGGTGTGCCAGTAGTGGCGCCCGTCAATGTAAAAATCGTAGCCCTCCGGGGTCCACTCCACGCCATAGACGTGGAATCCCTCGCGCAGCCCGTGCAGCCAGCCGTCGGCGGGCAGGGACTTGTGGAGTTTGGCGTAGCCGTTCCAGTGCAGGTTGAAATGAGCCACGTCCCCCTGCCGGGCGATGTACTCCAGAATGTCGATCTCCGTGCCGTTGTGCAGCGTGTCATCCACGATTCCCTTCCCATTGTCCGGCGCAGCCATGCGCGGGGCCTGCATCCAGAAGGCGGTATTCATGCCGGGCTCGGTGGCCACCTGCACGCGGCACTCAAAGTAGCCGTACGTCCACGACGCCTTTTTTTCCGTGCCGATCATCCCGCCATGAAATTGATCCCCCACCTTTCTCACCGAGATCAGCATGTGCCCCTGCCCGTCGAAGGAGACGCACTCCGGGTCGATCCACGCGCCGCGACGCTGGCCTACGCTGCGGTGGGCCCACTTCGTCTCGTCCAGGGTGGGGCCGTGAAATTCATCCTGCCACACGAGCTGGTAGCCGTCACGCGGCGGGCCGTCCTTGGCCGCAGCAGTCATGTTTTCCACCCGCGGGGCCACCAGCTCCGCCCACAGCTCGCCGTGCTTTTGGAGGCCACGCCCGTTGAGGTGAACCCCGGCACGCAAGTCCCCGCGCAGCGCATCCGTGTCCGGCCCCGGCCAGGAGAGTCCCTTCGCCCAGAGGGATTTCATCGCCGTCCGGAATTCCTCGTCCGCCGCATCCGCCTCGCTGTGGTACGTCGTCACCGCCGTGAACCACGGCACCGGCCAGCCCGCCACATTTCGCGAGCGCCGGATGAGCTGCTCCATGAATTCCACGTACTGCCCTCCGCTGATCTGCCGGTCCGCCGGGTAGCCGCTGCGGGCCTGCCCCGCGTCACTCTCCCCCTGGTGCCAGAGCACTGCGCGAAATCCCGCCGTGCCCAGCGCCTTTAGCGGCCGGGACAGCTTGTCAAAGAGAACGCCGTTGGACTCAAACTCGTCCCCCACCGCCTTCACCCCGCCGCCGGTCGTTGTGTTTTGCTTGAACTTGATCCCCTTCGGCAGCCACTCCCGTACGCTCGTCCCGCCAGCCGCCAGCGGCACCAGCCCGACCGGCACGCCCAGCCGTTTCGCCAGCGCATCGCCAAAGGCCGGCATGAAGCTCCCTCCACCTCCGCCGGCTCCGGCCTGAGGGTCGTTCGCCACCTTCCAGACCTTGCCGTCAAAGGAGGAAACCAGGCCAGATTTCGTCTCCTGTTTTTCACTACCGTAGTTCCCGGCATTCGACTGCCCGGCGATGATGAACACCTCCCCCACGGCCACCTTTTCCACCACCGCCTTCTCCGCGCCGCACTCCACCTCCAGCCGCAACCAGCCCCCGGCTTTGCTCTCCACCGCCGCCTCAAACTTGTGCGTCACCGCGTCCGGCTCCACGCTCTTCCACTCCCCGCCCAACCTGTAGCGCACTGGGCCATCTGCCGTGCCTGCCAGTTTCACGGATCCTGCCTCCCTGCTGTGGCGTTGAAAAACCTGCCTCTCCAGCGGGCTGTCGAGCTTCAGCCCGGCCAGCACTGGTGACGAGGACATGACCGCGAGGCAGGAGATGAGGAGGAGTTTGCGCATGATGGGAAAAAGTTTGAAACCGACTTCTGCATTTGGCTACACGCCCCCGGGCCGCTCGTCCAGTTTTCAGATGCCTCCAGATGCCGCCACGCCCAAAGGCAGGCATGCCCAGGGAGTATAGAAGCCTGCCGCCTCCAAGAGGGTGGCTGGCATGGCGGGGATCAAACGAGTACGCGCCTGCGCAAACCGGCAGCGCAGGCGATGACGCCAAAACCCGTGAGCATGGCTGCCGCCGGTTCCGGAATGACCGTAATGTCCCAGGTTCCATCCAGATTGCCCTTCCAAATCGCATCCAGCCGGACTTCGCCGTCGAAGGTAAAATCGTACGTGAAAGAATTGAACTCCGCGTCGGCCTGCTCAAACGGGACGAGGGGAGAGCCGCTGCCCCAATTCGAATTACGAGGACTCGTGAGGGTCAGGTACTGGCCCGCAGGCAAAAAGCCCGAGTGCTGGTCGCAGGGCGCTGAATTTTGCAGCCCCATGAATGCCCGGGTGGATATCCTGCCTTGACTATCAGGCCTGCTCGCGATCAAAAAATCAAGCGAGGTGGTGTTGAACAGGCCGTCCACGGTCAGGCACAAATTGGACGTCCACGGCGCACCGACCAAGGCTGTGATGAAGTAGTAGTGCATCGTGTGCCTGGTGTTGATGTCGTTAAAGGGCAGCCGCACCTCGGTGCCAATGACGGTGTCCTGAAGGTGCAGGGTGGCGGCCTTCGCAGGAGCGAAAGGAAAAAGGGCGAAGCTGGCAAGCGCCAGCAGCAGCGCGTTGATTTTGGTTTTCATGGGTGGAGGCGGGTCAGGGTGCTGGTGGTGTGAGCGGGATTAAACGAGGACGCGCCTGCGCCAACGTGCGGCGCAGGCGATGACGCCAAACCCCGTGAGCATGGCTGCAGCCGGTTCCGGAATGACCGTAATGTCCCAGATTCCATCCAGATTGCCCTTCCAAATCGCATCCAGCCGGACTTCGCCGTTGAAGGTAAAATCGTACGTGAAGGAATTGAACTCCGAGTCGGCCTGCTCAAATGGCACGAGGGGATATCCACTGCTCCAGTTTGAATTCCTAGGCCTGCTGAGAATCAGATATTGGCCAGCGGGGAGAAACCCGGACTGCTGGTCGCAAGGGGATGAACTGAACAGCCCCATCGGTGCAATGGTGGTAATTCTACCCAGGCTGTCAGGGCGACTCGCGATGAAAAAATCGAGCGAGGTGGTTTTGAACAGACCGTCCACAGTCAGGCACAAGTTGGACGTCCAGGGCGCACCGACCAGGGCGGTGATGAAGTAGTAGTGCATCGTGTGCTTGGTGTCGATGTCGTTAAGGGGCAGCCGGACCTCGGTGCCAATGACCGTGTCCTGCAGGTGCAGGGTGGCGGCCTTCGCAGGAGCGAAAGGAAAAGGGCGAAGCTGGCAAGAGCCAGCAGCAGGGTTTTGATTTTGGTTTTCATGGGTGGAGACGGGCTTCAGATCGACGGTGGAAATTGGTATACAGATGGATCAACGCTTTGGGAAGCAAAGAAGATCTGGCATGCCGATTCTTAGATATTCAACAGAATGAACCTGGCTGGCTGGGATCTGGCCCAAGGATGGTCTGCTCCAGTTCAAAAGTCGGTGCCGAATCCGCCCGTTGCAGCTCCGGGTTTCCATGGTAAGTCCACCGGGACCTGCACCACCCATGAAATCCCTGCACCGCATCACCCTCGCCCTCCTCGCTTCCCTCGCCCCGCTGCGCGCCGCCCTGCCGCTGGAGAAGGACGACACCCTGCTCTTTTACGGAAACTCCATGGTCGAGCGCCTGCTGGAGCACGGGGCGCTGGAGGCCCAGGTCCAGCTGGCCACGCCGGGGAAGAACCTCCACTTCCGCAGCCTCGCCTGGACGGGTGATGAGGTGGGGAACCGCCTCCGCGCCGAGGGCTACGCCTCCCACATGAAGGAACTCCTCGCCGCCTGGCCTGCGAAGGTCGTCGTCGTGGGCTACGGAATGAACGAGGCCTTCGCCGGCAAGGCAGGGCTGCCCGCTTTCAAATCCCAGCTCGCCGGCTGCCTCGACCAGCTGGCCCGGCTCCACCCGGGGGCAAAGTTCGTCATCCTCTCCCCCACTGCGGCGGAAAAAACGGACCGCCCCGGCCAGCCGGACGCGGCGGCGAGAAATGCCGACATCGCGCTGTACTCCGAGGCACTGGCGGAGGCGGCTGCGAAACGCGGTGCCACCTTCGTCGACCTTTTCACCCCCACGCGCAGCGGCAGCACAAGGCCGCTCACCTCAAACGGACTTCACCTGAATGACGAGGGAAACTCCCGCGCAGCCCGCCTCATCGCCGGTGCCCTCGTGGGAGCGGAAGCCGTGGAAAAGGTGAGCGCCGCCCGCGTGGCGGAGGTGGCCCCGGCCGCCAGCCAGCTCGCCCATTTTGTGGAGGAGATAGTCCGGCCAAAGAACGGCGTGCTCTACTACGGCGTGCGCAAGCGCCCCGATGAGCGCGCCGCCGAGATGCCGCTCTACCTCCAGCGCATCGAGAAGGCCGACGCGCTCGTCCACGAGATCGCCGAAAAACCAGACGCGAAGTTTGCCAGCCAACCCGCCATTTCCCTGCCCCCGCCTCCCCCGTGGACGAAGCCCGGCTCCAATGGCGACGTGGGCACCGTGCGCAATGCCGCCGAGGCGCAGGCCGAGTTCAAAGTGGCCGACGGCTATGCCATGAACCTCTTTGCCTCCGACGAGCAGTTTCCCGACCTCCGCGCCCCGGTGCAGATCGCCTTCGATGCGCGCGGCCGCCTCTGGGTCGTCACCATGCCCAGCTTTCCCCACACCGTGCCGGGCCAGCCGCAGGAGGACAAAATCATTGTCCTCGAGGACACGGACCACGACGGCCGCGCGGACAAGTGCACCACCTTTGCCTCCGGGCTCGATGCGCTGGACGGCGTCGCCTTCACCGAGCAGGGCGTCATCATTTCCGAGCAGCCGCGCCACTGGCTCATGCAGGACACGGATGGAGACGGACGCGCCGACACCCGGCGAGAGCTGCTCCGCGGCGTGGACATGACCGACTCCCACCACGGCGGCATGATCGCCGCAGACCCGGCGGGCGCCGTCTGGTTCTGCGACGGCGTCTTCCACCGCTCCCAGTTTGAGACGCCCTTCGGCCCGCACCGCATCGTGGACTCCTCCACCTGCCGGCACAATCTGCTGACCGGCCGCATCGAGACCGAGTGGCAGAGCATCACGCCCAATCCATGGAAGATCACCTTCGACCGCTGGGGCAATACCTACCAAATGTATGGAGACGGCGTCGTCCTCGACGGCCTCGTCCTCACCTGGAGTCCACTCGGGGTTTACCATCCCTTCAACCACGGCGGCGTCCTCGGCTATGGCAAGGGCAGCGCCGCCGCCAGCATCTCCAGCCCGAATTTCCCCGCTGAATACCAGCAGGGCATGGCCTCCGCCGCCCTCCTCGGCTCCCACGCCATTTCCATCACCAGGATGGACTTCGAGAAAGGCCGGGCGCATGGATCCGGCCGCCTCGACCTCGTTTCCTCGCCCAATGCCGCCTTCCGTCCGGCGGATCTCGCCTTCGGGTTTGACGGCGGCCTCTACGCCTCGGACTTCACCAGCACCATCATCGGCCATGCGCAGAACCCGATGCGCGACCCGCGCTGGAACCACGTGAAGGGCCGTATCTGGCGCATCGTGAACACCGCCGGCCCCGTCGCGAAGGACTGGCCGAAAATCGACGGCGCCACCGCTGCCGAACTCTGCCCGCTCCTGCTGGATTCGCGGGACATCGTCCGCCACCACGTCCGCATCGCCCTCAGAAAACTCGGCGCTCCTGGGCTCGCCGCAGCGGAGTCCTGGCTCGCAGGCGCTGCGGATCCTGACCAGGCACTGCTGGAGGTCCTCTTCATCGGGGAGGGCCTCGGCCAGACCCGCCCAGCCCTGCTCGACCGGCTCATGAAATCCGCCACGCCCCAGCTCCGCGCCGCCGCCGTGCACATGGCCCGGCTCCAGGCGGGCCGCCTGCCAGACATCGCCGCCCGCCTCGTCACCATGGCAGCCGACCCGCATCCGCGCGTCCGCATGGAGGTCATAGATGCCGTCGCCCACCTCCGCCCCACCCTGCCGGGGGTCGAAGTCGCCGTGCAGTCCATCGCCACCACCGAGCCCGCTGTGAAGCACATGCTGGACGATCTTTCCTTCGGCACAAAGCCGCGGCTCTCCGCCAGCGTGCCCGTGCTCGAGGTTTCCCCCGAGACCCGCCTCCCGCACTGGCAGCAGACCTCCCCCGGCGTCCACCACACCTTCCTCACCGCCGCAGCCGCCACCACCGGCCTGCTCGCCGTGCAGTCCGGCTTTGTGGAGGTCTCGCTCAATGGCGTCCAGGTCTTCGCCGCGAATTCCCAGTGGAGCAGCGACCACCAGGTTCCGCTGGATCTTGAGCCCGGCCTCAATGTCCTCGAACTCGCCTTCAAAAAGGGGAAGGGCGCGCCCCCTCCCATTTATTTGTTCGACCCGCTCGGCGCACGGCTGGCCGGCATCACCGCAGCCGCCGACCCTGCCTCCCTGGAAACCATGGCCGCTGCCTATGACAAAATGATCGCCGACCAGGGAGCCGTCCTCCGCATTCAGTCCGCGCCCAACCTCCAGTTCACCCCGCTGGAACTCCACGCCACCGCCGGGTCAAAGGTCCGCCTCGTTTTCGAAAACCCGGACCTCATGATGCACAACTTCGTCCTCTGCGCCCCGGACTCCGTGGACAAAGTCGGCGCCCTGGCCGACCAGCTCGCCGCCACCCCGGACGGCGTGGCCCGGGAATACGTCCCCGACACTCCGCTCATCCTCCAGCACACCCCGCTCGTCGCCCCCAGGGCCCGCGCCGTCCTCACCTTCAACGCCCCCGCCCAGCCCGGCCGCTACCCCTGCCTCTGCACCTTCCCCGGCCACTGGCGCGTCATGCGCGCGGTGCTCGTCGTGGACGCCGCGGCGGAGGCAAAGTAAACAGCGGCAGCCTCGCCGCCGTTTGACTCAGCGTCCCCCGCCCCGCTCCGCCCGGCCCGGCGCTCGCCGGTCAGCGTCTCAACCGGATCAGCTCTCCCCTCACATCATCCGGCGCTCCGCCGAAGTCCGCCGGGACTTCGGCCCATCTCCACGCTGACTCCCTCGCCTCGCCCAGGATCGAAAAATCAATCTTTCTTACCCGTTCCTTTTCCACGATCCATAGCGCCGAAGCGCCGCGAGCGAAGATGAAGGTTGGAATACTGAAGTCCTTTGGATCAGCATTGCGGGGCATGAAAATGTCCGCCTTGCCTTCCGCGACGGCACCACGGGCCTTTTCCCACGTGATCCAGGCGTAGTTGGTGTAGCCCTCGGCGGCACCGATCTGGGAGAGGTTGAGAATGACGCCCGGCGCCACGTCGTAACTGCCGAGCTGGCTCGCCACGACCGGCGGGCGCGAGCCGGCGGGCGGTGCCGCAGTGACCTTGAACTTCACCGGACCAGTGCGCAGCCGCTCGCCGCTGGAGGGGTGGATCTGCACGTCCCAGACGCACGTCACGTCGTCACCCGGCTTGGCCCACAGCTCGCAGCCGAGCTGGGCCAGGCTCGTCGCCTCGGCGTACTCCGCCAGGCCGATGCCGACGCCGTGCGCTGGGATTTCCTTCGTCTCGCCGGGGCCGAGCGTGATTTTCTCCAGCGGCGTGAGACCGCTGAACCACGTCGTCCGCGCTTCGATCTTGGCGCCGGTGGCGTCGGCAGCCATCCACGTGTCGTGCTGGTGCCAGCCGTCGGTCTCGAACGTGATGGGCGCCTTCCCGCTGTTGTGGAAGAGCACGCGGCACTTCGCAATCTCGCCCACGTGGTAGCTCTCCTTCGCCGGATCAAGCACCCACGCGGCGCGCAGGCCGTCCTCGCGGGCAGGGCCGTAGGCGGGCACGGGAGCTGCGGCCGCCGTCTTGCCCTTGTCCACCACAGAAACCTCCACCGGTGCCGTCTCCAGCCGGCCCTCCCATTCTCCCTTGGGCCGCATCTGCTTGGCGCCCTTGCCGTCCGCCCAGTCCGCGAGGCCGAGGTGGCAGCGGGCGGTGAACCGGTAGGCGCCCGGCTCGGCAAAGAGGAATTGGTTCCCGTGGAAATCCGGTTCCAGGCTGCGGTTTTCGGCGGTCGTCTTGAGCAGTTTGAAGCCCACTTGCTGCTTCAGCTTCAAGAAATGGCCAGGATCGAGCCGGGTGTGATTGTGAAGCAGGAGTGTGCTCCACATCGTGATCGAAGCCTGGATTTCCTGGCCATCGGCACCTGTGAGCAGCAGCTCCAGGCCATCGTCCTGACGTGCCGTCCAGGCAAAGCGGACGGGCTCGGTGCCATCGTTGCGCAGGTAGAGGTCGATAGTGTGCTGGGAGCCAAATTCCCACTTCTGCCCTGCCTCCACGCCCGACAGGCCGAGGCGCAGGCCGTTGGGCGCCGGGGCGGCCCACTGCACGGTGTCATCCAGTTTCTCCAACGACTCACCAAGGCTGTAGTCGGCCTCGGGGCGCGTGGGCCGTTCCTTTTCCCACTCGGCGCTGGCGGCGGCGGCCAACTCCTTCAACTGGGCGAGCACCGTGCTGGCTTTTTCAGCGGCGGCGGAGCGGGGATTTGCCTTCAGGTGCTTTTCGACCGCCCCCATGAGCCGATCATGTTCGTCAGGGGGCGAGGGTGCCTTGAATTCGCGGAGCCAGCTCAGCGCCAGTTCCGCCAGCGGACCGTCGCCCGTGCCAAGCATGTCGCGGGCCACTCGCTTTGCATAGCCGGGATCTTTGTGCTTGGGCGACTCCTTGAGCCAGCCCGCCAGATCGAGCCGCTCCGCCGCATGTCCGCTGATGGGGCCGTAGATCACGTCCTTCACGATTTTCGGATCGGGCCGTACCTCAATGTAGAAATGATCCGCCCCCGCCGCGTGGTAAAGCCACGGCCCGACCTCGCCCAGGCTCATGAAAAAGACACCAGCTCGCTGCTGCATCTCGCCGGGCTTGCCCGGGCGCGGCTCGTACAGCTCGGCGATGGTGGTGACGTCGTCGCGCCCCGGCAGGCCATCCAGGCTGACACCGCGGATGGTGGGTGCGGCAGAGTTTGACGAGGTTGTTCCACCGACGATGACCAACTCCACCGGCTGAGTCGTGATGGTGCCGGTCCACTCGCCTTTGGCGGGCACCGTGACCTTGGTGTCCGCACTGCCGATCTCGAAGCTGCCGATGCGCGCTTCGATCTCGAGCTTGTACCGGCCCGGCGCCACGGAGAAGTCGGTGAACTTGCCTTTGCCTCCCCCTTCCTCCTTCACGGGGCCGACCAAGGCCGTGACGGACTTGAATTTAATCTGCTGCCCCGGCTCCAGCTTGGTCCGCCTGGGGATGAGCCGGCTGGTGTTCATGAGAATCTTTGCGTCGGTCCGGGCGCCTTTTTCGTCGGTGAGCCAGTACCGCAGCCCCTCGTCGATCCGCGGCGTCCAGCTTATTTTCTGCGTTTGGGAGCCGTTGTTTCTCAGGAAGACGTCGAAGCTCACGGCCTCGCCGATTTTCCACGTGGCACCGGGTTTGATGCCGGAAACACACACCACCATGCCGTCTTCGCGCGCCGGAGTCCAGACGAGGCCGGCTTCATCAGCCGCAGAGTTCTCGCCTGGGCTGTAGTCGCTGTCCAGCAGCTCCACGCGGGCGGCTTCCCATTTCTCCCTCGCCTTGGCGGCTTTCTCCTTCACGCCGGCCAGCGAGGCCTTCCAGCGCTCCACTTCATCCGCCGGGATGCGTTCATCGAGGAACGTCTGCGCCGTCTTGATGAGGCTGTCGTAGTCAAACCGCCACTTCGGCTCCTTCAGGCCCTGCATCAGCGCGAAGGCCGATTCCCGCAGGGCCGTGTCGCCCCGGTAGATCATCTTCTCCAGCCGCAGCAAGGCATCGTTCGGGTGCTCCTCGGCCAGTTTCTGCCGCAGCAGTTCATCCAGTTTCAATTTGGGCACGGGATCGCCGTCGATCGGTCCGTAGGTGGTGCTGCCGAGTTCGATGTAGAACAGGTGCTTGTCGGCCGGGTACTTCAGCCAGGCGTTGCCCGGCTCGCCGTAGAGCGGCATTTCAAAGACCATGAATTTCTGCCGGAATTTGCCGGGCCGGTCCGGGTCGGGCTCGGCGAGGCCAGTGATTGAATCGGAGTCTTCCGTGCTGGGCACGCCGTCCAGGCTCACGCCGCGAATGGTGGGTGCGGTGGGGTGCAGCACTTTCTCGACAGCGACCTTCGTTTCGCTGGGCCCAGCATTCTTGGCCCACTCCGCCAGTGCACCGTGGAGCGTCGTGGCATCAGCCGGGGCGAAACCTTGCAGGAGCTTGCACGCGGCGCGGACGCAGGGCTCGCCGCCGTTGCGGATGAGCCGCAGCACTTCGGCTGTGCGCAGCTTCTCTGAGGGGAACCGCTGCTTCAGCATGTAATCCACGAGGTTCAGCTTATCGAACGGATCGCCGGGAACCGGGCCGATGGTGCGGTCCTGGAACTCGATGAAGAAATGCGGCGCGCCCTTGCGCAGCTTCATCCAGACTTGACCTGGTTCGTCGGGCAATTGCAGATCGTAAACGTCCTCTCTCTGACGATGGCGGCCCGCTGTGTCGGCATTCGCCTCGTAGAGTTCGTCGATGCCGAATGCATGAGGCCAGCCGGGCGAAGCGGGATGCACGGGCAGGCCTGCGAGGCTGAGGCCACGCACGCTGGGCGGCGACACGGGGGCGGAGGCTGCTGAATTTCCGCTCATAGTGATGGCCACGGGCGTGGCGCTAAATTTCCCCGTCCACTCGGCGGCGGCGCCCTTCGGCACAGGGTGCTCCTGATAGTTACGGTAGTCGAGATACAGCGTGTAACGGCCTGCGGGAACGGCCAGGCGCGGGTTCTGTGCTTTACCTGGCTTGTGAACGACGCTGTCGGCCTCCTCCGCCGTGGCGCAGGCCTCCAGATCGAAGGACGCCACCTTCACCCCGGTGCCTGGCTCGAGCCGGCGCTGCTGGTAGCCGGTGAGACCTCCGCTGAACGGATAGTGCGCCGTGAGCTTCACACCCTGGACGTCCGTCAGGGAAATCTGAAGCACCGGATTGTGCTCGGTGGGCACGCTCAGGCTCACCGCTGCCGGGCTGTCGTTGCGCAGGTAAACGACGACTGGAATCGATTTCCCGATGCGCAGGCTGGCCCCCTCCGGCAGGCCGGAAATCCCGAGGCTCAGACCATCCGGGCCGGGCGTCCAAAGGATGCCGGGGTCCGCCATTTTTTCGCCGGGCTGGTAGCGGTCCGCAGCCATCAGCGGGCGGGTGCGCTCCCACTCCAGCCGCTGGGTGTGGAAGAGGTTGTGAAAATACATGTAGCCGGTGCCTCCTTCTCCAGAAATCTCCCTGGCTCCCTCGTCCTCGATTTCCGCACTGATCATGGCGTGAAACAGGGCGTCGTAGGCGAAGGGCGATTGCGGGGCCTTCAGCTCGCCCAGCAGGCGGAAGGCGCAGTCGCGGATGGTGCCGCGGCCATTCGTGATCATGTCCTCCAGCAGGGCTAGGCCAGCCGTGTTCGGCGTCTCCGCCAGCTTCTGGCGCAGCAGGTCCGCGAGGCCGAGTTCGACAACCGGATTGCCCGTCGCGGGCCCGTAAGTGCTACCCTCGCACTCGATAAAGAATTCCTTCCCTCCGTGCGGCACCTTCAGAACTGCGCCATCGGCGGGCAGAGTCAGAGTGAAAAATCCCCTATCAATCCTGGCCGCGCCGGCAGTCCTGGGCAGTTTGCGGAAATCAAAAGCGGCTGGTGCCAGCGGCGGCAGCTGGAAGGCGGCGCGCACACCATCGGGCATGAGGCCGGGCGTTGCCGCTGCCTGCTCCAGCGTCCAGTGGCCGGTCTCTGTGAGGATATCCTTCACATCCAGCCGTGTGATTGCCTCCGCATCCTTCACCCAGATTCCTTTGCCCCCCACCGCCCACGCGGCGAGGTAGTCACCGTCCGCCGTCCTGACCTTCCAGTCGCGGCTGTTGTCCTCCCAATCGCCGCCGGTGCGCGACATGTTGGGATATCCGTTGTAGTGCCGCAGCTTCAGCACGCCCTTGTCGAAATCGATTTTGTAGCTTTTGCCAAAGGCCTCGCTGCCCCCGGCGCGGGCCGTCTTGATCTGCTGGTCCGCCAGCCGCAGCGGCACCGCAGCGGACTTGAGCACCCCGGTCCATTCGCCCAGGCCCGGAGCATTGCCCGGATTGCCGAAATTGGAATTCACCGGCCGTCCCAGAAACTGGCCGATGCCGTGTGTGAGCTGCAGGGTGTAGTCGCCCGGCAGCGCAGAAAATCCATGCTCCAGCATCCCGATGGCGCCGGAGCTGGAGCCGTCTTTTTCCGCCATCCAGGTCCGCAGCGGCCCGGAACCGAGCGCGTAGTAGTGGCCGGGGGCCAGCCGCACCCGCGTGAATCCGATGTTCCAGCGGTAGCCCTTTCGGTGCGGGAACTTCCTGCCATCCGCAGTGCGGATGAGTTCGCCATCCACACCTTCATTGAAAACCTGAGTCGGGCTGAGGGTGATCGCCTCCCTTCCGTCGTTGCGGATGTATTGCTTCACCGGCAGCGCCTGGCCGATGGGATAGCCCACCCCTCTCTCCAGACCGCCGAGGCCGAGCCGCAGACCCGCTTCATTGGGCTCGCTCCACACGATCTTTTCCGCAGCCGCATCCAGCGGCTGCCCGGGTTTGTAGTCAGCCTCTGGAACAATGACGCGGCTGCGCTCCCAGAGGGCGCGGTCATCCACCCCGGCATACCATGCCTCCACTGCGGTCCCGGCCTGAGTCAGCGTTGCCGGTGAGGAAACGATGGGAACTTCGACCTCGGCTGGGACCTGAAAGACATCGGCGGAGAACTCCATCTTTTCGAAGTGAATGAAAAAGACGCGTCCCCGGGTGAGATCAAAACGCGCGACGGCATAGCCGCCGACCTTCAGATCAATGACGCCCGGATTGTCCTCCTGCCACGTGTATCGGATCGTTTCGGTTTTCGCCGAGGTGGCGACGGCCATCGTGATGGCCCCCGAGCGGCTTGTCGATGCGGGATCCGCGGTGAGGGGACGCTTCGTCAGGATGACCACCTGCTCCTGGCCGGGAACGGCCAGCACCTGGGCTGTGAAGGTGCCGTCGGTGACAGGCTGGAGGCCAGCTGCCCCAGTCGGCAGCTTTAGCGCCTCGCGGACTTTGGCGGTCATTCCGCCCAGGTCGCCAGCAGGATCACCCTTTTTCCATGTGCCCACCGTGCGCACCTCCGGGTCAAATTCGATGCACTTTACCGCGCCCTGCGCATCCGCCACCCAAAGCCGTTTGGCGTCGGGTTCGCAGGCCAGGGTGTAGTCGCCCTCGTTCTCCAGCTTCACGTCGCCATGCACGATCCACAGTGTGGAACCGTCGCTCCTGCCAAAGGACAACCCGCCTTTTTCGCAGCTCACGTTGAAATTCGCGCCGGAGTTCTTCCACTCGCGAAGTTTTACACTGCTGTCGCCTGGCTTCGCCACGATCACACCGGTGTTCCTGGCCAGTTTGAGCGCGTCACGCACGCCATCCGGCATGTCGGCAAGAGAAAATCCGCCAGCCTCTGCCGTGCTGAAGGCATAGCTCGCGCCACCATTTCCATGAAGGACCATCCCGTTCGGGCTTCCGTAGTCGACCGGCCAGATCGTCTGACCGACCACCAGCCAAAGCCGCTCAGCGGCGGTGTCAAAGCCGCAGACATACCCGGCACCGGAGGAGGAAACAGGCCAGCTCGTGACCGCCGTGGGCCAGGCACCGTCTGGCCCGGTGACGTAGGCCCCGGGATCCGCCAAGTCCTTGCCAGGCCGGCTCAGGATGATTTTGTCCTTCAGAAACTGAAACCGGTATTTCCTGTCGATCTCCAGCACTTCGCCAGGCTTGCCAGTGCGGACGGTGGCTTCGGATTTCTTTGCCGCCACAGGCAAGGCCGGCTCGCCCTGCGCCTTCATCACCCCGGTGACCGCCAGGGCAGCCACCAGCAGCGCCACTCCGCCAAAGACCCAGGGGGCGGCTCCCGTGGATTCACGCGGGGCCATCCCCAGCAGCCGCCGCACGCGGGAGAGCAGTGAGCCGCCGGCGGCGGAAACCGCACCTGAAGGCAGAGCCGCCACTCCACGAATCTCCTCCAGCGCTGTGAGGGCGCGCGCGTAGTCCCGGGCGCTGCCGGTGAGCGATGCCGCCACGTCATCGCAGCAGTGCTCGCGCTCCTCGCGCAGCCTGGCGGAGACCCACCACACGGCCGGGTGGTAAAAGAGAACCGTCTCCACCGCCGTCTGGCAGAGATTGGCCAGGTAGTCACACCGGCGGATGTGGGCCAGCTCGTGGGCCAGGATCGCCTCCAGCTGCGCGGCGCTGAGTCCGATGAACAACCCCGCAGGCACGAGGACCACCGGTTTCACCCAGCCGATGACCATGGGCACGACCGCTGTGGCGGAGACGAGCAGCGTCACTGGTCGCGCGATTTCCAGCCGGGCCTTCAGTTTCGCAAAACGGGCCGTCCAGGCCGCATCCTCCAGCATCCGGCCCGACCGGCGCGTTCTCTGCACCGCCTGCCAGCCAAGGAAAAACCGCAGGGAAAGCACCCCCACCCCCAGCGCCCAGAGGCCGACCAGCCACGGGAAAAACGGCCGCATTTTTGTGCCGAAGCCGGCCGGAGACTGAACCGCAAGCGACGGCAAAACCCCTGTCGCCGGAGGAGGTGTGGAAACTGGCAGCACCCTCGCCGGTGTCGGGCTGGCCACTGGCTCTTCAGGCAGCGGCACAGGCGCAGACGGCGACTGGACCACGGATGCCACCGGGAGCGAAACCACAGCAGGACGGTCCGCAGACGCATGCGGCTGGAGCCGCAGAAACGTTGCCACCGGCCACACGACCATGGCGGCCAGTGCCAGCGCCACGGCGTTATACCGCAGCCGGGACGACAGCTTTTTCCCCGCGAGCAGGACGAGCCAGAGCGCAGCGGCGACCGCCGTGCCCTGCCAGAGGAAATGTAGAAGCGTCCAGCCGAGAGCTTCGATGATGGTGGATGGGGTGTTCATGACATGGGATCAGAAAAGTGGTTGTTGGACGGACGAGAGGCGGGCTTCAGCGGTTCGATTTCGGGTTTTCCATTTCATCCAGAAGCCGCCGGATTTCCGCCAGCTCCTCTGGCGAGGCCTTCTTCGCCGACAGGGCCTGCACCACCAGCTGGGCCGCAGATCCGCCGAAGGCGCGATGCAGCAGATCTTTCACCAGCTGCCTCTGCGTCTGCTCCGCCTTGATCGCTGCGGAGTAGACGTGCGAGCGCTGCGCTTCATCCCGCAGCACCAGTCCCTTCGCGGCCATGTTTTGCAGGATCTTCAGCGTCGTCGTGTAGCCGGTTTCCTTTTCATCGGCCGAGGCCTCGTGGATTTCCCGCACCGTGCTCGGTCCACGGTCCCACAGCACACGCAGGAGTTCGAGTTCGGCTTCGGTTGGTTTTGGCAGGACTGGTTTCGCAGGCATGCCGTGATATACGATTTCCATCGTAGTTGTCAACGACGTTCATCGTAGATCTTCGAATTTTCTTTCACCCGTCCCGTTTCTCGCGGGGAAAACTCACTTGAGCTGCGTGAACGGATTTCCCCGCGCCGCCAGCGGCAGCGCCACGCGCGCCCCGCCGAGCCGGTGGGACTCGAAGACGGCGGAAATCATTTCCACGGTGAGCGCCCCGTCCCGTGCACTGCACAGCGGCTCGCGCTGGTCGCGGATCGCCGCGATGAGGTCACGGCCGGAAATGAGATGGTCCATCAGCTGTTTTCCCAGCCCGGGAATGGGCTCCGGCAGGCCAAGTCCGGCGGAGGTCACCGGCACCCAGGTGCGCGGCGCCTCTGCGGAAGCAAAAGGACTGCCCGCCAGAAGCGAGGCCGTCGGCTCCTTGTCAGCACGCAGATCCAGCGTGCCCCGGGTTCCGATGATCTGAATGCCGAAACCCTCGCCAGCGACACCCGCCCCTGCGATGGAGTCAAAGAACACCGGCCAGCCGCGTTCTGTTTCAAACCTGGCGTGCACCTCGTTTCCCGCCAGCGGGCCCACGCCCTCGTCGCCCTCCTTCACATCCGCCTGCGCGACCGGGCGGCCGTCCTGCAGCACAGTGGCGGAACACGCCAGCGGCCTGCCTGCGAAGAAAGTGGCGAGGTTCAGCAGGTGCGAGCCCAGCACCCAGAGATCGAGCGCGCCTCCCCGCTGGTCCTCCTTCCCCCTGGCCCGGATCTCCAGCACGCGCCCGATCACGCCGTCGTGGATCATCTTCGCCACGACCGGCAGCACCGGGTGATGGCGATTCCGGTGCGCCACGGCCAGCCGTACCTTGTTCTCCTCGCAGGCGGCCAGGATTTCATCCGCCTCCGCCGGCGTCCGGCAGAATGGCTTCTCGATGTAGATCCCCCTCACCCCGGCCCCGACGGCGGCCAGGATCATGTCCCGGTGCTGGTCCACGTGACGCAGGCCGATGGCGGCGATGTCCGGCTTCACCTCCGCCAGCATGGCGCGGTAGTCGGCAAATCCTTTGGTCACCTGTAGCCGCTTGAGCGCCGCCTCCAGCCCCTTCGCCCCGGCATCCGCCACGGCCACGATCTCCGTTTCTGAAAGCTGGAGCCACATCGTGTCGATGCCGTGGCCGTAGTCCCCTCGCCCCGTGTGCCCGATCACGGCGACACGCAGCCTGGCTGGGGATTCAGCAGACAGTCCCGCTGGGGCGAGGGCGGCGGCGGCGGACGTGGTGAGAAAATGGCGGCGGTTCATGGCGTTCGGCTGTGCAAGGGATAGCCCCATCCTCCCTCCCTTTTCGCTGCATGGCAATGCCGAAGGGGGCAGGCGGGAGCACGGGAGTGCGTCCGGTGCCGGGGTGGCGCTCCACCTCTTCACCACGCTGGAATGCGAACGGTGAAAGTGGTCCCCTCCCCGGGGGCGGACTTGACCTGGATGCTGCCGCCGTGGAGTTCGGCGCAGCGTTTGCTGATGACGAGGCCGAGGCCGGTACCGGGGATTTCGCCGACGTTTGTGCCGCGGTGGAAGGCTTCGAACAGTTCCGGCAGGTCTTTCTCCGGGATGCCGATGCCGTGATCCTGCACGGTGAAGACGGCCATCAGTCCCTCGCGCCGGGCGTGGAAGTGCACCGCCGCGCCGGCGGGGGAATATTTCACACCATTGCTGATGAGGTTTGTGAAGATGTGGCGCAGCAGGGCCTCGTCGGCGTGGGCACCGGAGAGGTCGTTCTCTGCGGTCCACTCGATGGGACACTTGCGGTTGGTGGCGGAGAGGGATTCGTCGGTGAGCTTTTGCGCAAGGGCATCGAGATCGAGCGGCGCAGGACGGTAGGCGAGCTTGCCTGCGTCCACGCGGCCCAGCACGAGCACCTGCTCCATGAGGCCGGCCATGTTTTTCGTCGCCGAGTGGATGTCTTCGAAAAGCTGCGTCCTTTTTTCCCGGGGCAGCCGGTCCTCGTAGTGCCGCAGGAGTTCGACAGCGCTCATGGCGATGCCCAGCGGCGTGCGGAACTCGTGGCTCACCGTGGTGACGAAGCGGCTTTTCAGCTCGCCCAGCGCACGCTCTGCGCTCAGTTCGCGATCCTTGTCGGCTGCCAGTTTTGCCGCCACCACAAATTCACTCGCCAGCCGCCCCTGCCGCCGGAAGAGGATGATGCCCAGCAGGCCGGCCGCCCCCACGGCTGCGAGGCCAAAAGCGATCGGCAGCCATCCCGGATACGCTGGTCCGGTGCCGCGTTCTCCGCTGGCAGCGGCCTGCGGGGCGGTGGTCCAGTCCAGGCCCAGTCCGGCGAGGTGCTCTGTTCGCAGTTTGCCCGTGTCGATGATCTGCGCCTTTCCTTCAGGACCGGTGGCGAAAATCTGCGAGCCATCACCGGAAAACCGCAATCCGGTGAGCGGGTAGAGCCTGGAGACGGGAAACGAAGCCAGCTCCACGCCGGTGGCGGCATTGGAGAGTTCGATCACGTCCAGCCCGCTCGTCCATGCGAGCGTGGAGCCATCGGGCGAAAAGGCTGCCGCGCCCAGGTATCCGGCGAGCGAAGCGGGGCGGTCGCGGCTCCAGAGTTCGTGCCATCTGCCGGTGGACCACAGGCACACCTGGCGGATGCCGACAGTAACCAGGCTTTTGCCATCCGGACTGAATGCGACGTGCGCTGCGGCGATGGGGAGCCGGGCGGCGAGCCTGCCTGTGCGGGCATCCCAAATGGTGGGGTCGCCCTTCCGGGTGTCGCGCCCGGCTATGACCCAGCGGCCATCCGGACTGATGGCGAGGGAGCCGGAGCCCGCTGCCCCGGCGGGGCCGGGCACGTCCGCGGTGAAGCGCACGCCGTTTTCCATGCTGACGGCAGCGGCCGGGTTGGCCGTTTCCATGGCGATCAACTGCCCGGCGGCACCCGCCACCGCAGCGTATTTTCCGTTGTCGCTGAAGGCCGCCATCACAGGCTGAAAACCCGGCGGCAGCGGAATGCGCCCCTTTTCCGGGAGCGCGCCCTGCGGCAGCTGCGTCACGTCCGGCCAGTCGTGCAGCGTCAGCGCACCGGTGCCCGTGATCCACAGCGTCTCCGTTCCTGGCAGAAATCCGGCTGCGGCCTTCCGTCCCAGGCGGAGCACACCTTGGTGGCTGCCTGCCAAATCACAAAGCTCCAGGGCATTCGCATCCATCCATGTGGGGGGTGACCACACGGCGCGCCTGCCGGAGGCGGAGAAATCCTGCTGCCAGATGGTGGCCACGTCGCGGTAGCTTCCCTGCAGGAGCGTCCCGGCCACGGGCTGTGCCACGCGCCAGACGCCCACTTTCTTCCGGGGAATGCCCCAGCCGATGCGGTCGCCGCTGGCGGAAATGGCCATGCCGCGTGCTTCTGACGACTGGCACAGCAGCCGCGCGGCATCCACTTCCCAGAGGCTCGTCACGCCGTCGATGCCGGCGCTCAGGAGCAGTGAGCCGTCCTCATTGAACTGTTGCGCCCAGGGCTTCACGAAGCGTCCCCCCATCTGCATCATGCGTCCGGTGGCTGCCTCCACGAGAAAGAGCGCAGCATTGCCGCAACCGACCGCCAGCCGGTCTCCGCGGCGGTCCCAGGTGAGAGTCCTGACCACGGTGGGCGCGGTAATTTCATGCCTGTCCGCGCCGGTGACGGCGTCCATCAGGTGCACATGCACCCCGTCGTGCCACGCCACCACATCGCCGCGCGGGCTCACCGCCGCCTGGCTCTGGGGCTCGCGGTATTTCAGCTTTTCCGGCATGTCCGCCACGCGCCTCAGTTCCTTCGCGGCGATGTCGTAGAGGACGAACGTTTCCTTGCCGGCAGACATCACCAGGCACATGAGCGCGTCGTCTGCGGTGAAGCTCGGCGGCCACGTGGTGCGCGTGACGCGCCCGTCGTGACCGATCGCGCCCGCCACCTGCGCCGTAGCGCTGTCAAAGAGCACCACCGGGCCTTCCTCGTAGCGCACGGCCAGGTATTTCCCAGTACTGGAGAAAACGAACTCCGCCACGCTGCTGCGCGGGCTGAGCAGCGCCGGGCGGGGATACTGGCGCACCGGGGCATTGTCCGCAATACGGAACAGGGTCACCACTCCTGACGACGTGCGCGAGGCGTAGTGCTCCAGCGGCGGATCGAACTGAAAGCCGCGCAAGTCAGGCCCCAATGGCCATTCTGTCTCGACCTCAAGGTCCAGCGTGCGCAGCGCGGAAATCGCCTCGTTTCGCAATTCCACGGAAGGGCGAATGGCGGCGGCGGTCTTCACTGCCTCGAGGGCGGCTGCTCGGCGGCCGGCTTCCGGGTTCGTGCGTTCGGCTTTGGCCCGCGCGAGTGAGACGCGCCACAGGCGCTCTGTGGCGTCGCTTTCGGCCTGCTCAGCGCGGGTTTGATGCTGCCTGCTCCGGTAAACGTAGTACACCGCCACGGCAGCCAGCGCCAGCACCACGGCCAGCAGCAGAGCCAGCGCGCGGTTGGCCCGCAGCATGTCGGACGGGATTTCGGTGCGCTCCCCGGAGAGGTCTCCGGTGGACGCAGCGGTTGGTGGGATGTCGGGCTTCACGAGTTCACTGGGAGTGGCGGGTCACGGTCAAACTGGCTGGCACCCTGCGCTCATCCGCCCGGTTCCATGGCCGGCACTTTCCCCGCCAGCGGGCGCACGGGCAAGCCAAACACTCGGGCCCGGGTCCGACTTTGGTCGGATGCCGGAAATGCCGCCTTCCGCCCCTGTTGGCCGGCCGGTGTCTACGGCGCTCCTAGAGTCTTGAGCGCGGCCAGGAGTTTGCCGCGCTGGTCCGGGATGGTGTGGGCGTGCTGGCGGATGGCCTGCACCGGAGAGCCGCCGGGCGGGGGCTCCAGGCCGAGCAGGGTGGCCAGCTGGCTCTCGAAATGGAGGACGCCGCGCAGGTCCGGGTCGCGGGTGGCCAGGTAGTCGAGGGCCCGGCGCAGCAGGTCGTGCAGGGGCTCGATGGGCGTCTCCGGCTCCGCCACCAGCTCCAGGAGGCGGATGAAATACGAGCCGCAGAGCACGCGGAGGTAGTTCGTTTGCAGCCCGGCCCGGTGGGTGGTGATGCTCACCTCCCGCAGGGTGTGCAGGTCCGAGACACGGCTGCGGACAAAGACGAGTTCCCCGGAGTAAAAGAGGTCCAGCTTTCCGGCGAAGGCGCTCTTCGGGCTGCGGGCGCCGCGCGCCACCGTCTTCAGCAGGCCATGCTCCTCCGTGGACCAGTGAATGATGAGGCTGGTCTCGGTCAGGGGCGTCTTGCGCAGGAGGATGGCGGTGGCCTTTTCCACAGTCCGCCACGCTCGACGCACCTGCCGGGGCGCTGCAAGGGGGGAAATCCGGGGATTTCCCAAAGGGACGCCGGAAGGATCCGGGGCTCGCGCAGGTAAATCATGGAGCCGGGTCAGCATCTGCCTACGCCGAAGGCGTTGATTCCCGATAGCCTGGGGTTGGCCGGCGGAACGGCGACCTACCCCAGGAAGCCGCACAATCGAGCGGGTACCCGGCACGGGTTCCATCATCTCGCCGTGCAGGGAGTGCGACGCGAGTCCGGCCCGGCCGGTCCGGGGATGATGCAACCCGGTTCCGGGTAGCCTTGCACGGCGGGTGTGTCCTGGGGTAGCCTCGTGCCTCGGCAACCCCAGGCTATCGAGAAACAACGCCTTTGGCGTAGTGGACGCTGCCGTCGGCTTCTGTGGGGGGAGCTTGTGATTTCCCTGCGCGAGCCTTGCCAATAGGACGCCGGAAGGACCATGCCGCGCCATCGCGGGTCTCAGCTCTTCCGACCTCGGCAGGGATCGCAGCGATTTGCGAGGCGTCGGAGCGCCAGCGCAGACGCCTCGTCGCGCCCCCCTTGTCCGGCGACCCCGGAGGGTGTCGAAGCGGGGGGCTTGGGATGTGGCGCGGGCGGGTGGGACGGGGTGTGCGGCGGGTGGTGGGGACGGCGCTGCGACACCCTCCGGGGTCGTCACTTCTTGTTGCGTTCTTCGAGGCGTCTGCGCTCATCCTTCGCTCCGACGCCTCGCTCATGGCTGCGATCCCTCCGGGATCGGGTTTGGCGCTGATCGAACAGGATTTCGCCGGGCCGCTGCCGGGTCTGCCGGGAAAATGACTGCGCCAGTTTGTCGCACGCCGACCTTCCGCGCCGGGATGGGGCCCTGCCGGGAAAAGTGCCTGTCGCCGGGTCGTTGGGCGACGTCGCCGGACCGTCGGGCGGCGTCGCCGGACCGTTGGGCGGCGTCGCCGGGTCGTTCGGCAGCGTCGCCGGGTCGTTCGGCGGCGTCGCCGGATCGTTTGGCGGCGTCGCCGGATCGTTCGGCGGCGTCGCTGGGGCGTTGGGCGGCGGGGTGGGGACGGGGGGAAAGGGAGCCGGTCGGGCCGCTTGGTTGCCGGGT
>JANOAS010000427.1:0-73916 GCA_031411255.1 bacterium
GCATTCGCGGGCATGTTCTCGTTGCCGAATGGTGAATCGGTCGTACCTTCGCGCCCCTGTGGATACCGCTCATGAGATCGCCCGGCGACGCACGTTCGCCATTATTTCGCACCCGGATGCCGGGAAGACGACGCTGACTGAAAAGCTTCTCCTTTACGGAGGTGCGGTTCAGCTGGCGGGGTCTGTGACGGCCCGGAAAAACCAGCGCGCGGCGACGTCTGACTGGATGGAGCTGGAGAGGAAGCGGGGGATCTCGGTTTCCTCGACGGTGCTGCAATTTGAGTATGACGGATACAGGATCAACCTGCTGGACACGCCGGGGCACAAGGATTTCTCCGAGGACACGTACCGGGTGCTGACGGCGGTGGATGCGGTGGTGATGGTGATCGACGCGGGCAAGGGGATCGAGGCGCAGACGCGGAAGCTCTTTGAGGTGTGCCGGCAGCGGGGGGTGCCGATCTTCACGTTCATGAACAAGTGCGACCGGCCGACGCTGGAGCCGCTGGCGCTGCTGGACGAGGTGGAGCGGGTGCTGGGCATCCACGCCTTTCCGGTGAACTGGCCGATGGGGTCGGGGGACCGGTTCAAGGGGGTCTTTGACCGGCGGGATATGAAGGTGCACCTCTTTGAACGGACGGTGGGCGGGCAGTTCCGGGCGCCGGAGACGGTGCGGGGGCTGGATGATCCGCTGGTGAGGCAAAAGCTGGATGACGAGACCTTTGCGAAGGTGAGCGAGGAGCTGGAAATGCTGGACATGGCAGGGGCGGAGTTTGACATCGAGGCGGTGACGGCGGGCACGACGACGCCGGTTTTCTGGGGCTCGGGGGTGAACAACTTCGGCGTGCAGCTGCTGCTGGACGGGTTTCTGCGCCACTCGCCTGCGCCGGGGCCGCGGCCTGCGGGGGAGCGGACGATCCCTCCGGACTACCCGGCCTTTTCCGGGTTCCTCTTCAAGATCCAGGCGAACATGGATCCGAAGCACCGGGACCGTCTCGCCTTCATCCGGGTGTGCTCCGGGAAGTTCGAGCGGGACATGGCGGTGGTGCACCCGAAGAGCGGGAAAAAGATCCGCCTGAGCAGCTCGCACAAGCTCTTTGCCAACGAGCGGGAAACGGTGGATGAGGCGTATCCGGGGGACATCATCGGCCTGGTGGGGTTGAGTGAATTTGGAATCGGCGACACGCTGAGCACGGAGGAGGGGCTGGTGTACAATGCCATTCCACGCTTTGCGCCGGAGGTCTTCGCCTACCTGCACAACCCGAACACGGCCAAGTTTAAACAGTTTCGCCAGGGTCTGGACCAGCTGCTGCAGGAGGGGGTCATCCAGGTGCTGCGCATCCGGGACTCCGCCGCGCTGATCCCCCTGCTGGCGGCGGTGGGGCAGCTGCAGTTTGAGGTGGTGCAGTACCGTCTGGAGGCGGAGTACGGTGCGCCATCCCGCCTGGAGCCGGCCCCGTGGACGGTGATCCGCTGGCTGCCTGAGGGGGTGACGGAGGACCAGCTGGACGGGCTGTCCCTGCCGACGGGCTCGCGCGTTGCCTATGATTCGGCGAACCTGCCGGTGGTGCTCTTCGACAGCGAGTGGGCGGCCAATTATTTCCCGCAGACCAACGGCGGCATGCAACTGACGAAGTTGCCGGTGCAGGCGCTGGCGGGGGCGTGAGCGGGCGCCTCAGTGGAGTCAGCGCCCGCTGGACAGCTGGGCGACGAGGCTTTCCAGGGCGGCCAGGCCGAAGGTGATTTTCTTGAAAAATGACGGGTTGTGCGGGACGAAGACGAAGCGCGGGTGCTGTGACCAGAGGTCGCGCAGCCGGGTGTCGAGATCGAGGGCCTCGTCGAGGTTTTCGCAGCGCCACGGGTTGCCGCCCTCGACGCTGAGGCCGCCGGCGGCGGCGGTTTCGAAAAAGATGACCGCGTCGTACCTCTCCAGTTCGGCTTCGAGCGTGGTGCCCTGCTCCTTGAAAAAACCGGAGGGCTTTCCCGGCCAGTAGGCGCCGCCATCGACGGTGCCGCGGTCGCAGAGGAGGATGCGGTCGGGAAAAAGGGCGGCCTGGACTTCCTCCAGATTTCTCTGCACGTGGAAGATGGCGCGCTGAACGGCCAGTTTGGCCTTCGCATCCGACGGCCTCGGGAAGCCCCCGGCGAAAAGGAGGGTGGCGGACTCGGGAACGATAACGACCTTGTCTCCGATTTCCCGGCGGAAGAGGTCGGCGGCGGTGGTTTTTCCGCCTCCAGGGCCGCCGGTGAGCACGACGCGGCACCGCCCATTGCCGTTCGGGGTCTTGTGGTGCGGCTTCTTCGCTGATTCTGTTTTCATACGCTGAAGATAGCCTGTCTGGGGCCGGCGGGCAAATGGGGTCCCGCGTTTCACGGGCTGCGCCAGCCCGGGAGCATCCGGTGGCATGGGGCGGCGTCGAGGTCGTGGCGGGTCTATTTTTTCACCGGTGGTGTGGCGAGGAACTCGGTGGCCAGCAGGACGTCCACGACCTGCTGGAGCGGGCGGTCGATGAGGGGCGGGGTGTCCCACTGGGTGGTCTGGCCGGCGGTGCGGGCGATTTTGTAGGGGAGTTCGGGGTTGTCCTTGTTGATGAGGGCGGCTTCGTTGACGCGGGGGCGGGAGGTTTCAAAGAGGAAGGGCTTGAGGCCCTGCTTTTCGGCTGCGGCGAAGATGGTGCGCTTGGCGGCGGGGTCCTCCGGCGCCCTGGTGGCCGGGACGCTGGGCTGGCGGAGGAGCGAGGTGCCGTCGGGCAGGGTGACGGGCACGGTGCCAAAGAGGAGACGTGTGTCCGGCCCGAGGGGCAGGGTGTCAAAGGCGAGGGCCTGGCCGCGGGTGGGGGTGCCGTAGGAGGCGGGCTTCAGGGTGCGGAGAAGGAGGGCGGCGACGGTCTCGGCGACGTTCCCGGTTTCACTGTCCAGCAGGAGAATGACGGAGCCGGACCAGAGCGACTGCCCGATGGTGGTGAAGGTGCGGGCGGGTGTGGTCCCGGCTGCGGGCAGGGTGAAAAGGAGCTGGCCTGCGGGGAGAAAACGGCTGAGCAGGGACTCCGCCACGGCCAGGTCGCCCGGAGCGGCGGGCGCGCGCAGGTCCAGGATGAGGGTGGTCACTTTTTCCTCCGTCCACTGCTGCAGGGCGGCATCGATGGCGGGCAGCTCCGCAGCAGTGAACTGGCCGGGGCGCAAGCAGGCAAAGGTGTCGCCGAGTTTCTCCGCCACCAGCGGCAGGGGCGGCGGGCTGGCGGGGGAAATGAGCTGGGCGGTGAAGTCCATGCGCCCGAGCAGGCCTTCGAGGGCGGCGCGGTTGAGTTCCTCCAGGGTGAGTTTTTCCCGCTGGACGCTGGCGGCGCGGAGGCGGGTGAAGATGTCCTGGAGCTGCGCCTGGTTGAGCGCATCCACGGCGGCGCGCGGCGGGGTGTCGGCGGTGGCCGGCAGCACGGCCAGCGCGGCGGCGGCGAGGGTGGTGAAAAAGGGTGCGGGTTTCATTTCCAGTCTCCGTGGTTGAGGGCGTCCACGCCATTCCACCGGCAGATGTGGAGGATCGCGCGGGTAACGTATTCCTTGGCCTGGCTGACGGCGGCGGGCAGGCCGAGCCCGTGCGCCAGCCCGGCGGTGATGGCGGCGCTGGTGGTGCAGCCGGTGCCGTGGGTGCTGACGCCGTGGATGTACGGGGACTCCAGCTGCAGGAGGTCCGCCCCGTTCGCCGTGGGGGCGAGGAAATCCAGGGCGACCTCGCCGCGCAGGTGGCCGCCTTTCACCAGGAAGGGGACGCCCCAGTGCCCGGCCAGGTCGAGCGCGGCCTGGCGGGCGGCGGCGGGGCTGTCCAGCGGGCGGCCGAGCAGGGCGGCGGCCTCGTCGAGGTTCGGCGTGACGAGGCTGGCCAGGGGGAAAAGGCGCTCCCGGTAGGCGGTGACGGCCTCGGGGGTGATGAGGGAGTCGCCGCTGGTGGCGATCATGACGGGATCGATGACCAGATGCGGGCGGCGCTCCGCCGGGAGGGCGAGCAGGGCGTCCGTGACGAGATCGACCACCCCGGCAGAGTAGAGCATCCCGGTTTTCATGGCCCGGATGGGGAAGGACGCCAGCAGCAGGCGGACCTGGCTGGCCACCACGTCGGGATCGACGGCCTGAATGCGCTCCACCTTTCCCGGCACCTCCGAGACGATGCAGGTGACCGCAGTCAGCCCGTAGCAGCCGAGCGCGCCAAAGGCCTTCAGGTCGGCCTGAAGGCCTGCGCCGGAGGAACAGTCGGAGCCGGCGATGGTGAGAACGACGGGAGGTGAGGTGGGGAGTGGAGACATCAGCGGAAAGTTCTACTTTAAACTTCGGCGTTCGCATCTAAAACTGAGGGCGTGTTTGTCAAAGCGCAGGAACTGCCCGGATTTACGGCGACGGTGGACGAGGTGATCTACGTGGACAGCCTGGAGGCGCCACCTGATCGCCCCTACGCCTTCGTGTACTTCATCACGATCGCGAACAAATCAAAGGTGCCCCTGACGGTGAAGGGGAGAAAGTGGATCATCGAGGCGAAAAACCGGGAAAAACTGGTCGTCGAGGGTGACGGCGTGGTGGGGCAGATGCCGCATCTGGAGCCGGGGCAGGAGTTCTCCTACAACAGCTACCACGTCATCGCGACCGACAGCGTCGCGACCGGGGCCTTCCTGGCCGTGACGGACGAGGGCAAGCCCGTGGTGACGCGGATCCCGCGCTTTGAAATGCAGGTGCCGTAAGGGAAGGGGGAGGCAGTTTCTCCTTGCTCCGCGCCGGTGGCGGGATCGAGTGGCGGGATGATGACGACACGCGCGGCGCTCACTTTTTTCCTGACTCTGACGGCGGGCCTGAGCCTGCGGGCCGGGGCTGCGTCGGCGGAGCGTCCGCTGATGCGGGACTTCATGGGGCTGAACACGCACACGGTGCAGTTCAAGCCGGAGCTGTACGGGCCGGTGGCGACGCTGGTGCGGGACTATCACCCGGTGCAGTGGGACTTTGGCCAGGCGCCGGGCACGCCGGTGAAGCTGCCGATGGCGCAAAACGGGGTGGACTGGGACCGTGATGTCTACGGGAAGTGGAAGGCGGCCGGGCAGAGGACCGATGCGTCGCTGCTCTTTGACGATCTGAAGCCGGAGGCGTGGAAGAACCCGGAAGCTGAGGCTGAGGCGTACGGCAAGGCGTTCGCCGCGGCGCTGGGGCCGTCGTCCGCCAAGGGGCTGGTGGAGGCGGTGGAGGTGGGCAATGAACCGGGGCTGTATGACGACGCGCTGTACCGGAAAATCTTCACCGGCATGGCGCGGGGGCTGCGGGCGGGGGATGCGAAGCTGAAGATCGCGACCTGCGCCGTGGATGCCGGCAAGAGCGGGCGCTACCACAAGAGTCTGGACTGTGTGAAGGGGCTGGAGGCGGCGTATGACGTGATCAACATCCACAGCTACGCGGAGCTGGAGGGCTGGCCGACGTGGCGCCGGAGCCACCCGGAGGACGCGCGGCTGGACTACCTGAAGAAGATCGAACGCGTGGCGAAGTGGCGTGATGAGAACGCGCCGGGGAAGCCGGTGTGGCTGACGGAATTTGGCTGGGACGCCTGCGCGCACCCGGAGCTGCGGAAGGGGGACTTCGCCAAATGGGAAACGACCAGCGAGCCCGACCAGGCGCGGTGGATCGTGCGCACGTGGCTGCTGACGGCAGCCCTGCCGGTGGAGCGGGCGTATTTGTACTGGTTTAATGACAAGGATGAGCCGCAGGTGCACGGGTCGTCCGGCCTGACGCGGAACTACGTGCCAAAGCCCTCGTACCACGCAGCCGTGTGGCTGCAGAAGGAGCTGGGGGCGTTTCGCTTCACCCGGGTGCTGAAGGGCGGACCGGACGTGTGGGCGTATGAATTCACCCACGAGACCGGCGGGAAAAAGGCGGTGGCGATCTGGAGGGCTGTGGGTAATCCGGAGCCGGTGGCCGTGCCGGAGCTGGCCGGCGGAGTGTCGCGGGCGGAAGTGATGCCCCTGTCAGCCGGAGAGCCGAAAACGGTGGAGGTGAAGGATGGCAAGGTGACGGTGGGCGTGGATCCGGTGCTGGTTTTTGGCGGGAAGTGAGGCGTGTGCCCTCGCCGCCTTCCTCACCGCTCAGCCGGCACCACGCGCGGGTCATTTCCGTCGCGGGCCACCTTGATCAGCATGTCCTCGAAGCTGGTTTTTCGTTCCTCGAAGGTGGCGATGGGCAGCCCGGCCTGAATGAGGCGCACGAGCAGGGCGGCCTGGTCGTCCTCTGTGCCGTCGAACTCAAAGCTCAGGCGGCGCGGGCCTTCAGCCTTCAGGTTGAGGATGCCGTTTTGCGCATTGAGGATGGAGGCTGCATCCACGCCTTTGTCCGCAGCCAGGGTGAGGGAAAGGTGGCGGTTCGTGGAGTCGGATCCCACGACGGCCCGGATCTCATCCGCCGTGCCGCTGGCGAGCATGCGGCCGTGCTTCATAATGCCGAGCGTGGTGCACATCTCGGAGAGTTCGGTCAAAATGTGGGAGCTGACGATGACGGTGGAGCCGTCCACGACGAGTTCGCGCAGCGTCTCGCGCAGTCCCAGGCGTGAGAGCGGGTCCATGCCGCTGGCGGGCTCGTCCAGAATGAGGACGCGGGGGCGGTGGAGCAGCGTCTTGGCCAGCACGAGGCGCTGGGTCATGCCGCGCGAGAGGGACTTGCAGAAAACGTCCGCCTTGTCTGTGAGCTGCACCTTTTCCAGACACTCGACCACGCGGCGCCGGGGATTCGGCACACCGTGGCAGGTGGCGAACATGTCGAGAAACTCCCACACCTTCAGATCCGACGGCACCGGGGCGAGGTCCGGCATGTAGCCCAGCAGCCGCCGGGCCTCTTCGGGTTTTTCCCGGATGTCCACCCCGCAGAGGGACACGTCGCCGTAGGTCGGCTCGGCCAGGGTGGCGAGGACTTTAAACGTGCTGGTTTTGCCCGCCCCGTTCGGCCCCACCAGCCCGAAGATCTCGCCCGCAGGCACCGTCAGGCTGAGGTCCTGCACGGCCACGAAGTTGCCGTAATCCACACGAAGCTCGCGGATGTCGATGGCGGGGGGAGTGATTTCAGCAACCATGACACGGATCATGCGGCAGCCGGGGCGTGTGTCAACCGGTTGCGGGGGAGATTGCGGCAGGAGGCGGGGGCTCGGAGGCCGGGGGCTTTGGGTTGCGAGCTTGGGGCGCGAGGCGGGTTAGTCGGAGGCAAAACCCGCCCCACTTTCCTCCTGCGAAACGGGATGAGGGGATGGGGCTCTCCTCGGAAAACCATAAAAACCGGCAAGCATCTGCCTTCAGCTGCCTCAAATGCTGTCCCAACATTTGGCTTGGCGAGGCTCTCCAGGTGCTTTGTCGGGCCAACATTTGGCTTGGCGAGGCTCTCCTGGCCAAATGTGGCGACCTTTTTTCGGCCGAACGGGCGGGAGCCGGGCCCGGACGGGGCGGGGTGGGGGGCTCAGCCGACGCGGCTGACGGACTGCACCCAGGAGATGACTTTGGCGTCGTCGTCGCCGGCTGACCAGACGTGGCGGAGGAAGTCTGCGGGGTGGATGTCGTGGCGGGTGAAGAAATCACGGTCGCCGCCGCAGCCGAACATGGTGTCGGGGTCCATTTCACCGCGGAGCTTGGCGCGGGCCTTGGCGAGGACCCGGGGCAGCCAGGTGATGCCGTCGACGGCGGCGGTCTTGGCGGGCAGCTCGGAGGGGGCGACGAAGCGGGGGCTCCACTGGTTTTTCTGAATGGTGGTGAAGTAGTCGCGCCGCACGGCGGCGATGAGGAGGGCGCTGGCGGGGGAGACGCCGCCGCCATTGGCGAAGTCGTCGACGAAGTCAAAGAACTCGCCGGGCTTGTGCCCGATGGAGGCGAGGAAGGCGAGGTCGGCCTCGGAATACCAAGTGGACCAGTTCGTTTTTCCTCCGCGGTGGTGGGCGAGGCATTTGTCGAAGAGTGCGAGGAAAGTGTCCTGCCAGTGGTAGTGGTTCATGGGGAGTGGATTGAGGGTGGGAGTATCGTCCCGAAGCCTTCGCGCCCCCCGGCGAAAAAAGCAATGGGGGATTTTCCGCTCGCGGGGAGCGAATCCCGTTCCTAAGGTGACTCCACCGGCCGCGTGCCGGCGTAGACAAGACAAACCCACCACCCACCCGACACCGCCATGACCACCCGCCGTGAACTCCTGCGCTCCACCCTCCTGACCGGAGCCGCCCTCAGCCTGCCCATCCTGAACCGCGAGGCCGCTGCCGCCGATGCTGCTCCCGCCGCCCCGGCTGTTCCGCCGTCCATTTTTAAACTGGCCCCGCTGCCCTACGCGCCGGACGCGCTGGAGCCATCCATCGATGCGGCCACGATGACGCTGCACCACGACAAGCACCACGCCACCTACGTGACGAAGCTCAACGAGGCGCTGGCCAAGCTGCCGAAGGCCCCGGCCGGTACGCCGGAGGAACTGCACGGCTGGCTGAAGAAGCTGGACGCAGTGCCGGAGGACATCCGCACCGCCGTGCGCAACCACGGTGGCGGCCACTTCAACCACACCCTTTTCTGGGAGAGCCTGTCGGCGAAGGGCGGGGAAATCAAAGGCGGCCTGCTGAAGGGGCTGGAGACTTCGTTCAAGACGAAGGACGACGCCATCGCCGCGCTGGTGAAGGCGGGCACGACCCTCTTTGGCAGCGGCTGGGCCTGGCTGGCCTATGATCCGGCGAAAAAGGCGCTGGCCGTCACCACCACACCCAACCAGGACACGCCGCTGGCCGCTGGCCACATCCCGCTCCTGGGCCTGGATGTGTGGGAGCACGCCTACTACCTGAAGTACCAAAACAAGCGCGCCGACTACCTGGCCGCGCTGGTGAAGGTGATCAACTGGGACGTGGTGGCCGCCCGCTACGACGCGGCGCTGAAGGCGTAGACCGGTTCTGGATTTCATGCCTCCCCCGGAGCCGCTGTGGTTCCGGGGGAGGGCGTGGCCGATTTGGGGGAGGCTGGGGCAGGTAGTGTTGACAGCCGGAGCTGCGGACCGCACCGGTGTGGCATGAGGACGACCGGCGTGGGGCTGATGGCGGGACTGCTGGCGGTTACGCCGGCAGGCGGAGCGACGTATTTCATGGCTCCCGGCGGGAGTGATGCGGCGGCGGGAACGAAGGATGCCCCTTTTGCCACTGTGGTCCGGGCCCAGCAGGCGGTGAAACCCGGAGACACCGTGGTGGTGGGCGGCGGCACCTACAAGATGGCGGAGGCCCAGGCGGCGAGGCGCGGACGGGGGCGGATGCAGGTGATCGTGCTGGACAAAAGCGGCTCTGAGGGAAAGCCGGTCACCTACCAGGCGGCGGACGGGGACCCGCCGGTGTTCGATTTTTCCGCCGTGAAGCCCGCCGGGAGCCGCGTGGCTGCCCTTTTTGTGGAGGGCTCCTGGATTCACCTGAAGGGGCTGGAGATCACCGGTGTGCAGGTGACGCAGACGCGGCACACGCAGTCGGAGTGCGTAGTGAATCAGGGCAGTCACAACGTCTACGAGGCGCTGAAGATGCACGACGGTCAGGCCATTGGTTTCTGGCTGGGCGGGGGATCAGACAACCTGGTGCTGAACTGCGATGCCTGGCGGAACCACGACTTCACGTCTGAAAACAAGATGGGCGGAAATGTGGACGGCTTTGGATTTCACGTGCAGAAGGGGAGTGTGGGCAACGTCTTTCGCGGCTGCCGGGCGTGGTTCAACAGCGATGATGGCTTTGATTTCATCAACACGGCGGAGTCTGTGACCGTGGAGAACTGCTGGGCGTTCTACAACGGCCTGAGTGCAGATTTCAAGCGGCTGGGGGATGGCAATGGATTCAAGGCCGGCGGCTACGCTGGCACGCCGGTCGAGCGCATGCCCAGCCCAGTGCCCCGCCACACCATTCGCGGCTGCCTGGCGGTGGGCAACCGGGCCAGCGGATTCTACGCGAACCACCAGCCGGGTGGAAACGACTGGTTCAACAACACGGCGTGGAAAAATACCACGAACTACAACATGCTCGGGCGCAACGCCGAAAACTCTGCCGACCTGCCCGGCTACGGCCACAAGATGCGGAACAACCTGGGCTTTGCCCCGCTGCACGCTGAACTGGCCAGCCTGAACAAGGAGGCGTCTGACGTGGGGGGGAACTCTTTTAATTTGCCCGTGACGGTGACGGCAGAGGACTTCCTCGGGCTGGACGCAGCCGACCTCACCGCCCCGCGCCAGCCCAACGGCGACCTGCCCAAAGTAGCCCTGCTGCACCTGGCCCCGGGAAGCGATCTCATCGACAAGGGAGTCGACGCGGGCCTGCCCTTCCGGGGAAAGGCGCCGGATCTGGGGGCGTTTGAGTCTGGCCAGTAGGCTCGCGCAACCGGGCGGCTCAAGGCCAGGTGCCCTCTGGAGAGGACGGGGCGCGGAGGGATTTGGAACAGGAGCCAACGGAGGGAACGGAGACGACAGCATTTCATGACTGCTGAACGAGACTCAACGTCCGAACATGGAAGTGAGGGTGAATTGAGTCACTTCGCGATCCTGACTCGAGCAGCCCTGCTGGTAAAGCGGTCTCGAAGCGGGCTCCAATACATCAGGCCCAGAGCGATGCTCGCCAGTGTGTTTTGAATGGAGGCAAAGAATCCAAAGAACGGGCTGCAGATCACCGGAGGTGGTCCAAGCAGCGCAATGATGCTCCACACCATGGTGATGGAAAACAGGCTCCGGCCAAGCGGTATGTAGAACAAGCAGAGGATGTTCGACAGAAAGCCTGTGACAAGGAGAGGCCAGTAGCCGGCGTAGGACAGTCTCCACAAGCTGTCGGAGAGGGTCAGGGACGCCAGAAAGTCAGAAACTGGCTGGGGAGGTTCCGGAGCGAACAGGTGTCCGTACAATGGTACCACAAGCCAGCAGACAGCGTCGTAAACGAGAATGAACCGCAGGAACCGGTGCAGCCAGGCAGAATCCAGCGGGGCCTCCGGAGGTGTCTCCGGGTGGATTGACTCAACCGGCCGCTGCGCGAGCAGTGTCGCTGCCTGTTCGAGCTGATTTTCCGGGACATCGACTCTGTGTGGCGACTCCATGGCGCCGAGCAGGACACCGCCATAGGCGGGGTCGTGGCACACGACTGCCTCAATTCCCATGCTGCAAAGGTAGCCGGCAACGATCCATGCCTCCTCCGGCTTTTGGTATGTAGCGAGCGTGGGCATGGTGGTCTCCGGCGAAGGGGGCGGTGTTTAAGCCTGCAATCCCGGTGGCTGGCTGCCCGTCCATCCGGCATCCGGGGCTTTTGAAGGGACGATTTTAGGGGCAGGCATGTGAGGTTGGATGGATATCGTGGTGGAGGTGGAGGGTAATTTCACACCGGCGGGAGCGCAAGCCTTTTGCCGAAAGGGGGGCGGGGCTGAGCCATGCGCAGCAACTGTCAGACTCCAGTTCCGGGCCGGGCATGGGAACGAGCTTGGCCCCGACGGATACGCGGTACAGGCTTCCGGGGCATGTCATCAGGCTCGCTCTGGCGACCGGGGTTCCGGTGGTCCTGGTGGTGAAGCTGGCGGCTGGTTTGGCGTATTTTCGGGGTTCCGCACCCATACGGCTGGCGCAGGCGGCGCTGGTGCTCTGACCAGGCCCGGGAGCGTGGGCTGTCGCCCGGTCAGTCTGCGGCGGGGCGGGCGGCGCTGAGCCATGCTTCGGCGATTTCTGGAAGTGCGGTGTCTGCCGAGCCCCGCACGGCGCGGAATCCGTAGAGACGTTTTGAGATTTCGAGGTCGACGATGATTTTTTCCGCAGCGTGACGGGCGTGCTTGAGCAGGCCGGCGGCAGGGTAAACGACGAGGGAGGTGCCGACGACGAGGAGCCGCCCGGCGTCGAGGATGTGGTCGCGGGCGAGGTCGTGGTTCATGATTTCCTCGCCAAACCAGACGATGTGGGGGCGCAGCTGGCTGCCTCCGGGGCAGGTGTCGCCGGGGAGGATGGGGGCGGCGCCGATATCCGTGATGAAGGAGGCGTCAGCCGTGCTGCGGGCTTTTCTGAGTTCTCCGTGCAGATGAATGACCTGGGAGGAGCCGGCGCGCTCGTGGAGGTCGTCCACGTTTTGGGTGATGACGACGACGCGGAACTTTTGCTCCAGCCTGGCGATGGCTAGATGGCCGGCGTTGGGCCGGGCGGCGGCGGCCAGGGCCCTGCGTTCATTGTAAAAGTCGAGAACTACTTCGGGGTGTTTCCTCCAAGCCTCGGGCGAGGCGACTTCCTCGAAGCGGTAGTGCCTCCACAGGCCGCTGCTGCCGCGAAAGGTGGAGATCCCGCTCGGGGCGCTGATTCCAGCTCCGCTGAAGACGACGATTTTATTGGGATCGATGGGCGGTTTTTCCATGGAGGAGTGGGCAGGCTTTCGTTTTTAGAGGAAATTTGGAGTTTGTCCAGCCTGAGGTGGGCGGGCGATGGCGCGGTGCGGCCTTGACGAGAGGGCGCGGTTGGGGCTTGGTCGGGGTGATGAAACGGAAGACAATCCTGCGGTGGGTGGCCTGGGCTGGCGTGGTTTCGCTGGCGTTCGGGGGGCTGTCGGGGTGCTCGGCGCTGGGCGGGACTGGGGCGGGGGAGCTGCTGTCGCTGCCGCTGAAGTTCGCCGGGAGCATCCTGAAGATGGCGGGCGGGCTGACGCGCGGGGGAATGTAGGGCGTCCTGCCCTCAGGCGGGGGCGTAGGCTGGTTTCGGGAAATGGGGGGTTGAGCGCGGCGGGATGCCGGTGAAGATGTGCGCCCCCTCGGATTCCTCCCCCACGGGTCTGCCCATGTCGACTTCCTCTGCTCCTCAAACTCCCGGCCTGTTCCGCACGCTGCTCGATCTCGGGCGGGTGTCGAACCTGCCCACGGTGTGGACGAATGCGGCGGCGGGCTGGGTGCTGGCGGGTGGCGGGTTTGACCGGACGCTGGGCTGGCTGGCGGCGGGGGCGAGCCTGGTTTACGTGGGCGGGACGACGCTGAATGATGCGTTCGACGCGGGGTGGGATGCGCAGCACCGGCCGGATCGTCCGATCCCGTCTGGTAGAATTTCCAGAACGGCAGTGTGGGTTTGGGGCGGGGCGGCGCTTTTGGGCGGGAGTGTCATAATGACGCAGCAGGGGGCCTGTCCGTGGCTGTGCGGCGGCCTCGCCGGGATGATCCTGCTTTATGACTGGTGCCACAAAAAAACGCCATGGGCGGTGGTGCCGATGGGTGGCTGCCGGTTCCTTTTAGTGGTGGCAGCAGCGTCGGCGGCGGGCTCCTGGAAGGCGGCTGCGCCGTGGGGAATCGCTCTGGCGGCCTACATTGCCGGTCTGACGCTGGTGGCGCGGCGGGAGGCGACTGGCGGGAAGGTTCATCCAGCCGGGCTGGCGCTGCTGGCTCTTCCTGAGGTGTTCCTCATGTGGAGGTTGACTCAGGATTTTACCTGGCCGGCGCTGGTGCTCCTTGTGGTCACGGCGGCGACGACGGTGAAGGCGCTCCTCATTCTGCATGGGCCCCGGCAAAACATGGCGCGAATCGGCCAGGCGGTGAATTTGCTTCTGGCAGGCCTGGTGATTAAAGATGCGGCGGTTATGGCCCACCTTGGGTATGGGATCTCCTTTCTTATGCTGATTTTGTTTGTATTTACGGTAATTTCCCAGCGCCTGATCAAGGCGACGTGAAAATTTGGAATTTAGCGTAATTTTTGAATAGCACTTAATTTGATCTCAATGTCTGCTAATTTTGCCACGACCGACCTGTGCCACACCATCCCTTTGGGCTGGGAGCACCGGGTTTTCTTCACCCGAGACGTCTTTGGCGCTGGCCGCGGGGTGTGGGAGTCGATCCTGACTGGAGCAGCAGGGGAAATGCCAAAGGTGATGGTTTTCGTGGATGCAGGGGTGTTGTCTGGCAATGAGGAGCTTGTTGGGCAAATCGAGGAGTGCTTTTCCGGGCTAAAGGGGGCATGCCGGCTGGCGGGGGCACCGGTGGTGATGCCGGGAGGGGAGGGATGCAAGAATGACTGGGGAGCCGTGGAAAGGCTGTGGAAGGAACTGAATGACAAGGGGATCGACCGGCATTCGTATGTTCTGGTGATCGGCGGGGGGGCATTTCTGGACCTGGTCGGGTTCGCGGCGGCGACGGCGCACCGGGGGATCCGGCTGGTGCGGATGCCGACGACGACGCTGAGCCAGGGGGACGGCGGGGTGGGGGTGAAGAATGGGGTGAACCGGTTCGGGAAAAAGAACTGGGTGGGGACCTTTGCGGTGCCGGCGGCGGTGGTGAATGACTTTTCCTTCCTGCGCTCCCTGCCCGCCCGGGAGTGCCGGCAGGGGCTGGTGGAGTGCGTCAAAGTGGCGCTGCTTCGCGATGCGGCGTTCTTTGAAAAAATGGAGTCCGAGGCGGACGAATTGGCGGCGCTGGAGGCGGCGGCGGTGGAGTCGGCCATCGAGCGAAGTGCGGCGCTGCACGTGGCGCACATCGCGACGGGGGGGGATCCGTTTGAACTGGGATCGGCCCGGCCGCTGGACTTCGGCCACTGGGTGGCGCACAAAATCGAGCCGACCTCCGGGTTCCGCATCGGCCACGGCGAGGCGGTGGCGATCGGGATGGCGGTGGATTTGATTTACGCGCGGGAGCTGGGGCTGCTGTCTGCGGCGGACTGCGAGCGGATCTTGCGTCTGCTGGAGCGGATCGGGTTTGCCCTGTATGACTACGAGCTGGAAAAGCGCGACGCGACCGGGCATCCGCTGGTGCTGCGCGGGCTGGAGGAATTCCGCGAGCATCTGGGCGGGCAGCTCACGATCACGCTGGTGACGGGGATCGGCAGCCGGCTGGAGGTGCACGAAATGGACGAGGCGGTGGTGTGGCGGGCGGTGGAGGAATTGAAGTTGAGAAACGCCACGACGAAAGGAAAGGTCTGACTATGAAATGGCGGCTCCTGATTTTCCCGATTCTGATGACGCTCCTGACGGTGACGCGTGGAGCGGAGCCGGGGAAGGTGGATTTTTCCTTTCAGGTGCAGCCGCTGCTTTCGGACCGGTGTTATTTCTGCCACGGGCCGGATGCGAAGAAGCAAAAGGCTGATCTGCGGCTAGATACGAAGGCGGGCGCCTTCGCCCCGCGGAAGGACGGCAAGGTGATCATCAAGCCGGGCGACCCGGCGGGGTCCGAGCTGGTAAGGCGGATTCTCTCCACGGATCCGGACGAGGTGATGCCGCCGCCGGAGGCGAATCTGGCGCTGACGGCAGAGGAGAAACAGGTGCTGCGTCAATGGGTTGAGCAGGGGGCGGAGTACAAGGGGCACTGGGCCTTTCAGCCGGTGACGAGCCCGCCGCTGCCGGAGGTGAAGGAGGCGGGGTGGGCAAAAAACGAGATCGACCGCTTTGTGCTGGCACGGCTGGAGGCGGCGGGGCTGCCACATGCGAAGGAGGCGGAAAAAACGCGGCTGCTGCGGCGGGTGACGTTTGACCTGACAGGGTTGCCGCCGACGCTGGAGGAGCTGGACCAGTTTCTGGCGGACCCGGCGCCGGATGCCTATGAAAAGGCGGTGGACCGGCTGCTGGCCACGACGGCCTATGGCGAGCGGATGGCGGTGGACTGGCTGGATGTGGCGCGGTTTGCGGACACCTTTGGCTACCAGTCCGACGTGACGATGCATGTCTCGCCCTACCGGGACTTTGTCATCAAGGCGTTCAACGAGAACCTGCCGTTTGACCAATTTATCACCTGGAATCTGGCGGGGGATCTGCTGGAAAAGCCGACGCGGGAGCAGGTAGTGGCGACGGCCTTTAACCGGCTGCACCGGCAGACGAATGAGGGGGGGAGCATCAATGAGGAATACCGCTGCGAGTATGTGCAGGACCGGGTGCAGACGTTTGGCCTGGCCTTCATGGGGATGACGGTGGAGTGCAGCAAGTGCCACGACCACAAGTATGACCCGATCTCGCAGAAGGACTACTACTCGCTGACGGCGTTTTTCCAGAACATCGACGAAAGCGGGCTGTACTCGCACTTCACGAATGCAACACCGACGCCCACGCTGTGGCTGACGACGCCGGAGCAGGAGAAGAAGCTGGCGGCAGCGCGGGCGGGAGTGGAAGCGGCGGAGCGCCAGCTGGTGGTGCTGCGGGCGTCGCGGCGGGGGGCGTTTGAGGAATGGCGGAAAACGGCGGCGGCGCCGGAGCGGGTGACCGGGGCGCTGGCGGAGTATTCGCTGGACGAGGTGAAGGGCGACCAGGTGGCCAATGCGGCGAACGAGAAGGAACCGGGCAAGGTTTTTGACTCGGCCAGGACGGTGCCGGGCCGGGTGGGGCAGGCGGTGGAGCTGACGGGGGAGAACAACCTGAATTTCGCCCCGGGCGGGAAGCTGACGCGGGATGATGCGTTTTCTTTTTCCCTGTGGATGAAGACGCCGGATGTGAAGGAGCGGGCGGTCGTTTTTCACCGGTCGAAGGCCTGGACGGACGCGGCGAGCTGCGGCTACGAGCTGCTGCTGGAGGAGGGCCGGCTGAGCGCGGCGCTGGTGCATTTCTGGCCGGGAAATGCGATGCGAGTGGTGGCTAAGGAGCCGCTAAAGGTGAATGAGTGGACGCATGTGGTGATGGCCTACGACGGCTCCAGCCGGGCGGCGGGGCTGAAGCTCTACGTGAACGGGGCGGAGGCGGCGGTGGAGGTGGTGCGCGATGCTCTGACGAAGGACATCAACCGCGGCGGGGAGGACCGGCTGACCATTGGCCAGCGGTTCCGGGACAAGGGGTTCAAGGGCGGGGTGGTGGATGAGTTCAAGATTTTTGACCGGCAGCTGACGGCTACTGAAGCCGGGCTGCTGGCGGGGGGGAAGCCTGCGGGGGATCTCTATGAGTTCTACCTGGCCACGGTGGATGCGGACTGGCGGCCGGCGCTGGACGTGGTGAAAAAGGCGCGCCAGGCGCGGAGTGCGGCCGGGGACAATGTGCCGGAGCTGATGGTGATGAAGGAAATGCCGCAGCCGAAGAAGGCATTTCTGCTCAAGCGCGGCCAGTATGACTCTCCTGCGGAAGAGGTGGGGCCGGACACGCCGGCGCGGATTCTTCCCTTCCCTGAGGGGGCCCCGCGGAACCGTCTGGGGCTGGCGCAGTGGGTGACGAGCCCGCAGCAGCCGCTGACCTCACGGGTGGTGGTGAACCGGTTCTGGCAGTCGATCCACGGACGCGGGCTGGTGGGGACGCCGGAGGACTTTGGCCTGCAGGGGCAGCTGCCGACGCACCCGGAGCTGCTGGACTGGCTGGCGCGGCGGTTTATTGACTCCAAATGGGATGTGAAGGGGCTCTTCCGCCTGATGGTGACCTCTGCGGAATACCGGCAGGACTCCGTGGCAGCCCCGGAGGTGCGGGCGAAGGATCCGGAAAACCGCCTGCTGGGCCGCGCCCCGCGCTACCGGCTGAGTGCGGAGGCGCTGCGCGACCAGTCGCTGGCGGCGGCGGGCGTGCTGGACCGGAAAATCGGCGGCCCAAGTGTGGAGGGGGGCGGGAACCGGAGGAGTCTTTACACGTTCTGGAAAAGGACGATGCCGCCGCAGGAGATGGAGATCTTTGACGCGGCGAAGCGCGAGGTGTGCACGGCCCGGCGTCCGCTGACGGCCACGCCGCTCCAGGCGCTGGCGCTCCTAAACAACCCGCGTCTGCAGGAACTGGCACGGGCCCTGGTGAAGCGGATCTCGGCGCAAGAGGCCGATCCGGAGAAACGGCTGGGCCTTATTTTTCGCACGCTGACGAGCCGCGCGGCGACGGAAAAGGAGCTGGACGTTCTCCGCCGGATGCGGGACGAGCAGAGGGAGCATCTGAAGGACAAGGGGCCCGCGGCGGAGGAGGAGGCTCTGGTGCTGGTGGCGAACGCGGTGGCGAGCTTTGACGATGCGGTGATGCGGAAGTGAGGCCGGGGCCGCGGCGGAGATTTTTTCTTTTTCTGTAACCCCGGGGGCCGGCCTCCTCAGTAAAGGGTATGAACTCAAATGAATCCCTCTGTCCCCAGTGCGGCAGCGCCCTCCCGGCGCGGGCTCCGCAGGGGTTGTGCCCAAAATGCCTTTTCGCCGCGCTGGCCGCGCCGACGGAGGACGGCGGTCCGTCCGCAGGGCTGCCGCTGCCGTCCGCCGCGGAGCTGGCGCCGCATTTCCCCCAGCTGGAAATCGGCGAGTGCCTGGGGCGGGGCGGGATGGGCGTGGTGTATCGCGCCCGGCAGAAATCCCTCGACCGGATGGTGGCTCTGAAGCTGCTGGCCCCGGAGCGGGTGGGGGATCCGCTCTTTGCGGAGCGCTTCAGCCGGGAGGCGCAGGCGCTGGCAAAACTGAGCCACCCGAACATCGTGACGATCCACGATTTCGGCCAGGCGGGCGGGTTTTTCTACCTGCTCATGGAGTACGTGGACGGGGTGAATCTGAGGCAGGCGATGCAGGCCGGGAGGTTCAGGCCGGAGCAGGCGCTGGCTGTGGTGCCTCCGGTTTGCGAGGCGCTGCAATACGCCCACGAGCACGGGATCGTGCACCGGGACATCAAGCCGGAGAACCTGCTCCTGGACCGGGAGGGACGGGTGAAAATCGCGGACTTTGGGGTGGTTAAACTGATGTCTGGAGAGCCTGATAAAAGTGGAGGGGTGGAAATATCGAGTGAAACAGAAATGACGGGCGCGGGCCTCACCGGGGAAAAAGGAGCGCCCGGCACGCCGGGCTACATGGCTCCAGAGCAACGGGAAAGCCGGGCGACGGACCACCGGGCGGACATCTACTCGCTGGGCGTGGTGCTTTACGAAATGCTGACCGGGGAGAGGCCGGGGGCGAGCCTGGAGCCGCCATCGCGGCGGGTGCAGGTGGATGTGCGGATCGATGAGATCGTGCTCCGGGCGCTGGAAGTGAGGCCGGAGATGAGGTTCGCCACGGCGGCGGAGTTCCGTACGCAGGTGGAGGCGGCATCGCTGCCGGAGACGCTGGTGGCGGAGGAGCGGGCGGATGAAACTGAGGAGCCGGAGCCGGAGCCGGTGGTCGCGCATCTGCGCCCGTGGGAGGTGCGCTGGCAGGCGCTGGCCCCCTGGCGGCGGCGGCTGGTGGCCGGTGTGCTGCTCGTGCTGGCCGCAGGGTTGCTGCTGGCCTGCGTTTTCATTGACCGGCAGCTGGAGGTGCTGCCAGGCGGGAGGCAGATCGACACTTGGAACTTCGGAGCGGGACGGCCGTGGCTGGTGGAGGTGAGCACGTTTCAGTCCACCCGGCAGACGGAGAAATCGCTGCACCTGCTGACGCCCTCTTTTGCCTGCGGACTGGGGGCGATGGGGCTGCTGGTGGTGCTGGGCCTGCTGGTGCAGGCCGGAAGGGGGGCGGAGTGGTGCTGGCTCTCGATGGTGGATCGGAGTGGGGGCGGGCGGCGGGTGCGGTGGGGACGGATGCTGCTGGTGACGGGTGCGGCTTTTCTGGCGGCGGGAAATGCCGGGGTGCTGGGCTGTGCGATCATGCAGGCGGTGACGGGATTCTCGCCGCCGCTGCTCGTTTGCGTGTTTGTCATGCCGGGATTCGTGGTGCCTCCGCTGGTGGGGCTGGTGGCGCGGCACAGTGGCGGGCGGGCGCAAATCGTGGAGCCGGTGCGTGACGGGGAACCGCGCACCATCGTGGCGGTGCTGACGACGCCGGAGGACCTGGCCACGGCGCGGGGGCAGCTGGGGCTGATGTGGAGGCGTGGTCCGCTGGTGCTGGATGAGCGGCGCATCCACCACGAGTGCCGCGGGGTGCGGACGACCATCCCCCTCGCTGCCATTGAGGATGTCAGCTTCGGGTTTCTCCCGCGGGGGATGAACCCGGCACGCCTGCAGGTGATCTGCGTGACGTGGCGCGACGGGGGGAAGCGGTCGAGGGTGCTGATCGGGCCGTCTCCGAGGATTTTCGGCACGCCCGGGGAGTGGAACAGGTGGTCTGCGGAGTGGAGGGGCCTGATCCGCGCGGCGGCGAAGCGGGCGACGGGCAGGGAACCGGGGACGACCCCGGCGGAGGCGCAGGGGCTCCCGGCCAGTGCTCCCGGGATGCTGCGGCTCGGGCTGGGTGCGCTGTGCTTTGCTGCGCTGGCCGCGTTGGTGCTTTTCCTGAGCGGCCGCGAAAGGGGGCCATACCAGCTGCTGGCGTTGTCGCCGTTGCTGGCGCCGCTGGTCGGGCTGGTGCTGGTCCGTCTGTTCCCGAAAGTGCCGGCGGTGGCGGTCGTCGTAGCGGTGGCGCTGGGCCTGCTGGGAGTATCGTTGAGCCTGAGGCGGCACAGCCCTCGGCCGCCGATGGCTCCGGCACCGGTGGAGGTGGAGAAAACCCCGGTGGAGCGTGGCGGCAGGGTGGAGGTGGAGAAAAGGTGAGCGGCCCGGACGACATCTTTGCCACCACGCGGTGGACGCAGGTGCGGGAGGCTCAGGGGGCCGGCACGCTGGCCGGGACGGCGCTCTCGGACCTCTGCGCGGCCTATTATGCGCCGGTTCATGCGTACATTTCGCGAACGGTTTATGATCTGGGGGATCCGCGGGACCTGACGCAGGAATTTTTCTCCCGTGTGCTGGCGGGCACGGTGAGGCTGGGTGGGGCCGAGGCGGCGAGGGGCCGGTTCCGCGCCTACCTGCTGGGCGCGGTGAAACACTTCCTGGCAGACACGCGGGACCGGGCGGCGGCGGTGAAACGCGGCGGCCGTCATGACCATGTGCCGCTGGCGGCGGGCGGGACGGACACCTCGCCCGGGCTCGAAGTGGCCGCGCCCGACGATCCCCCGCCGGATGCGTGGTTTGACCGGGAGTGGGGGCTGGCCGTGCTGGCCCTGGCGCTGGAGGCGCTGGAGGCGGAGCACGCCCGGCAGGGAAAAGAGGCGCACTTCCGCGTGCTGAAGCCGTGGCTCACCGGGGATGGCGCCGGGGGCAGCCAGACGGCGGCGGCGGCGGAGCTGGGGATGAACGAGGGCGCGGTGAAGGTGGCCATCCACCGGCTGCGCAGGCGGTTCCGGGAACAGGTGAAGGCGGAGATCGCGCAGACTGTCGCCACGCCGCAGGAGGCGGAGGAGGAATTGCGCTACCTGATCGAGGCCGTCAGCTGAGGTGGCCGGCGGAGGGTTTTTCCCCCATGACAGTGACGACGATGGAGCGGGTGTGCGGGGCGCGGCGGTGCTCGAAGAGGAAGACGCCCTGCCAGGTGCCGAGGGCGGGGCGGCGGTTGACGACGGGGATGACCTCGCTGGTGCGGGTCAGGACCATGCGGAGGTGGGAGGGCATGTCGTCCGGCCCCTCGCAGGTGTGGACGAACCAGGGGGTGTCCTCGGGGACGAGTTTTTCGAAAAAGGTGTGGAGATCCGTGCGGGCGGAGGGATCGGCATTTTCGTAAATGACGAGGCTGCAGCTGGTGTGCTGGACGAAGACGGTGGCGGTGCCGGTGACGATGCCGCTCTCTGCGACGATGCGCTCCAGGATGCTGGTGATCTCGAGGGTGCCCTTGCCCCGGGTGCGGACGGCGAAGGTCTCGGTGTGGGCGGCGAACATCTCAAGGCACCGGCTCGTGGGTGCCGGAGTAGACCCACTTTTCGACCTTGCCCTTGCGGACGAGGGCGAGGGCCTCGGTGCTGAAGTCAGCGAAGATGGTCTTGGCAACGTACTGGCAGCTGCCGACCCAGTAGGGCTCGCCGTCGATTTCCTGGAAGCGGATGGGGCCCCAGCCTTTGACGTTTTCCATCTTGATGTCGGTCACCTGGCCTTTTTTGATGCTGTCGGTGAGGAGGGACTTGTCCGGGCGGGGGCCGAGTTTGCCAAGGAGGGCGGGCGGGGCGTCATCCGAGGTGGTGGAAATGACGGGGGTGCTGGCGGCGCCCGAGGTTGCGGCCGCAGCGGCTGTGGCGGCAGAGGCGGCAGAGGCCTGCATTTGCTTGCGGGCTTCGTCCCGCTGGGCGACGACGCGCTGGGTGAGGCGCTGCTTGTATTGATCGTAGACGGTGCCGAGCACTGCTTTGAAGTCCGTGGCATCGACGGGGGCTCCGCCCTCGAGTCCTCCGCCTTCACGGCGGGTGGAGACTTGAATCTGGCCGTCTTTGACACCAACGGCCCAGACTTTCTGGCCGGGGTTCAGGGTGGCGAAGCCGGTGTTGTTGACCATGGGGATCTTGACCGGGGCTTTGAGAACGGTTTCCCGGGGGAAAGCGCCGGAGGGGATGTTGACCCAGTTTCCGGCCGCCTGGTCGAGGGTGGGGAAAGCGGGGAGGGGGAAGCGGCGCTCGAGTTCGGCCTCTTCTGCGGATTTTCCAGAGACGACGGGCGCGGGGCCTTTTTTGTCGGCGACCTTGGGTGGCGGCGTGGTGGAGGGGAGCGGGGCTTTGGATTTCGGATCGGCAGCGGGGGCCGGCTTGTCGACCAAGCCGGTCTGCTGTTTGGCGAGCTTTTCCAGTTCAGGGTAATAGCGGTAGACGGCGTAGCCTGCGCCGCAGAGGATGAGGAGCCAGATTAAACGTTTCATTTGTGGGAGGGAAAGAGGTAGGTGGGAGGCCGGATTATTCGCCGGGCCGGGCGGAAGTGCAAGAGGAGGGAGGCGACTTCTCTTAAACGCAACGAAAGGAATTCTTCTTTCAGAATGGCGCGGCATGGGTTGGGTGGGGGCATGAGCCAGAATGCCGATGTTTCCCCCGCCACCACCGGACGCAAGCCGGTCCCGCAGCATGCCGACGCCATCACGAGGCTGCGGCAGGTGGTGCATGACCTGCGCTCGCCCGGGGGCTGCCCGTGGGACATTGAGCAGACGCATGAAAGCCTGCTGACCAATCTGCTGGAAGAGGCCTACGAGTCGGTGGAGGCGATCCGCTCCGGCGACTGGCCGCACATGTGCGAGGAGCTGGGTGACCTGCTCCTGCAGGTGGTGATGCACTCCGAGATGGCGTCCGAGACCGGAGCGTTCGACTTTGACGCAGTGGCTGCCGGCATCGCTGAAAAACTGGTGCGCCGGCATCCACATGTATACGCCACCAGCGGGGTGGACGACACGGCGGGTGTGCTGAACCAGTGGGAGGTGATCAAGGCGCAGGAGAAGGGGGACAAGGCGCCGAAGGGCTGGCTGGAGGGGGTGGGCCGGGGGTTGCCGGGTCTGGCACGGGCGGCGAAGGTGCAGAAGAAGGCGGGCAAGGTGGGGTTTGACTGGCCGGACACCGTGGGGGTGAGGGAAAAGATCCGGGAGGAACTGGCCGAGGTGGAGGCGGCGCCGGATGCGGAGTCGCGGGCGGAGGAAATTGGCGACCTGCTTTTCTCTGTAGTGAACCTGGCGCGAAAGGAGGGGCATGATCCGGAGATCCTGATGACGGCGGCGACGGAGAAATTTGTGGCCCGGTTTGGCAAAATGGAGCGAGCGCTGAAGGAGGACGGGCTGACGCTGGAGGCCGCGACTGTGGAGCAGATGGAGGAACGCTGGCAGGCGGCCAAGGGCCGGTGAGGCCGTCTTTTTAGACAACGCGCGAGGCCGGCAGCGCTTTCTGCGGGCGGAATATTGCTTCAACGATACGACTTATGCTCAACGCTTTTATTCGGTTCACCACGGCGCTGGCGCTGTTCACCGCAGCGGGTTTTCTTTTTGTGGCCATCGGCAGGAACCAGCACGGCGGGGGCCTGCTGGCACTGGTGACGGGTGAGGGAGGTGAAAAGTTTACCCCGGCAGCGGGCCCGGCGATCAAGGCCGAGGATGTGCCGTCCCTCCAGCAGATGAGCAGCGAGACGACGAAACTGGTGGACGCGGTGGTGCCGGCGGTGGTGCGGGTGAACACGACGACGCGGTACCGTGTTGGCCAGCCGACGCTGACGTTCCGGGGCATCGGCATGAGGTACACGGAGGAGGAACTGGGAGGTCTGGGCTCGGGGGTGATCGTCTCCGAGGAGGGGCATGTGGTGACGAACTACCATGTGATCGAGAGCCAGGTGCGGGGCAAGGACACGGTGGACGAGGTGACTGTGACGACGCACGACCGGCGGCAGCACCTGGCGACGATCATTGGATTTGATGCGGATGCGGACATTGCGGTGTTAAAAATCCAGAACCCGAAGGCGAGAAAGTTTACCTGCCTGCGGTGGGCGGACTCGGACAAGGTGCGGGTGGGTGCGTGGGTGTGGGCGGTGGGCAACCCCTTTGGCCTGAGTGAATCGGTAACGATGGGAATCATCAGCCACCGGGACCGGCAGGTGACGGACGGGGACATGCCGAAGCTGCAAACGGACACCGTCATCAACCGCGGAAACTCGGGCGGACCGCTGGTGAACACGAACGGCGAAATCATCGGCATCAACGTAGCGATTTTTCAGGGTCAGCAGGATGTGACGACGTGGCAGGGGGTGAGCCTGGCCATTCCGGCCAACGATGCGTACCGTTCCTTCAAGCGGATCATGGAAAAGGGAAAGGAAACGATCGGCTACCTGGGCCTGCAGGCGGAGTCCCGGGGGAAGGATGACGACGGCCAGGAGGAAGTGGTGATCAAGCAGGTCTTCTCCGGATCTCCTGCGGAGAAAGCGGGGCTGAAGCAGGGGGACGTGGTGCTGAAATTTTCCGACCGGGAGGTGGCCAGTCCGGTTGAGCTTTACAAATTTATCAACCGGCGCCCGGTGGGGCAGTCGGTGGAACTGGTGATCCGCCGTGACGGCAAGGAGCAGACGATCCAGGCGACGGTGGCGAACCGGGAGGACGCGGTGTCGGCGGACGAGAAGGCCTCCGAGCGGAGGGATTTCCGGGATTTGCTGGGCATCGAGGTTCGAGCGCTGACCGAGCTGGAGCGGAAGCGCGGCGGGGTGAAGCCTGATTCGCCCGGGATTGTGATTTCCAGCGTGGACCAGGACTCCTCGGCGGACGGCACGCTGTTCAAGGGGGACATCATTCTGCAGGTGAACCGGACGCCGATCAATTCGACGGAGGAATTCTACAGCGTGGTGAAGGCCATGCCGGAGCACAAGCCATACGTGCTCTACATCTGGCGCAATGGCCGGACGATCCCGCTGACGGTCACGCCCTGAGGCGGCGCTCCCTGGAGGCCGCGGCGGACGGTTATTTCAAGAGGACGACGAAGAGAAGCCGCCCCGAACGCCACTTTGGCCCGGCGATGATGACCGGGGTGCCGGGCAGGAGGACTGCGTTGGTTTTCAGGAGTTCGCGGTCCTTGGCGGGCTCGCGCTCTTTTTGCCAGAGTTTCCAGAAAAGGCTGAGGCCGCCGTCGCGGGTGCGGCCGGTGTTTTCGATTTCGAGGGGAAACTCGGCAGTTGGTTTCAGCCAGGTGACGTAGCGTTCCGAGACCGGGGTGGTGTGACGGCCCATGAGAAAAAAGCGCTTGTCGGCCATTTCCTTGGAGACCTTGGAGAGCTGCGGGGTGAATTTTTCCGCGTCGCGGTCCTTGTCCTCCGGGCGCTCCCTGACATCGCTGCCGTCGCCGCTGGTGGCGTAAAAAAGGTAGCCAGTGAGCACGGGCGGGGAGGCCGTCTGTGCCGTGGCGGCGGCGAGCGGCGCGAAAAGGAGGGCGAGGAGAAGGGAGCGGCGGTTCAAGGAAGTAGGCGGGATGGGGGAATCAACGGATGCCGGCGACTTGGAGGGCGGGCTCGCTGGCGGCGTTCCACGCAGTGACGAGGCGGTCGTCCGGGAAGGCGTCGAGGCCGTCGAGCATGATGACAGTGGCCCCGGCGGCCCGGTTGTAGGAGGTGGTGGCCGTGACGTTGGGCTCCGGGGAGTAATTCGTGACGACACGTGTGCCGGCCTCGGCCGACTGGTGAAAAGAGATGAGGGCCAAGGCGGTGAATCCGGCAGCGCAGGCCCCGGCCATGAGCGGGGAGCGCAGCCAGCCAAACCAGCGCAGGGGCGCGGGGACGGCGGCGGCGGCGGATTCTTCGTCGCGGATTTTTTTCAGGACTTGGGAATTGAAAAAATCCGGGAAGGGGGGCTCGATGTCGCGCGGGACGTGGGCGCGCAGGAGGTCGCCGAGGCGGCGGGAGACGGCGTCGTCTTCTTCAGGTGGGAGTGGCGTATTCATGGTGTGCGGTGCGGTTGGGGACCGGGGGAATGGGGAAGGGGTAAATCAGGCGTCGCGGTCGTCATGGACGTCCTGGAGAAGGGTTTGGAGCTTTTTTCTGGCGTAGAAGAGGCGCGACATGACGGTGCCGATGGTGCAGCCGACCTTGTCGGCGATTTCCTGGTAGCTGAAGCCGTCGATTTCCTTGAGCAGGATGACCATGCGGTGCTCCGGGCTGAGCTGGGCGAGGGCGTCATTAATGCGCGCTCCCAGCTCTCCGGCGGCCATTTTTTCGTCCGGGCTCTGGATTTCCCGGGGGGCGGTGGTGGCGCCGGCGGCGATGTCGTCGAGGCCGATGGCGTCGTCAAACTCAGTGCCGGACTGGATTTTACGGGCACGTAGCCAGTCGTAGGCGACGTTGTGGGCGATGCGGTAGATCCAGGTGAAAAAGCTGGACCGGGCTTCGAATTTCGGGAGGGCCTTCCACGCCTTGAGGAAGGTGTCCTGGGCGAGGTCCCAGGCGTCGCTCTCGTTGCGCACGAGGTTGTAGAGGAGGCCGTAAATACGGCCCCTGTACCTGGTGACGAGGGCGTCGAAGGCGTGAAGATCACCCTTCTGACAACGCTCGACATAAATGTCGTCCGGTGTTTCATCATTTCCCGCCTCGGCGGGCGTCTGTGGGTGGGACGGCGGCACGGTGGGATTTATTCACGAGGACTTGCGAAGTGCAAGCCGGGGAAGGCGAAAGAGTGCGGCAGGGAGGCGAAAATCAAGGCTCCCAGCCGGTTTCGTTGGCGGGAATGCGGTTCCACGGGGCGATGTCGAGTTTTTCCTCGAGGATGCGGAGGTTTTTCAGGAGAGTGGGGAGGCGGTGGCGCTTGTCGAGGGCGTAGAGGTCGTGGAGGACGTTCCACGCCTCCTGCTCGTGGCCGGGGAGGGCGGCCAGGGCGTAGCCGAGACGGCGGCGGGCGTAGACGGGGGCGTCCGGGCACTCCACAGCCTTGCGCCAGCAGTCGATCTCGGCAGAAAGGTCCTCGCCGGGGAAGGGGCGGGCGTGGAGCTGGGCGAGTACTTCCCAGAGGCGGTAGGATTTCGGGAGGAAGCGGAGCCCCTCGCGGACCATGGCGCGGCCTTTCTGGGTGTAGGCGGCGAAGGCAGCGGGGTCCATCCCCTCAACCCGGTAGGAGTGGGGGATGTCGCGCGTCAGGACGCTCTGACCGGTGTCCCAGTAGTAGACGTCGTGGGGCTGGAGCTGCTGCATGAGGCGATAGGCCGCCTCGACTTTGCCCCAGTTCTTTTTTTCCGCCTCGCCGCCTGCGTCAAGCTCCAGGATGGCGGCGACGAGGGAGCGGAAGCCGCCGAGGGTGGCTAGGAAGGCGTTTTGGGTGAGCTGGTCGCGGAAATCCAAGCCTGCCCCGTCCTCGACGAGTCCGTTTGCCTTGAGCCGGCCATGAAAATGGTGCTCCAGGGGCAGGCGCACGGCTCCCAGCAGGGCGACGGCGCCGAGTGCGGTGAGGATGCGAGGGATGGGAAACATGTGGAATGCGGATTTCGGAATGCAGACTGACAACCTACAGCTCCCTGCCCGAAAAAATGAGCCAGCTGACGGCGAGGTAGCCGCCCAAATACAGCAGGGCGAGGCCGGTCATTTCACCGGTGAGCTGCCAGGGGATGTGGCTGCCGGCGACGACGGCGTCGATGTGGTTGAACTGCTTGAGGTCGGGGCTGAGAAGGGAGAGCAGGAGGGAGAGGATGCCGCTGGTGGGGCCGAGGGTCTGGGTGCTGAAGAAATGCTCGCGCAGGAGGCTCTGGCCGTGGCCGATGACGAACACGGCGAAGCTGCTGAGGATGGTGAAGAGGCTTGAGGAGGCGAAGGTGGAGAGGAGCAGGGAAATGGCGGCCATGACTGAGGACTGGCAGAAAATGCCGAGGACGGCGGTCTGGAGATCCCACGTGGGGCCCTGACGGGCGTAGAGCTGTTCGATGCGGGTGATTTCGTCGATGGGAATCTTCGCCCCGAAGACGGTGCGGAGGGCGGCGAGCTGGGTCTCCTGGTTGAGGTGGGCCTTGAGCTGGAGGATGGCGGTGCAGACGCCGTCCATAAGGGCGAGGCTGATGCCGATGAGGCAGAGCACGCCGAGCAGGCGGCCGAGGAGGTACTCCAGTCGGGGCACAGGCTTGCACAGGATGGTGTAGAGGGTGCGGTCCTCCACGTCCTTCGGGATGAGCATGGCGGTGGCGGTGATGGCAAAGATGAGGGTGAACCAGGACATGCCCGCCAGAAAGACGTCCTTGAACAGCTTCAGATCCTGCTCGCCGTAAGTGGGAAAGAAAAATCCAGCCGCTGTGACGATGAGGAAGAAAACGATGAGGAAGTAGAGAATTTTTGTCCGGATGAGCTGGGTGAGGGTGTTCCCGGTGAGGGCGGCGAGCCGGCGGAAGGAAAAGGCGTGCCAAGCGCGGGGCGGGGAGGCGGCGGTGGTTGTCATGGTGCGGGAAGGGGCGGTTGTCGGTTGTCCAGACTTAGCGATTGACTGTGCGTTCGCCGCGTTCGCTGCTGTCGGTGGCGTCGAGGAAGAGGCGCTCTAGGGTGGTGCGGGGCTTGCCGGAGCCGAGGTAGGTGGCGCCGCCTTCTGCCGCGACGAGGGCTTGGATTTTGGCGACGAGTTCGGGGCTGGCGTTCCGGAGGCGGACCTCGGTTTCGTCCTCGATGGAGAGGATGTCTTCGAGTTTCCCCTCCACGACGAGGTCCCCGCGGAAGATGATGCCGACGCGGTCGCAGACCTCCTGCACCTGCTCCAGGAGGTGGGAAGACAGGATGACGGAGATGCCGTCCTGCTTGAGCTGGAGGATGAGATCGCGGATCTTGCGCGAGCCGGCGGGGTCGACGCCGGCGGCGGGTTCATCCAGCACGACGAGGCGGGGCCGGTGGATGATGGCCTGGGCGAGGCCGATGCGCTGGAGCATCCCTTTTGAGTAGCCGCCGAGGCGCCGGTCGCTGGCGTGCTCGAGATCGACCATGGCGAGCAGTTCGCGGATGCGGTCGCGCAGGGCGGCGCCGCCGAGTCCGCAGAGTTTGCCGTAAAAGGCGAGCGTTTCCGTGCCGGTGAGATACTTGTAAAAGTAGGGATTTTCCGGGAGGAAACCCACGTCATTGCGGCTGTCCACCTTTGAGCTGTCCCGGCCAAAGATGGCGGCGGTGCCGCTGGTCGGGTTGAGCAGGCCGAGGAGGCACTTCATGGTGGTGGACTTTCCCGAGCCGTTGGGCCCGATGAGGCCGTAGACCTCGCCGGGGGCGATCTGGATGGAGACGTCATTGACCGCGCGGACGACCTGGCGGCGGAAAACACCGAGGCGGAATTCCTTGACGAGGTGGCTGATGCTGACGGCGGGCGGGGAGTCGCTCATGGTCGTGGGGGAGGTCTAGATGGTGTCGAAAAGGGCGGCGTCGGGAAAATCCGCCCCGCAGTAGAGGCAGGTGGCGAGCTTGCTGGCGGAGGGGCGGCGGCACTCGGGGCAGATGACCGTCTTCCGGGACTGGCCCTCGCTGCTGACGCCGTCGCGCAGGTGTATCTCGTGGATGCGGGCGGTGAGGTCCTCGTCGCCCAGCTCGGTGTGCTCGCGCAGGAGTTCCCACATGGCCTGGCTGGCGAGGACGAGCCGGTCCACGCGGCGCTGGAGGCGGCGCACCTCGAAGTCGAGGTCGTCCGGCTTCAGGCGCGCTCCGGCGGCGGAGGTGCTGAGGCGGACGGGTTTTTCGGGGCTGTCAGGCATGGGGTGAAATGCGGAGTGACTCAGGCCGGGGTGGCCACGGCTGTCTGGCGCTGGGTGCCCAGGCCGTCGATGGCCAGCTCCATAACGTCGCCGGGGCGAAGAAACCTGGGTGGTTTTAACCCCATGCCGACGCCGGGCGGGGTGCCGGTGGAGATGACGTCCCCGGGCAGCAGGGTCATGAAGTGGCTGATGTAGCTGAGGAGAAACGGAATTTGAAAGATGAGCTGGGCCGTTGTGCTGTTCTGGATCGTCTGGCCGTTCACCTTGAGGGAAAGTCCGAGCGTGTGCGGATCTCCGATTTCCTCCGGTGTGGCGAGGAACGGGCCGCAGGGGGCGAAGGTGTCGCAGCCCTTGCCCTTGGTCCACTGGCCGCTGCGTTCGAGCTGGTAGGCGCGTTCGCTCAGGTCATTGAGGATGGTGTACCCGGCGATGTGGGCCGTCGCGTCGGCCTCGGAGATGCGGGTGGCTTTTTTCCCGATGACGAAGGCCAGCTCGACCTCCCAGTCAGTTTTCTCCGAGCCGGGAGGGATGAGGACGTCGTCGTTGGGCCCGCAGAAGGAAGTGCTCGCCTTCATGAAAAGGATGGGCTCCGAGGGGATGGCCATGCCGGCCTCGATGGCGTGGTCACGGTAGTTGAGCCCGGCGCAGACGATCTTCGACGGGCGGGCGACGGGGGCCGCCCAGCGGGCATCCTCGGGCACCAGCGGTGCGGCGGGGGCGGTGGTACTCCACGCAGCCAGCCGGGTGAGGCCGCCGGAGGCGAAAAAGGATTCGTCGTAGTCGCGGGTGACTTCGCTGGTGTCGATGCGGCTCCCATCGGGGAGCAGGAGGCCGGGTTTTTCCTGGCCTGGCAGGCCGTGGCGGATGAGTTTCATGGGTCGTCACGAATAGAAGGGTCGGAGCGGGTTCTCAACCGGAAAGGCGCCGGGAAAACCGGGGCACTTCGGATTTCACGAAAAACGGGGGACCGGGGTGAAAAGCTTGCCCCTTGCGCCAGAAATGGTAGAACATTGGCCCACCCCGCTCTTCCCCACATGAAATTCCCCCGCCTTTGCCTTCTCGCCATTGGATTGTTGTGCCTTGCCACCGGCGTGCCGGGTTGGGCGGGTGTGACGATCAATGAATTTCTGGCCAACAACCAGGGAGGGCTGACTGATGCGGACGGGGCCACGCCGGGGTGGATCGAGCTGAAAAATGACGCGGCGACGGCGGCGGACATCTCGGGCTGGCGGCTGACGGACGACCCGCTGCTGCCGGAGAAATGGGTTTTCCCAACGACGACGACGGTCCCGGCGAATGGCTACCTTGTCGTTTTCGCCTCGGGAAAAAACCGGGCGGTGGCGGGACAGCCGTTGCATCTGAATTTCCAGCTGGACCCGGACGGGGAATACCTGGCCCTGACGACGGGGGCAGGAGTGGTGGCGACGGAGTTTGCGCCGTCGTTCCCGAAGCAGTTTAAAAACGTGTCCTACTCGGTGGCGGCGCGGGCGATCGCTCCGGTCTACATAGCGCCAGGGACGGCGGCGAAGTGGCAGGTGCCCACGAGCGGGGCGGCGGGCGACACCTGGACCGGGACTGGCTACAATGACGCTGCCTGGAACAGCGGGGCGGGGCCGCTGGGGTATGAGTCGACACCGCCGGCGCAGGCGCCGCTGCTGTCGGTGGACTTCAACATCCGCACGGCGGCCGCGGCGGACACGATGGCGGGGTTCACGGCGTTCAAGGCGTCGGGGGCGACCTCGCCGGCCCCATTGTCAACGGACACGGTGCAAACCATCGGCGCCTACACGGTGACGGTGCGGCAGGTGGGCGGGACGACGTATGACGACCGGGTGCGGACGACGCCGGCAAATTCTGGGTCGTTCACGCAGTCACTGCTGCTGAAGGATTTCATTTTTTCCAAGGGGACGGCGACGGGGACGGGGCTGGACGTGATCGTGGCCGGGCTGGCGGCGAACACGCCGTATGCCTTCAGCGTGTGGTCGTATGACTCGGGCAGTCCGAACAACCGGGTGAGCGATTGGTCTGCGAACGGGACGGTGGTGAAGGCGGGCTACACCTTTGCCGGGGGGACGCTGCCAACGACGGACACGCAGTACCGGTTTGATTTCACAGCGACGACGGACGCGACGGGCAAGATGACCATTGGCGGGCGGTTTGTCTCGGCACCGGCCGCCTCGCCTGCGGTGTTCCTCAATGCGCTGCAGGTGCTGCCGGCGGGTTCGGTGCCGTTTGGCTACGCGCCGCTGCTGGGGACCAACACGCAGACGCCGATGCTGAACGTGAACCCTTCGCTCTACGCACGGTATCCCTTCACAGCAGACCCGGCGGGGCTGGAAAATCTGAGGCTGCGGGTGATGTATGACGACGGTTTTGTCGCCTACCTGAACGGCACCGAGGTGGCGCGGAGGAATGCGCCGACGACGCCCGCCTGGAACTCGGCGGCGACGGGCACGCACAATGGCACGGCGGCGAAGACGTTCGAGACGATCAACATTCCGCCCGGGGCGCTGATTCAGGCGGGGGCGAATGTACTGGCCGTGCAGGCGATGAACAGCAGCGCGGCGGACGCGGCGTTTCTGATTTCCCCGGCGCTGGATGCCACGGGCACCCTGCCACCGGCCCCGCGCTACTACGCGGCAGTGACGCCGGGCGCGGCGAACGCCACCACGCAGTACGACAGCGTGGTAGGCGGGGTGCAGTTCAGCGTGGACCGCGGGCACTACACGACGCCGCAGACGGTGGGCATCACCTGCACGACTCTCGAGGCGCAGATCCGCTACACGACGGACGGCAGCGTGCCGACCGCGACGACGGGCACGGTCTACACGGGGCCGCTGACGATTTCGACGACCACGGTGCTGCGCGCGGCGGGGTTCGTGCCGGGCTGGTACACGGGGCTGCCGGAGACGCAGAGCTATATTTTTCCGGCCCAGGTGGCCGCCCAGCCGCCAAACCCGGCGGGCTGGCCGGCGACGTGGGGGATTGACTCCGAAGTGAACACGAATGACGGCGCCGGCAATGGCACGGTGCCGGGGAACTACGAGATGGACCCGGCGGTGACGGCGAACACTCTGCCGGGCTACGGCATCACGGACGCCCTAGCCTCGCTGCCCACGCTCTCCCTGGTGCTGCCGCCGGGGGATTTCCTCGGACCGAACGGGATCTACCAGAATCCGGGCCTGCGGGATGCAGCCGGGGTGGTGAACAAGCTGTGGGAAAAGGTGTCCTCGGCGGAATTCATCGACCCCAGCGGTGTGGAGCCGAACTGGCATGATGATCTGGCGCTGGAGATCCACGGAAACTCCAGCCGCCGCCCGTGGCGGATGCAGAAGCACAGCCTGCGCCTGACCTGGCGGAGCGAGCTGGGGGCGTCGAAGCTGCGGACGAACTACAACTTTTTTCCCCAGCACCATGTGCGGGAGTTCAACAAGCTGGTGCTGCGCGGCTGCTTCACCGACGGCTGGGGCCTGGTGAGCTGGGATGCAGCGCGCTACCGGCCGGATGACTCCATCTACATGCGGGATGTGATGATGCGCGGCAGCCATGGCGACATGGGCGTGACCGCCTCGGGCAACCGGTTTGTGCAGGTCTTCATCAATGGACTCTACTGGGGCATGTACTCGATGGATGAGCACATCGACGAGGATTTCGTGGCCTCGCACGAGGGCGGGCTGCCGACTGACTGGGAGGTGGTTTCTGATTTTGTGGACCCGGACGCCTCGGCGACCAGCACATGGAAGTCGATGTTCAACCTGCTGCCGGCTGCAGGCACGGATTTGTCCGCGAGTGCCTACGCGGCGGTCCAGCAGTGGCTGGACCCGGCGGCGTTTGCGGACTACTACCTGCTGCACATTTTCGGCGAGGCGGAGGACTGGCCGCACCACAACGGCACGGCCTACCGGCGGAAGGGCGCCACGGACAAGTACCGCTGGCTGACGTGGGACCAGGAGATCGCTTTTGACAACCACGCCTGGGACCGGCTGAGCACGAATGCCCCGAATACCACCACGGCGCGGACGGCGGGCGTGCTCTACCAGCGGCTGAAAACAAATGCGGAGTGGCGCCTGCTTTTCGCCGACCGGGCGCACAAGCAGCTGCACAACGGCGGACCGCTGGACCTGGCGCAGTGCCAGGCGAGGTGGCAGGGGATCGCCAGCAAGATCGACAAGGGAATCGTGGCGGAGAGCGCCCGCTGGGGCGACACGGCGGACGAGACGCCGTATGGAAACACGGAGAGCCGGCCCGGCGTGCCGCTGAAGCCGGTCTACACCCGGGAGGCGGACTGGCTGCCGAATGTCAATCTGGTGAAGGACACCTGGCTGCCGTCCCTGCACAATCTGGCCAATACGTACGCCACCATCAACAAGCTGCGCGCTCAGAGCCCGCGGCTCTACCCGCTGACGGACCCGCCGGCCTTTGGCCAGTTTGGCGGCTATGTCTCGCCCGGCGCCACGGTGGCGGTGACGGCACCGGCCGGGCTGGTTTATTTCACTACGGATGGCACGGACCCGCGCGAGGCGGGGACGGGCGCGGTGCGCGGCGCGCAAACCACGGGCACGGTGACGCTGAACCAGTCCGGCTGGCTCAAGGCGCGGGCGCTGAATGGAACGGAGTGGAGCGCGCTGACGGAGGCGTATTTCCTGGCAGGGAATGCGGCGAGCGCGGCGAACCTGACGGTGAGCGAGATCTACTACAACCCGACCACGCTGGAAACGGGGGATGCGGAGTTCATCGAGCTGCTGAATTTCACCACCGGGACGATCGACCTGAGCGGCGTGACGTTCTCTGCGGGCATCACGTGGACCTTCCCGAACGGCACGCTCCTGGGCGCGGGACAGCGGATCGTGCTGGCGCGGAACGGGGCGCTGGTGCCCTCGGCCACGGTCATTTACGGTGGAAAACTGGACAACGCGGGCGAGGAGATCGCCCTGGTGGGGGCGAATGGGCTGGACATCCAGAGGTTCACCTACAACAACAAGGGAGCCTGGCCGCTGGAGGCCGACGGCACCGGAAAGAGCCTGGTGAACATGAATCCGGGCGGAAATCCGGACCTGAATCTGCCGCAAAGCTGGCGCGCCGGCACGGCGACCCCGAATGGCACGGACGGCGTGGTTTTCTCCGGAATCCCAGATGAGGACGCGGATGCAGACGGCCTGACCGCGCTGGTGGAATACGCGCTGGGCACCAGTGACGCCACGCCGAGCGCCGGGCTAGTACCGGATGTCGTGCGCGTGCCGGTGACGACGCTGGCGGCGGGAGCGCACGAATACCTCGGCCTGAGCGTGCCCCGCGCCGCCACCGTGCAGGATGTGGACGTGGTGGCGGAGTTCGCGACCGACCTCGGCCTCTGGCAGCCTGGCGTACTCGTCACCCGCGGGCTCACCCAGGACGTGTGGCGCGCCCCCTTTGCCATGGACTCCGTCGAGGGCGTTCGCGTGCAGATGCGGCTGAAGGTGCGCACCCGGTAGCCCGCCGGTCGCTGGCGGCTCGGTGAGGGGCACGCGAGGGGCGCGGCGAGGGGCTGTGAGCCAAGCGCGAAGGGAGGCGAATCGAAGCGAATTCCAAGGCAGGAAGAAGCAATGCTGAGATGGAGGCTTGGGGGGCAGGCCTCCCGCGTCGCTACTGGACCACGAGGCGCATGAAGCGCTTTGGCCCGTCGCGGGCCACGCTGGCGGTGACTTTGCCGTCCGGGCCGGGGGCGGGCTGGGTGACGCCGGTGGTGGTCTCCACGCGGTAGATCAGGCCAGGTCTGGCAGCCAGAAACTGGATGGACATCTGGTCTGTCTCGACAATCGGGATCGGCAGGCGGCTCCGCAGGCCCGCTCCAGGGGCCTGATCCAGCGCCCAGGCCAGCCGCAGGTTGAGCCCGTCGCCGTCCGGGTCCGCCTCCAGTGCGGTGGCAAAGGGGACTCCGTGTCCCTGGAGCCAGGCTCCGGCGGGGTAGGTGGTATCGTTGATTTCTACGGAGGGGTAACCCTGCCAGGATGGGGAAGTGAAGCCGGTTTTGCTGCTGAGGTAGCAGACGGTGAAGCTGGAACCGGAGCCACTGAATTGGTCTCAACCAACGCCCCCCAGGGGAGCGTCTCGCTCCCATTGTTCGCCCCGAGGGAGCACCAGGAGCGAGACGCTCCTGCGGCGGGCCGAGACGGCCCATGGGTTCCGCGAGACGCGAAACCCGGCGGGCGGGACGCACCGCCCTACCCGGCTTGGGGCGCTTCAGTCCTTTCCCACACGAGCATGACCGAAAGGAAAAGCTTCCGCCATTTTTGGTTTTCAATTCTGCAATTCTCCGGCAGCATGCGGTCATGCGTCCCCTTCAATTCATTTTTCTTGGAAGTCTGTTTTGGTTGCTCTGCCCGGCGGTGTTGTTGGGCCAAGGCGGAGGCGTGGGGTCGGTGGTGGAATGGAGTGCTTACAATGACCACATTGCCGGGGCGTCCACGCATGCCAATGCGACTCGCTGGGGGGTGTTCGCGAATCCGACAGGGGCGCTGTTGAACATTACTACGGGGAGCAGTTTGAGCGCGAGCTTGGCGATCACGAATGCAGGCGCGGTTGGTTCCACGACCATGGCGGCACCCAATGCGGGGACTCCGGCTGCGACGATTTTTTCGCCCTTCATTCATTGGAACAGCGGGACGAACGAAGGGATTCAGATTGAGGCGACGGACACGGTGACGTATGTCTTTTCCGGGCTTGATCCCAACAAACGTTACACCTTCCGCGGGACTTCGATGCGGGGGAATAACACGTATACCAATCGCTGGACCGAGGCGGAAATTAGTGGCACCACCGCCCATGGGGCCGCGCATACGACGAACGTTTTGACCAATGCGCAGCAGCCGGCATCGCTCACGGTCAATCAAGCGGCTTGGAATTCGGGGAATAATCTTGGAGGGGACGTGGTGGGGTGGGATCAGATTAATCCGGGAGCCGATGGCGCGTTTAGCATCATCACGACCCGCTATTCCGGGAACTATCCTGGCGGCAATACGGAGACGCCGACGGTGGCTCCTTATGGCTATGGTTTCCAGGCGTTGCGGCTGGAACAATGGTCGAACGGTCCACCGGGACCACCCGTGGCGGTGGCGGATTCTGCCGGGGTGCATGCGGGACAGAAGAATCGCATCCGGGTGCTGCAAAATGATACTGGGCTGATTACGGTTGGCTCGGTAGTGATCACGCAGGCTCCCGGCAAAGGTTCGGCCGTCCCGCAGAGTGATGGCACGGTGGTTTATGTCGCCCAAGCGTCGGCCACGGGAAACGATGTCTTTTCCTATCAAGTATCTGGACCGGGCGGCACTGCGAGTCCGGTGGCGGTAAACATCACCATCCCGGCCGCCCTCAAAATCCCGGTGACCGGGCTTAATGTGCCGGCTAGTCCACCGCTCACGACCTATGCGCTGACCCCGGCGTTTGGCACGCTGAGTTTCAACAGTCCGACCTGTCTGGAGAGCCCACCGGCGGATGCCTTGCGGCTCTTTGTTTGTGAGAAGGGAGGATTGCTGCGCGTGATTCCCAACGTGACGGCGGCCACGCCCACGGCTTCGACCTTTCTGGATTTGCCAACCTTGCTGGCGACGCGATCGGAAACGTTGAGCACCAATAGCGAGCAAGGATTGCTGGGGGTGGAATTTCATCCGAACTTCGCCTCGAATCGCTTCCTGTTTGTCTTTTACAGCGTGACCCGGGGCGGGATTACCTACGAGCGACTTTCCCGTTTCACGGCCCAAGCGGGCAATCCTAACCTGGCGGACACCACCTCCGAGTTGGTATTGCTGGAGCAGGCGGATGATGCCGGAAATCATAATGGCGGGGACCTGCATTTCGGCCCCGACGGGTATCTTTATGTTTCCCTGGGCGACGAGGGAAACCAAAACGATTCGCTGAACAACAGCCAAAACATTGCGAAGGATTTCTTCTCCGGCATTCTCCGCCTTGATGTGGATAAGAAGCCAGGCAGCCTTAATCCGAACCTCCATGCGGCGGTTTTGCGTGATGCGGGCGTGGCCCGCTATGCCGTGCCACCGGACAATCCGTTTGTGGGAGCCACGACCTTTAATGGGGCTGCGGTGGTGGCGGCCAATGTGCGCACGGAATTTTGGGCCGTGGGGCTGCGCAATCCCTGGCGCATGAGCTTTGATTCCGCCACGGGCGAGCTGTGGGTGGGCGATGTGGGTTCCAACACGCTGGAAGAAGTGGATGTGATAACGCGGGGAGGAAACTACGGTTGGGCCTATCGTGAGGGTTCGATTGCCGGACCGAAAACGGCACCGGTGGGGTTCACCTCCATCGCTCCAGTCTTTGAGTATGGCCATGGTTCCGGAGTCACGCAGGGGAACTCCATCACGGGAGGATTGGTTTATCGGGGAACGCGAATCTCTGCACTCACGGGGCTGTATCTCTTTGCGGATTATACTTCGGGGAATCTTTGGACGCTGCAACGGAATGGGGCCGCCGCACCAACGGTGACGCGGATTGCGGGAGAGGTGGGGATAGTGGCGTTTGGTTCGGATCCCTCAAATCAGGACGTGCTGGTGGCAGATCTTGATGGAAATCGGATACTGCGCTTAGTCACATCAACCCCCGGTGGGAGTTTCCCCCTCACGCTGAGCGCGACGGGACTTTTCAATGATCTCAGCGATCTGACCCCGACGCCCGGGATGTTGGAATACAATGTCAATGTTCCCTTTTGGAGTGACTACGCCAAAAAGCGGCGGTGGTTCGCCATTCCTAATGGCACCAGTAAACTTACCTGGAGCCAGGACGGCGGATGACCTTGCCCACGGGGATGCTTTGGGTGAAGCACTTTGATTTGGAAACGACGCGGGGCAACTCAGCGACCGCCAAGCGTCTGGAGACTCGGCTGTTCGTAAAAACCAGCACGGGAGCCTATGGCGTCACCTATCGCTGGAATGATCAACAAACCGAAGCCACGCTGGTGCCGGATGAAGGCGCGGAAGCCGTCTTGGCCATCACCGAAAATGGCACCACGCGAAACCAACGCTGGCGCTTTCCGAGTCGGGCCGAGTGCGCCAGTTGTCATAACGCAGCGGCGGGTTACGCTCTGTCGTTTAATACTCGGCAGTTAAATTTCACGGATCAGTTAGTGGGGCGGCCTGGCAATCAGTTGGATTTATTGGCGAGCGGGGACTTTTTCACCAACGTCCTGCCGAGCGCCAACCTCCTGCCCAAGGTTCATGCCGCAGCCGATACCAGCACTTCCGTGGAATCCCGGGTGCGAAGTTATTTGGAAGTGAATTGCGCCTACTGCCACCGTCCCGGCGGCCCGCAAGGTTCCTCGGGAGCCGACTGGCGCATCCTCCAGACGTTGGATCAGACCGGGTTGCTGTTGGGCAATGCGACCAACAATGGCGGGGATACAGCCAATAAATTGATCGTGCCAGGAGACTTGTTGCACTCGATTGTGCTGAATCGGGTGGCGGCTACAAATGGCTTCACCCGCATGCCACCGATCGCGACCACGGAGACCGATCCCAGCGGGATTGCCCTGCTGACGGAATGGATTGGCACCAAATTACCGCAACGGGAAACCTACGCCCAGTGGCGCTTGGCGCAATTTGGCAGTGCGAATTCCCCAGCGGGAGATCCAGCCAATGATGCGGATGCGGACGGGCAAAGCAATGCTGCTGAATATGCGTCTAGAACCGATCCGAAGAGCGGATCAAGTTTCCCGGTCGTGGCCGCGCAGAGTCAGGCTGGCAGCGTAACGCTGAATTTCACCGTGCCGGAGAACCACACTTGGTTGGTCGAGGAAAGCGCAAATTTACAGGCTTGGAGTCGCTGGAACGTTCCGGGCAACAACGGCAGTCCAGCAGCGGGTGGCCCGGTGTCGGTGACCGGTCCTGCGGCCACACAACGGACGTTTTACCGGGTTACCATTACGGGGGATTAGCGCTGGAGTTGCCCGTGTCCCTGCGCCACTGGTTGCGCGCGGTGCCTAAAGGCGTAGAGTGGTGAGGGTTGACCGTGGAGAGAGTTGCCAACGGTGTTGTTTATTGAGCCGCAAAACAGCGGTGACAACGGTGTTTGCTGCTCCCAATGAGGCAGTAGAGAGCACCAGTCCTCAAAAGGGCGTGAAGTCGCGCTGCGTGGTTCCGGCCTCAAGGCGGCCTTGGGAGCCCTTGTTCGCAGCGCCCTCCTTCTCCGGCCTCCATCCAAGCGCGGTGTATTCCACAGACTCAGAATATTACGCTGAAAAATGGTTTGACGAAATCAGGTCGCGGATTTTTTCTTTTGTTATGACAATTATAGAAAAATCCCAGTCCGTCACTTACACCCGCTTTTTCGATCCCCTAACGAGCTTCTTCTCCAAACTCACCCAGCGCCGCGCCTGCCCGGAGCTTTCCGACCAACACTGGCTCCACATCGGCATCTCGCGCGTGCTGCACGAAGTCAAAAGCGGCCGGGATTTTCTCCAGACTCTGCGCACCAGCATGACGCTGCCCGGGGTGAGTCATTTTTTCTCCACTCTGAGAAGCACCCGCCGTCTGGCTCTCTGCTCTGAGGCCAATGGGCAGCTTGTCCAAACCATGAAGGAGACTCTGCCCGACCCCTTCAAAGCCTTCCCCAGCCTGGCCGGGTTTGACATCCATGCGGCTGACGGCCAATCACACGCCGCCGCTGTGCATGATGCGCAGCAGCGCAGCGAAAGCAGCTCCACGGGGATGGCAAAGTTCGCCACAAGTCATGTTTATGCCCTGAACATGCGCACCCACGGGCTGACCCATGTGTCCATCGCCGATCAAATCACGCGCCGCCGGGAGCATGAAATTCGCGCGCTCAAACGCCTCACCCTGGCCGCCTTCCGGCAGAAGGCTCCGGAAGGCCGCAAGGTGCTTTATGTTTACGACATGGCATGCGTCGACTACACATTCTGGTACAAGCTCAAACAGGGTGGCGTCTATTTCCTGACCCGGGCGAAAAGCAACACGTCGATGCTCAAGGGAGGGACCCTCAAGTGGGACCCTTCCGATCCGGTCAATGCCGGAGTACTCTTCAATGAACAGGCCGGCGTGGGCGGAGTCATGGTGCGGCATGTGCAGTATCGCTGCCCGCTGAGCGGGGAGGTCTTCGACTACCTGACCAATGAAATGACGATTCCTCCCGGTTTGATTGCCAGGCTCTGCAAAATGCGCTGGGACCTGGAGAAGGTTTACGATGAACTGAAAAACAAGCTCGACGAGAAAAAGGCTTGGGCGGGCACGCCGGCGGGGAAGACCATGCAGGCGGTGTTCATCTGTCTGGCGCACAATTTGATGGTGCTGCAGGAATACGAGCTGGAGAAGGACGAGGGCGTGACGAACACGAGCGAAATCAAACGCAAGGCGAAGAGACTGGCGTTGGAGACGGCGCGGCTGGCCGAAAAAGGTGAAACAATGCCGGTGCTGCTGCGAGGCTTTCAGCGGCTGACCCAGCGCTCTGTGAAGCACATCCGGTGGCTTCGTGCGTGTTTATTCCACGAGGCTCCCTGGCACGAAGCTGTGGCCGTCCTGCGCCTGTCCTACGCCACTTTTTGATGGGAACACACACCACCGTTGCCACCTTATTCCAGGGCGGGCCGGCAGTTCTCCAACGCCGTGACCGAGGGGCTCAACCGCAAGGCCCGCGCGTCGCTTTCGGGGTGCTATGGCCACAGGTCCTTCGATGTGCTTAAAACCGTTCTTTATCACAGATTAGGCAACCTTTCGGAACCAAAGTTCACCCACGATTTTTGCTGACGAGGCAATTTGACTACCCCAACGGAGGCGAAACGACGACCCGGGCGCATGAGGAGCTGAAGCAGCTGCCAGGTTTCAAGGGGTATCCCATGATGGTGGTGGTGAATGGAAACGGAAAAATTCTGGACATGCGGGTGGAATTCAGCGGCGGGCCCGGGGAGTACATCAGCTGGATCAAGTCGCTCTGAGGTTTTCCGGCCGGGGTGTGGCGCGGGGGGAGGGGACTCGGGGCGAGGTGTCAGGAGTGCGGTCCTGCCATTCCGTGGTCGGGCGGATTTGTCCGTGAGGCCGGGGGCGGGGTTTGCCCTCAAGATGCCCGATTGTTGTCCCAAGGCGCCCCTCTGGGCCTGTGAGTTGCCGGTGTCTGGAAAACAGGATGCGGGGGCGCCCATTTTTGCATCCGAGCAACGCCACAGGCGTTGCGGCCTCCAGCCCGGGGTTGGTCCGAGGCACGAGGAGCTTGGGACTGGTATCAAAACGTGTCCTGCGCCGCGTGTCCCTCTGCGAAAAGGCCTTCCGCACGCCCCTCCCGTCCCGAAATCCGGGTCGACCGCTCCCGTCCAGACCGCTGTCCCGCCCCGCCCGCTCGCGCCAACTGAGGCTTAACTCTCTCCGGCCTCCGCCGCGAATCGTTCAACCAGGATTAGCTTCGGGGCCCTGCCCAAAGCTAACCTAAGTTGTTAGGCATTGTGTTTTGGGGGCATGGCACTTGGTTTGACCTCACGACCGCGGTAGAGGCAGAACACACCGGCAATCGCACCTCCCCAAATCAAACTGCTGACAAATACCAGAAGGTTCTGGATGATGGCAGGGGTATCGGTGGGGATCAGGCTGATCATTGGTTGCGCGAGAATGGGCAAAATAATCTGTCCTGCGTTCTGAGGGCCTTCAAGGCCAAGCCCGAAGATTAGAAAAGCGAAGGTCATCGCCGCAGCATGCAATCCTGCTAGAATGAAACTCAGTTTCAAAAATTGCTTAAACTTGGTGTTGCTCAACGGTATGTCTTTGGTGGTTGTCATTCGAGACTTTATCATACGGTAGCAACCATTGCGAAATCGAAAAAACTAATGGCCGTATCATCGTGGTCGATGGCGAATGCCGGAACGCTCTCGGGTGATTTTATTGGCTAACAGTTGGATGTTAGCCCCCGATGTGGCGGTATATCCGGGTGGCGGGCGGGTTTTTTGAGGGGGCGGGGTGGTGGGCAGGCTGCCCAACCTTTCCGCGCTGAGGGTGCCCGTTGGTTTTCCCAGGGTGGCCCTTTGGGCCTGTGGGTTGCCGGGGTCTGGAAACAGGTTGCCGGTGTCTGATGCCGCGATGCCCATTTATGAAAGCAGGATGCTCATTTGTAGCGCCGGGGTGCCCATCTTTACGGGCAGGGTGGTCATTTTTGATTCCGGGGTGCCCATGTTTATGAGCGGGGTGCCCATGTTTACGGGCAGGGTGCCCATTTTTGATTACGGGGTGCCCATGTTTATAAGCGGGGTGCCCATTTTTGCCTCCGGGGTCGTCGCGGAGCCACACATGGGCATCCCGGCTTCTCACATGGGCACCCCGGATGCTCACATTGGCAGCGTTGTTTTCACAAAAAATTGGCGGACTGACGGCCGGATGCCTTTTTTGCGGGGGGGGCTTTTTGGAAAAGTGGGCAGGGGCGGCTTGCGCGGGGGGGATTTTTTTGGATGGGTGGGGGCATGGGTCTGAAATCTGATGTTCGGGTGGTGGAGGTGGAGTGGTTTTTCCTGCCGGTGGAGATGCGGGTGCCGCTGAAGTTTGGGGCGCAGACGGTGCGCCGGGTGGTGTGCGCCCGGGCGCGGGTGGTGGTGGAGGGTCGGGATGGACGGCGGGGGACGGGCTGGGGGGAGACGCCGCTGAGTGTGGCGTGGGTGTGGCCATCTACGGAGCTGGGATGGGAGGCGCGGGAGGGGGCGCTGGAGGATTTCTGCGCGGTGGTGGCGGGGGAGCTGGCGGGAAACGGGGTGTGGGGGCACCCGATGGAGATCGGGCGGGCGCTGCAGGGGATGGGGCATGCGGGGCTGCCGCAGCTGGCGGCGCTGTGTGTGCAGTCGGTCTTTGATCTGGCGGTTTATGATGCGTATGGGCAGCTGCACGGGCGGCCGGTTTTTGAGCTGCTGGGGCGGGGGTGGCTGGGGCCGGACTTGGGGGAATTCACGGAGGGTGAGCTGTCGGGGGTGTGGCCGGAGGATTTCCTGAGGCCGCGGGTGAACCGGCTGCCGGTGTGGCACCTGGTGGGGGGGCTGGATGCGGTGGGGGAGGGGGACCTGACGGGGGAGGAGCCGAAGGACGGGCACCCGGTGACGCTGCGGGGGTGGATCCGCCGGGATGGGCTGAAATGCCTAAAAATCAAGCTGCGGGGGAATGATGCGGGGTGGGACTGGGAGCGTCTGCTGCGGGTGGGGCGGATGGCGGTGGAGGAGGGGTGTGTGTGGCTGACGGCGGACTTTAACTGCACGGTGACGGACCCGGGGTATGTGACGGAGATCCTGGACCGGCTGCTGGCGGAGGAGCCGCGGCTGTACCAGATGCTGCTGTACATTGAGCAGCCGTTCCCGTATGAACTGGGGGAGCACCGGATCGATGTGCGGGCGGTGTGTGCGCGGAAGCCGCTCTTTCTGGATGAGAGTGCGCACGACTGGACGCAGGTGCGGCTGGGCCGGGAGCTGGGCTGGACGGGGGTGGCGCTGAAGACGTGCAAGACGCTGACGGGGGCGCTGGTGAGTCTGGCCTGGGCGAGGGCGCACGGGATGACGCTGATGGTGCAGGATCTGACGAATCCGATGCTGGCGCAGATACCGCATGTGCTGCTGGCGGCTCATGCGGGGACGATCATGGGGGTGGAGAGCAATGGGATGCAGTTCTACCCGGCGGCGTCGGCACTGGAGGAGTCGCGGCATCCGGGGGTGTACCGGCGGCGGGAGGGGGTGCTGGAACTGGGGACGCTGTCGGGGCCGGGGTTTGGTGCGGGGGCGGAGCTGGGGGTGGGGCGAGGGCGGAGAGGGGGAGGAGCTTGAGGAATGCGGATTTTGGATTTCGGATTTCGGAATGCGGGATGCGGAATGCGGATTTTTTTTCGGGGGGAGCGGTGGGGGACTGGGGGGCTTTGGGGTTGGGGGTTTCGGAAATTGCCAATTGCCAATTGCCAATTGCCAATTGCTAATTGCTAATTGCTAATTTCGGCCCGTGCTTGGGGGAGGCTTTGGGGTGGGCCGTTTTTAAAGGGGGGTTAATCCCAGAGGGATTTGCGGCAGCCGATCCAGGCGGCGGTGAGGCCGGCGGCGAGGTGGAGGGCGAGGACGAGGAGGCAGAGGGCGGCGTCGTGGGTGAGGGGGGCAGGGACGGCGGCCTGGATGCCGATGAAGAAGTCTGTGGTGCGCATGGTGTCGAGCTGTCCGGCCCAGGCCCAGTAGGCGGCGATGAGGGGCCGGGTGATGGGGGCGAGGGCGGCGGGGAGTTTCAAGACGGCGCCGCTGAGGGGGAGCTGGAAGCCGACGAGGTAGATGCTGAGGAGGCTGGACTGCTCGGGGCTGCGGACGAGGCTGGAAATGCCGAGGCAAACGGAGGTGAGGGCGGCATTGACGAGGAGGAGGAGAAGGAGCTGGAGGCTAAAGGAGCCGGGGAGGTTGCAGAAATGGTGGACGAAGAGGCCCATCCAGAGGCTCTGGGCGGCGACGAGGGCGGTGAGGAAGGCGGTCTTGCTGGCGAGGTAGGCGCCGGGGCTGAGGCCGGCGAGTTTTTCTTTTTCAAAGATGAGGCGCTCTCCGGCGATCTCGCGGGCGGAGTTGTTTGACCCCATGAGGGCGAGGAGGACGACCTGGAACATGACGAGGCCGCTGATGAGGCCGCCGGAGTTGACCTGTTTCTCGATGAGGCGGGTCTGGGTGTCGTAGTCGCCGGCGGTCTTGATCTCTGAGAAGCCGAGGCGCTTGGGCATCTGGCCGACGCCGTCGGGGGCGAAGATGACGACGAGGAGGGGGAAGCCGATGAGGAGGGCAAGGTGGAGGAGGAGCTGGGTGCGGTCCCGAAAGAAGAGGCGCAGGCGGCGGTGAATGAGGGTGAAGAACTGGCTGAGGAAGCCGGGATTGAGCCGGACTGGCCGTTCCTCGGGCGCGGGCGGGACGGGGAGGGATTCGCCTTTTTTCTCCCGGCTGCGGGCGATGGCGGTGAAGAGGGTGTCGCGGCGCTTTTCGAGGGAGGCGTGCCACTCGTCGGCGGGGCGGCTGGTGAAGCGCTCGTAGACTTCCTCGGGGCGGTCGGCGGAAAAGTAGTAGGCGAGGGAGTCTGGCGGGCCGTGGTAGATGACGCGGCCCTGGTGAAGGGCGAGGACGGCATCGTAGAGATCGAGGTGGGCGAGGCTGTGGGTGACGTGGATGACGATGCGCCCGTGCTGGCGGGAAAGGGAGTGGAGGAGGGCGACGATCTCGGTCTCTGCCTGAGGGTCGAGGCCGGAGGTGACCTCGTCGCAGAGGAGGAGGGAGGGATCTGAAACCAGCTCCATGGCAAGGCCGAGGCGGCGCTTTTGCCCGCCGGAAAGGACGCGGACGGGGGTGTCGCGCAGGGCGTCGAGGCCGGTCTGGCGGAGGACCTCGGTGACGCGGAGGTCGAGGTGGACGTCGTCCGGCGTCCAGACGCGGAGGCGGGCGGCGGTGTGGACGGACTCGAGCACGGTGAGGGGATCGTAGGCAATGGAGAACTGGGGGACGTAGCCGAGGTCGGCGGGGTCGAGTTCGGGGCCGTCGTCGGCGGAGAGGTTGACGCCGTTCCAGTGGACCTCGCCCTCGGTCTCGACGTGGATGCCGGCGATGATCTTCATGAGGGTGGTCTTGCCGCAGCCGGAAGGGCCAACGATGGCGAGGAAGGTGCCGGGCTCGACCTTGAGGGAGGCTTCGCGGAGGATGGGCGTGGCGTCTTCCGAGGGGGAATAGGAGATGGAGCGGAGTTCAAGCATCGCGCCGGGAGGATGGGGGAGGGTGGGGCGGTGGTCAATGCCCATCAGCAGGCGGCGGCGTCCAACTGGCGGAAACGCGCGTATAAATAGCCTGATGAATGTGCATGTGCTGAAGCAGGAACAAAGGCTGCCGCTTTCCCCTGAGGCGGCGTGGGAGTTTTTCTCGGCTCCGCGGAATCTGGACGAACTGACGCCGCCGGAGATGGTCTTCAAAATCATCCCGAAGGAACTGGACCCGATGCATGAGGGCCAGATCATCTGGTATCGCATCCGGATCGCCCCGCTGATCTGGCGGACGTGGGTGACGGAGATCACGCACGTGCGGGAGGGGAAGCACTTCGTGGATGAGCAGCGGATCGGGCCGTATGCGCTGTGGCACCACAGGCATGAGTTCAAGCCGCTGGAAGGCGGCGGAGTCCTCATGACGGACACGGTGCACTACGCGCTGCCATTCGGACCGCTGGGGGATGTGGCGCACGCGCTCTTTGTGAAGAGGCAGCTGGAGGGGATTTTCACGTATCGGAGGGAAAAGATGGAGGCGAAATTTGGGCGGGGCTGAGGTTCCGGGAGGCCGTGGAGTGGGCCTCAATATTGCTAAAGACTCCCGTAATGTTAATTGACATTAAATTTCTAACTTTTATTGTCGTGCTGGAACGATCTAAAAAACATGACCAGCCGACTTCAATTTTCCCTGCCCGTGGTAGTGGCCGCCACGACTGCATTGCTGCCGATGACCTCCTGCCGGAAAACGCCGCAGGAGAAGTCGCTGCAGCAGTTGAGCGAGCGGGGATATCAGTTTACGCCGAGTGATTTTTCCAAGGCGGCCCTGGATGGCAATGTGTTGGGTGTGAAGGAATTTCTGGATGCGGGGATGAACGTGGACCTGGTGGACAAGTCCGGGAACACGGCGCTCTTCCGCGCAGCGCAGATGGGGCAGGCGAATGCGGTGAAGGAACTGCTCGGCCACGGAGCAAAGGTTAATTTTGAGTCGCCGGACGGGGAGACGCCGCTGATCGCGGCGGCGCGGAATGGAAATGCCAAGACGGTGAAGGCCCTGCTGGACGCGGGGGCGGATCCGTCGCGGGTGAGCCCGAAGAAATGGACGGCGCTGAAGGCGGCGGCCTACGCGGGGCATGCCGGGGTGGTGCGCCTGCTGGCGGCGAAGTCCGGGGACAGCATCGATGATGCACTGCAACTCGCCTGCATCAAGGGGGATACGGCGGTGGTTGACCTGCTTTTGAACAACGGAGCGAGCGTCTACGCCCGCAGCCCGGAGGGGAAAACGTCGCTGATGTTTGCCGCAGCGAACGGAAATCGGGAGGTGGTGGAGCTGCTGCTGACGCGGGGGGCTGACAAGTCGGCCATCGATCAATCACAACGGACGGCGGCGCAGTTCGCCGAGGAGGCAAAGCATCCAGAGCTGGCCATGCTTCTGAACGAGCCGGCAGCACCAGTGGCGAAGGTGAAGATCATGGAAGGGGATGAAACCGGTGAGCCTGAGGGGGGGGAGGTTGCCGGCGTGGCGCTCACGGCGGCCTCAACGCCGTCGGGGAATGGCGGGGCGGTGCGCCTGTCCAACACGAGGCTGGAGGGCGTGGCGAATGGTTCTGCGCAGGGATTGAAATCCAGCCTCCAGTTTCGCGACTATCACCAGCGCCAGCTGCCGCTGCTGCTGGATTCCATCACGGAAGACGGGGACCAGGCGGTGATCCGTGTGCTGTCCGGCAGGCAGGAGGCGCCGCTGGTGGTGGCTGCCGGCCAGCCGATCGGGAACACAGGGTTTGAGCTGATCAAGACGACGCGGAAGTTTATTTACACGAAGATGGGCAAGGGGGCGCTCGTAGACGCCTCCCGTGTGCTGGTGCGCGACCACCGCACGGGGCAGGAGTACCAGATGATCAAGGATACACCGGCCCAGTCCAACGATCTGGCCGCGACGCTGCGGGTGGGGGAGACGGGGCAGACGTACGAGGTGCGGCCTGACGACCAGTTCACCGTGGGTGACGGGCAGGAGGTGAAGTACAGGGTGCAGGACATACGTCCCACCCAGGTGGTGCTGGAGAATCTGGAGAACGGAGAAACGGTGACGGTGGCGCGCTGATTTAGAAGAAGCGCATCACGGACACGATGCCGATGAGGGCGATGGAGGAGAGGAAGAGGGCAAGCTTCGCCAGGGTGAAAGCCGGAAGAATGCCCGCCCAGCCCGCGAGGCGCCCGGTCTGGTAGCCTTTGGCGAGGGCGAAGATGGAGGTGTTCTCCAGCAGGTCAAAAATGGCGGCGGCGATGGGGACGAACATGACCCAGGCATACCAGGCTGGCCAGGGTTCGGCCAGGCGGGTCAGGATTGTGCCGAAGAGCACTGCGTAGGTGAGGGGAAAAACGTAATCAAGGGTGACTTCCGTCCAAGCATAGAGCTGGCGGCCCTTTTCCCCGAGCGAGTCAAAGAGCGCCGTGATGTCGGCAGGGGAGTACCAGCCCCAACGGCTGTCCAAAGTCCTTGCGCCCTGTAGTTTTCTGTTGCGCAGTTCAAAGAGTGCCAGGCAGATGAGGAAAATGGCGAGGCAGAGTGCGGCGTGGCCCCAGCCGGCCTTTGTTTGAAACCAGAGTTGGAGGAATTTCATCTTCACCCCTTCTCAAATGATGGCCGCCCTGACAAGCCGGAATTTTGCGCAGAAAATTCCTGTTTACAAAAAGGGGGTGCCCGCCATATTCCCCTCTCCCGCGAGCCAATCAAAATTTGCCGTTGGTCTCTGGGCTGCTGGAACTCTTCCACGCAGTCAGCTCGTCAGAGGTAACCCGGTCACTCCCATTATATCATGCCTGTACGTCTTGCCCGTTTCGAGATGCCCAACCGGCTTCAGAAAGAAGAAGCCACCGCCACCGAAACGTTTTCCCGTTTCGTAGCCGAACCGTTTGAAGGCGGTTACGGCCACACTGTTGGCAACAGCCTCCGCCGTGTGCTGCTCAGCAGCCTCGAAGGCGCCGCCATCACCTCCGTGAAGATCAAGGGCGCGCCCCATGAGTTCTGCACCCTGCCCGGCATCGTTGAGGACGTCACGGACATCATCCTCAACTTGAAGAAGATCAAGTTTCGCCACCACGAGGGCAAAGAGCCCCGCCGTCTGAGCGTGCTGGTTGACCGCGAAGGCATCGTCAGCGCGGGCGACATCCAGGAGGATGCAAACTACCAGGTCATCAACCCGGACCAGCACATCTGCACGCTGGACCGCAAGACCAAGTTTGAAATGGACATCGAAGTGCGTGTGGGCCGCGGGTTTGCCTCCGGCGAAGACAACAAGCGCACGGACAGCCCGATCGGCGTGATCCCGATCGACTCAATTTTCTCCCCGGTGACCCGGGTGAAATACGCGGTGAGCAACACCCGCGTGGGCCAGAAGACGGACTTCGACAAGCTGGAGCTGGAAGTCTGGACGGACGGACGGATCAACCCGCACGACGCGCTGACGCAAGCCAGCTCGATCCTGCGCCACCACCTGGACGTCTTCGTCAACTACGATGACAGCCAGGTCGAATTTGACCAGGCTCCCGAAGCGCAGAGCGAAGAGAACGCCGAACTCAAGAAGCTGCTCAACATGAGCGTGAACGAGATCGAGTTGAGCGTCCGCGCTGCGAACTGCCTGAACAACGCCAACATCACCTCGGTCGGCCAGCTGGCCATGAAGTCCGAGGCCGAGATGCTCAAGTACCGCAACTTCGGCAAGAAGTCGCTCAACGAAATCAAGGACAAGCTGTCGGAACTCGGACTGACGCTTGGAATGAAGTTCGACCCGAGCCTGCTTGAAGCCAGCTACAGCCGCCCGATCCTCCAGTCCGACTACGAGGACGAGGACGGACCAGGCCTGATGAGCCTGATCACCCAGAATCTGGACGACGACGACGAGTAAAACATACCGCTTGCGTCACGCCGCAACTGCCTAAATTCCGCACCTCCTGTCATGAGACACCAACGCAAAGTCAAAAAACTCGGACGCCGCCTCGGCCACCGTTCCTCGCTCCTCTCGAATCTGGTCCTGAGCCTGATCGAGCATGGCCGCATCCGCACGACCGTCGCCAAAGCCAAGGCGACACGTCCGCTCGCTGAAAAGATGATCACTCTGGCCAAGCGGGGCGACCTGCATGCCCGCCGTCAGGCTTTTGCCTTTCTGCGCCAGAAGGACGCCGTCAGCAAGCTGTTCGAAACCCTCGCCCCCCTCTCGGCCACGCGCCAGGGTGGTTATACCCGCATCACGAAGCTGGGAGCCCGTATGAGCGACTCCGCGCCGATGGCCTTTATCGAGTGGGTGGATCAACCCGCTGTGGAAGAAGCCCCCGTGAAAGATGAAGCATCCGCTTCCGATACTGCGGCTCCTGCTGAAACGCCAGCCAAGGCCGCCAAGGCCAAGGCTGAAACCTCGGAGGCTGCGGCCGATGGGGAAGCTGCGGCTCCGAAAAAACGCGCGGCCAAGAAGGCCGCTCCGAAGAAGGACGTCGAGTAATCCAGGTTTCCCCTGCATCAACACCCTTGAGCCCGCCAGCCCCAAACTGGCGGGCTTTTTCGTTTCCGGGCGCCAAGAATGGCGCTGATGGGACAGATGCGACTGACAGGAGGGATCAGGCCAACTGCCTGGGCGGCTTTCAGTCTTCGAGTTCCGCAGGGTCGATCAGCTTGCCCTCCCAGAGCCACTGGCCTTTTTCCGGGCCGGGCTGGAGGATGCGGCTGGCGCTGCCGGGGGCGTGGGGCGCGTCGGATTTGGGGAGGTGCGTGCGCAGGCTGGCCAGGGTTTCGGTGCGGGCGGGGTCTTTGGCGAGGTTGGTCCACTCGTTGGGGTCGGCCGCCTCGTCGTAGAGTTCCTCAGCGCCGTCGGCGTAGTGAATGTAGCGCCAGTTTTTTGTGCGGATGGTGTGGTTGCCGGGATTGGCGGTGGTGATGGCGGGCCACTCGCGCGGGGCGGCGGGGTCTTTCAGCTGCGGGGTGAGGCTGTGGCCTTCCAGGCCGGCAGGAGCGGGGAGGCCGGTCAGTTCCATGAGAGTGGGGAAAAGATCGAGTAGCTCCACGCTCTGAGCGCAGCGCCCTCCGGGTTTGACCTTGGGGCCGGCGATGACGAGGGGGACGTGAGTTGAGCGCTCCCAGAGGGTGTTCTTGCCGGTGATTCCCTTTTCCCCGAGGTGCCAGCCGTGATCCGACCACAGCACGACGAGCGTGTTTTCCTTTTTCCCCGAAGCGTCGAGCGCGTCCAGCACGCGGCCGAGCTGGGAATCCATGAAGCTGGTGGTGGCGAGGTAGGAGCGGACGAGGGAGCGCCACTCGCCGGCTTTTTCAAGCCAGGAAAGGCGGGGTTCGGGCAGCTTCCAGTGGAGATACCAAGCGAAGGGCGGGATGTCCGCCCGGTCGTCCTTTTTCACCGCGGGCAGGGTGACTGAGTCCGCAGGGAGGCGATCAAACCACTCGGGCGGGGCGAAGCAGGGGACGTGGGGGAGGCGGAATCCGCAGGCGATGAAGAAGGGCTGGTCCGTCTTTTCGCCCAGGGCGGCGATGGTGGCGGTGGCAATCTTCCAGTCGGCGGTGCCCTCCGCTTGAGCGGGGAAGGGGCCCCAGTCCATGGCGGCCATTTTGGCCGGGGTGTCGACGAATTTTTTGGGCGGCATCTTCTGGGAGCCGTTCTCCTCCCAGGTTTGAAATTCCTTGGCTCGCAGTGGGGGTGGAAGCGCCCCGTCGTGGAAAATTTTGCCCGCGCAAAAGGTACGCCAGCCGCCACGGGCAAAGGCTTGCGGGAGCGTGACGGCGTCGCGCAGCGAGTCGACCGAGCGCAGACCGGGGGCGAGGCCGTAGACGCCGGTGGTGGACGGGCGGCGTCCGGTGAGCACGCTGGTGCGGGAGGGATTGCACAGCGGGGCCTGGCAGTGAGCGTTGGCAAAGAGGACGCCGCGCGCGGCCAGCTTGTCAAGATTCGGCGTCTGCGCCTGCGGGTGGCCCTTGAGGCAGCCGACCCAGTCGTTGAGATCATCGACGGCGATGAAGAGCACGTTCGGCCTTGCCGAAGGGCCTTCAGCAGCAAGCGTGGTGGCGGCGAGGAGAATGAGGAGTGGGGCAATCCGGAGCATGGCGCAGCCTGTCCCGGCGGCCCGTGTGTGTCAATGCCGCGCTGTTCAGCGGCTGCGATGAGAAAGATGCGGCAATATTTTCACGAAAGCGGTCTTGATTCCCCCCCCGGATGTGGCATCACTCGCTCCGTTCTGTGAACCGACTCCTGAACGCAAGAAAAACGCCTCAACAACCCGCCCCCGAACAACGCCTGAAGTGGAAAACTCAACAAGTGGTTTGAACCAACCGCAACCCGCAACCCCAACGTCCGAGCCATGGTCGCTCGACGCTGCGCGGAACCTCTATGGCGTGGATCGCTGGGGGCATGCTTTTTTCAGCGTCAACGAGGAGGGTGAAGTCTCTGCCGACCTGGAACCCCAGGAGGGGGGGGACATCGTCAAGGTCAGCATTGCCGGGCTGCTGCGTGACCTGAAAAAATCCCACCCGGATCTGCACTTTCCCATCCTTTTCCGGTTTAGCGACATCCTGCACTCCCGCATCGAGGAGCTGAACCTCAGCTTCCGCAAGACCATCGAGGAGCAGAAGTACCGCGGTCGCTACCGTGGTGTTTACCCGGTGAAGGTGAACCAGCAGCACCAGGTCATCAGCGAGGTGGCCAGCTTTGGGCGGGCGTTTCACTACGGATTTGAAGCCGGAAGCAAGCCCGAACTGATGGCCGCGCTGGCCTACATGCACGATCCGGAGGCGCTCATCATTTGCAATGGCTACAAGGACCGGGAGTTCATCGACCTCGCCCTCGGCGCGAAGAAGATGGGCCTGAAAGTGGTCCTGGTTCTGGAAATGCCGGACGAGCTTCCCCTCATCGTGGAGGCTGCAGCCGCGCTGGGCCTGGACCCGATCCTCGGTGTGCGCATCCGCCTTTCCGGCAAATCCGGAGGTCACTGGGCGAACTCGGCGGGGGACCGCTCGCCGTTCGGCCTGAGCCTGCCGCAGCTGGTGAAGCTGGTCGAGGACCTGAAAAAACTGGGCAAGCTGCACTGGCTGCAGCTCCTGCATTTCCACCAGGGATCGCAGATCCCGAAGATCCAGACCATTCGCCAGAGTGCGATGGAGGCGACCCGCGTCTACGTGAACCTCGTCAAGGAGGGGGCCCCGATGGGCTATCTCGACCTGGGCGGCGGTCTGGCCGTGGACTACGACGGGAGCGGCACATCGAACAGCAGCAAGAACTACCGTCTGGGCGAATACTGTGCGGACATGATCCAGATGATCGCCCAGGTGTGCGACGAGGCCGGTGTGGCGCACCCGGACGTGGTGACGGAATCCGGCCGCGCGGTGGCGAGCTATTTTTCCGTGCTGGTCTTCAACGTTCTCGGCGTGACGCAGCTGGACATCAACGGGGCGACGGCCACCATCAGCCTGCCGGACAACAGCCACGCGCAACTGCGCAGCCTGCACGAGGTGCTGGGCAACATGGAGACGCTGGATCCGCAGGAGTGCTACAACGACGCCGTGTTCTACCGCGAGGGGCTGCACACCCTGTTTGCCCACGGGGTGATCAATCTTCGCGAGCGTTCCCTGGGCGAGGAAATGTTCTGGCAGATCATGACCCGCATCGCAGCCAAAACCAAGGGCGTCAGCCCGCTGGGCAAGGGGCTGAAGGATGTGCGCTCGTCCTTGGCTGACTTCTACTACGGGAATTTCTCCCTCTTCCAGAGCCTGCCGGACTCGTGGGCGATCGACCAGCTTTTCCCGGTCATGCCGCTGCACCGGCTGAATGAAGAGCCGACGCGCGAGGGCGTCATCTCCGACCTGACGTGCGACTGCGACGGGGTGCTGGAGCACTTCACCACGAACAGCCGGGACAAGATCCTGCCCGTGCACGTACTCAAGGACAACGAGGACTACCTCCTCGGCGTCTTCCTCGTCGGGGCCTACCAGGAGTCGCTGGGCGGTCTGCACAATCTCTTTGGCGACACGCACGTCGTCTCCGTGAAGCTGGAAAGCGGGGAGCCCAAGTGCGAGGTCCACTACCGCGGCGACACTGTGGCGGACGTGCTGAGCTACATGGAATACAGCCCGGCCGCACTGACGGAGCGGTTCACGCTTTTTGCGGAGCGCGCCCATGCCGAGGGGCACATCAACGCCCAGGAAAAGCGCCGCCTGATCGAAGGCTACCGCAACGGGATGGCGGGCTACACGTATTTCGAAACCTGATTCCACCTCGCGTTCAGGCTGAGGCGAACTGACTGGTCTTTTTCCCGCTGGCTGCGTTGCCCGTCAGTCACGTATCGCATTGGATATGCTCCATCCTCGAGCCTTGCCATCGGAAAAAATCCACACGCCAGTTTGTCTCATCTTGAACTCTCATTGGAATGAGTCTGGGCAGGGCTGGAGTTTCAGTCCATACTCTTGGAAAGCTCTTTGACCTCGTCTTCGGTGAATGCGGCCCCGCCGAGGGCGGCGCGGGCGGAGTCTGTGGCACCCCGAGCCTTCCATGATTGGAGGGCGGCGGCGGCGGCCTGGCGGCGCTTGGTGGGATCCGTGATGCTGGTGGCCCAGGCCCAGGCGCTTTCCGGATCATCGCGGGCGATGGCGGTGACGAGTTGGCCCGCAGCCAGATCCCGCCCATCTCCGGCAGGCAGCCCGCCGACCCACTGGGAGGTGGCCATCGCATCGTAGCCCGCCCACTTTGACGCGATGCCGGCCACGGCCTCGTCGCGCAGACCTCCGGAGGGCAGGCCCTGCGCCCAGGTGATGGCCTGCTGTGGATTGTTCTCCGTCAGTGTGGAGGCAAGGGAGCGGGCAACGCCCTTTGATTCGGGAGATGGGGCGGTTCCGGGATCGAGGGTGGCGGTGAAGCGCTGGAAGACCTGTTGAGCCTGGGCGGGATTGGCCATCTGGAGATTTTGCACCAGAGCGCCGAGAGCGGCGGAGCGCTCTTTGCCTGCAAGTCCGTCCGCCCAAGCGAGGGCGGCTTTCTCATCACTTCCCGCCCAGCCGGCGGCCACGGTGCGCATGGCCTCCTCGCGCTGTGCCGGGTCGGTCAGACCGGCCGCCTTTGCGGCGGCGGCGGCGGGGTCGTTTTGCGCCCAGCTGGAGAGGGCGGCCGTCACACCGCTTTTCTGGAGGTCTGGGGAATCAAGGCCCTGCGCCCACTTGAAGGCGCGCTCCGGATCGGTCGAAGCCATCTGCCGGGCGAGGTTGGTGACCTGGCCGGGGGACTTTGAGGAGGACTGGAGTTTTTCGAAGTTCTCCAGACGTTTTTCGATCGAGCCAGCGTACCCGTCCACCATGCCTTTCAGGAGTTCCTCCCGCAGCGAAGGGGAGGTGATTTTGTCAATGAGGTTCTGTGCGGCGTCTCCGCCCTGCATGCTGGCGTAGTTCAGGGCGGAATGGTAAATGGATTTCGCCGCCTCGGCGGGAAGAGTCCCGGCGATTTCGAGGAGTTTTCCCCTCTGGGCTGCGGTTAGGTCATTGGCCAGGTTTTTGAAGATTTCCTGCTGATCCGCCGGGCTCTTCAGCCCCACGGTCCAGGCAAAGGCGGCGTCGAAATCTTTTTTCGCCCAGGAGGTGACAGCGGCGGTGACGACCTCGCGCCGCTGGGTGGCGAATTCGGGGCGGTCCGCCAGGGCCAGGGCCTGCTGAGGGTCCTTGGATGCGAGTTCACCGAGCACCTGCTGAAGGGCTGCCGAGCGGTCGGCGGGGTTCGTCAGGCTCCGGCTCCAGGCGAGGGCGGCCTCGGGATCAGTGGCGGCGTAGGTTTGCGCCAGGCCCTGAGTCAGCCCGGAGCGGAACTCCCCGGCGGGCAGGGCCTCGAAGGCGGCAAGGGCGGCACCGGGGTCCCGCGCGAGCCAGCCCTGCATGAAGGACCGGGCGGTGTAGGAGTCCTGCTGGGAGGCGCTGTTGCTGAGAGTCAGCTGGAGGGCCTTTTCCGGGTCGGTCTCGCCAATGGCGTTCAGCACCGCCTGGCGTGCGTACCAGGTGGACTGGCCCAGATCCTGGGCGCGTTTCCAGGCTGAGGCGGGATCCCGGCTCGTGAGTTCGCGGAAGGCGGCACTGGTGCCGGTATACATGAGGTAGCGGGTGCTGCCCGCGGCCTGGCGTGAGGCGGTCAGCAGGTCTTCGGGATCGAGTTCGGCCCACCGGTCGCAGGCGGCCCCCATCAGCGCCCAGCCCGCAGGATTGTTTCCCATGCCCATGCCACTGGTTTTCTGCGCGACCTCGCGCACCAGCTCCAGCGGCATGTCTGCCAGGGCTGCATCGATGCGGCTGCGGGCCTTGAGCGGGGAGAGCCCTGCCAGGGAGGCGAGGAAGGCCCTCGGCGACGCTGCCGCAGCCTTCGCGTCTGCTTTCGCCTGATCCGAGCCTGAGCCCGACGCACCGTCGTGGACATGCGCGGAGAGGCCGGCCGGGCGCGGACCCGCGCGTGGCGACGCCGGACTCGCCGCGCTGGCGGCGGGCCGGTGGAGCCACAGGGTGACACCGCTGCCCGCAGTGATTCCGGCCAGACAGGCGGCGAGGACTGGCAGGAGGCGGTGTTTTTTCATGGGAGGCGCGGGCATGGCTCATTCAGAACGCGCCAGCCCGCCAGTTCGCCAGCCCTGTTTTTATGAGACGGCAGAGCGAACCCGCTGGTCGCAACCGCGATCACTTGGGCGCGGACCAGCTCTTGCGGGCTTTTTCGAGCTGCTCGTCACTGAGTCCGAAAGCTTTCAGGACGCCGGCGGCCATCATTTCGTTTCCGGCTGGATTCATGTGGACCCCGTCGCCGGTGAGCAGGTTTCCCTTTTTGTCGGCCCCTTTGGCGGCGATGGCGGCCTGCATGTCGGCGTTGAGATCGGCCAGCAGGCACTTCTTTTCCTTCGCCAGAGATTTCAGGAAATCGTTGTACGCCACCAGTTTTTGGTTGTTCGTGTTGGGCTGGTCCTCTCCGATCATGGTGGAGGTGAGGAGCATGACCTTCACGCCCGCAGTCTGGCATGTGTCGACGATCTTGGTGATGTTCGTTTTGTACTGGTCGAGCGGCACGCCCTTGGCACCGTGCCAGACGTCGTTGACTCCGCAGCTGAGCGTCATGAAGTCGGGCTTTTTCGAGAGGACGTCGCGGTCGAGCCGCTCCAGCATCTGGTCAGACTTGTGGCCGCTGATCCCGGCGGGAATGGCGACGGCTTTGACGCCGGCGGCTTCCAGTCCGCGAATGACGAGGGTCACGTAGCCCTTCGGCCCGGCTCCCGCCTGGGTGATGGAGTCACCGAGAAAGCCGATTTTTTGGCCATCCTTGACGGGGATTTCTCCACTGGAGGCGCCGGTCATGCCCGCGAGCAGCAGGGCAGCAAGGGTTGAATGCAGGAAGCGCGAAATAAAGGCGGGACGGTCATGTTTGGAAGGGTTCATCCAGAAGAGGTGCCAGACCCGGCCCCGTGCAGCAAGACAAATAGGTGGCGTGAGTTCTTTAGCCGGGCGTAGGGCAGCCCTTCACGGCAGCCGCGCGCCGCGTGCCAAAAAAAAGCCGCGCTCCGGTGGGGAGCGCGGCTTCGAAACGTTTCCGGTTTCCCTGCTTATTTCGGCTGCGGCTCTGCGGCGGCGGTGCGGGGAGCGTAGTGGAGGGAAATCAGGTCCTCCAGCACGTGGAGGGATTCGGCCTTGATGGGCTCGAGATCGTTCGGGAAGAGGGGTTTGTCGACATCTCCGTCATCGTCCTCATCCTTGGCCATGCGCATCCCGGTGCTCTGCTCTTCGTTGGCTGTTTCCGGGGTGAGTTCCGGCTTGTCGACGTTGTCCAGCGTGAGCTTGAACATCTTGTAGGCGTCCTTGCCGGCGGCACCGAGGGCGGCAATGCGCTTTTTGCGCTCTTCGTTGCGGGCCTTGCGGCGCTCCTTGAGCTTCTCGTTTTCATCGAGGCGCTCCTTTTCATTGAGGGAGATCGTGTTCTTGGCGATCTGGTCCTTGTAGCGCTTGATGTCCTCGGTCAGATACTGGAACTCAACTTCCTTCTCCACGCGGGCCTTGGAGCGGTTGCGCAGCTCATCCGCAGGAAGGGGAGCCTTGTCGTAGAGGCTGTATTTGACCTTCGGGATGGTGTCGTATTCTAGCGGGTTCTCCAGCATGTCCTCGCCGATGTCGTAGGCGTCGATGCGGGAGGGGAAGACCACGTCCGGGATGACTCCCTTGAACTGGGTGGAGCCACCGGCGATGCGGTAGAACTTCTGGATGGTCACCTTGAGCGCACCGGCATATTTGCTGTCGCTGAAGAAGGGCATCGCCTGCTTCATGCTCATGATGGTCTGCACGGTGCCCTTGCCGAAGGAGGATTCGTCACCCACGATGACGGCCCGTCCGTAATCCTGAAGGGCGGCGGCAAAGATCTCGCTGGCGGAGGCGCTGGTCTTGTCCGTCACGACGACGAGCGGGCCGTTGTAGACGGGCTCGGCGGCGGGAGAACGGCGGAAGTCGATGTCACCGCGCCAGTCCTTGGCCTGGACGACGGGACCGCGCTTGATGAAGAGTCCGGTCATGGAGATGGCTTCCTCCAGGGAGCCGCCGCCATTTCCGCGCAGGTCAATGACTAGGCCGTTGATGTTCTCCTTGATCAGGCGGTCCAGCAGTTTGCGCGTGTCCTTGGTCAGGCTGGTGGTGTGGTCCTCCATGTCGGCGTAAAAGGAGGGGATGGTCATCCACCCGATTTTGGCGGGCTGGCCGTTGGCACCCTTGCTCTCGATGAGCTGGGCGTTGGCGAGCTTGTCCTTCAGGTCCACGTTATCGCGAACGATGAGGATTTCATGCACGCTGCCCGGGTCGCTGTTGGGGACGACCTGGAGGCGGACGAGGCTGCCCTTTTCGCCGCGGATCATGTCGACGATCTTCTGGAGCTTCAGGTCGCGGACGTCCTCAAACTTGCCATCCTGCCCCTGGGCAACGCCGATAATTTTGTCCTTCTCTTTCAGCTCCTTGCCCTTGTCGGCGGGGCCGCCCAGGACGATGCCCTGGATTTCCACACCGTCGTCCTTCTTCTGGAGGAGGGCGCCGATGCCGACGAGGGAGTTGTTCATCCCGATCTTGAAGTTCTCCAGCTCGCTCTGGCTGAAGTACTCCGAGTGCGGGTCATAGGAAAGGCTGAGGGCCGAGAGGAAGAAGTTGGCGATTTCCTCATCGTCGTTCTCATTCAGGCTTTTGAGGAAGCGATCGTAGCGCTTGGAGATTTTCTGGTCCGCAGGTTCCGGGGGAGGCGGCGTCTTCTTCGGTGCTGCGTCTTTTTTCTCGTCCTTCTTTTCGTCCTTCTTGGGATCGGCGGCCTTCTTTTCAGCGGCCTCCTTTGCCTTTTCCTCCTTGAGCTTTTTGTTCAGCTCCTCCTGGAGCATCTCGCTCTTGACCATGCGGCGCCAGAGGTCGTCGGCGGCGGCTTCGTCCTTTGGCCAGGCGAGTTTTTTGCGGGAGATGTCCACGGTCTCGGTGGCGTCGAAGGTGAATTTCTCGTCCTTCAGCAGCTTGCTGATTTTGGCGACCCGGTCCTTCACCCTGGTTTTGAAGATGGAGTAGATTTCCCCGGCTGCGGCGATGTCCCCGGTGAGGACCATGTCGTCGAGTTTGGTCTCGTATTTGGCCTTGAAGGAGTCGACGTCCGTCTGGAAAAAGTAGACGTGGTTGTAGTCGAGGGTGTTCAGGTAGTGGGTGAGCATCCGGCGGCTGATTTCGTCGTCGAAATCCCTGCGGGTGTAGTGGTTGTCCTGCAGGGCGCGGGCCACGTACATGGAGATTTCACCGTAGTTGGCCTTGGCCGGCTCTGCGGTGGAGCAGGCGGGCAGTCCCAGCAGCAGGCCGGTGACGAGGCCTGAGAACAGGCGGGGGAGCGATGACTTCATAGCTTTGATTTTAAATATTCCATGAGCCGCGGGGCCGGAAGGCTGGTCGCGTGAAACGAGGCTCTTTGAAGGTTGGATCATTTTTGAAGGGGGCGGGATGATTGCCGGGGAGTTTGCTCCACAGAAGGCGGGAAGTCTATAGAAATTAGGTTCAATCTCTGGAGGCCGGGTGGCGCATCAGCCCTGTGCGAGTTTGACAACGGCGAGCGCCAGGCCGGGGATGTCGTGGGTGGCGGCCTCGGCGTGAATGGGAAGGCCGTGTTTTTTCAGGGTGGCGCTGGTGATGGGGCCGATGCTGGCGATTTTCACGCCCTCGGGCATGGGCAATTTCAGGGCGAGGAATGCCTCGACGGCGCTGGAGCTGGCAAAGGTGAGGATGTCCGCCCCCTCGTCGCGGAATCTGGCCTGGGCGCCGGTTTCATCGCTGGTCTCGGGCACGGTGCGGTAGGCGATGCCCTCGTCCACGATGGCTCCGGCCTCGATGAGCTTCTCCGAAACGACGTCGCGGGCGACCTCGGGACGCACGACGAGGACGGTGCGGTTCTCCATGTTTTCCTGGACAAGAAACTCGGTGACAAAGGCTTCAGCTTCGCTGGTTTTCGGCAGGAAGTCGGTGGCCATGTGGAATTCTTTGAGCTTGGCGGCGGTGCCTGGTCCGATGGCGGCGATGCGGCAGCCGCCGATGGAGCGGGCGTCCTGATACATTTTATAGAAAAGCTCGAAGAACTTCTCCACACCGTTGGGGCTAGTGAAGATGATCCACTCGTAGGTGTGGGCGTCGCGGACCTGCTCGGCGAACTCGCGGAGGTCCGGGGCGGGATCGATGCGGATGGTGGGGATCTCGATGACATCCGCCCCGAGGGCTCGGAGGCGGGAGGTGAGGGCTCCGGCCTGCTGGCGGGTGCGGGTGACGACGACCCGGCGGCCAAAAAGCGGGCGTTTTTCGAACCAGTTGAGCTTGTCCCGCAGGCCGACGACACCGCCCCAGACGGCGACGGCGGGGGCCTTGAATCCGGCGGCCTCGGCCTTGTCCGCGATGTCGCCGAGGGTGCCGGTGAGGGTCTGCTGGCGCGGGGTGGTGGCCCAGCGGACGAGTGCGATGGGGGTGGAGGGGTCTGTGCCGCGCTGGAGGAACTCTCCCGTCAGCGCGCGCAGCCGCTCGATGCCCATGAGCATGACCTTGGTGCCGGGGGCGGCGGCGAGGGCGTCGAAATCCAGTGAGCTGGTTTCCTTGGTCGGATCCTCGTGGCCGGTGAAGATGGTGAGCTGCGTATTGTGGGCGCGGTGGGTGACCGGGATGCCGGCGTAGGCGGGGCCGGCGATGGTGGAGGAAATGCCGGGTACTATTTCGAAAGGGACGCCGGCCTCGACCAGCTCCTCCGCCTCCTCGCCGCCGCGGCCGAAGACGAAGACATCCCCGCCCTTGAGCCGGGTGACGGTTTTCCCCTCGCGGGCGAGGCGGATCAGGAGCGCATTCGTTTCCTCCTGTTTCAGTGCGTGATCACCGGCTTTTTTACCGGCGTAGATTTTCTCGCAGTCCGGCTTTGCCCAGAGGAGAAAATCCGGATTGGCGAGGTAGTCGTAAACGAGGACGTCGGCGAGTTCGATGCACTCTTTGGCTCTGAGCGTGAGGAGGCCGGGATCGCCAGGACCGGCGCCCACGAGATAAACAATTCCAGAGGAGGGTGATGATGAGGATGCAGCAGCTGCCATCGCATCACGGTAGCCAGAAATCGGAAGTTGGCGCGGGAAAATGCCGTCCGCGGCGAGTTCCTGGCCTATTTTAGGAGCTTGTCCCGGCAGGTGACGATGGCGTTGAGCATGATTTCGGCCTCTGCGCGCAGGGTGGCGTCCAGGCTGGAGGCGGCGCGGTTATGGCGGCGGTAGAGCATGGCGAGGTGGTCGCGGATTTCTTCGCGGCTCATCGCGTCGGTGATGCCGCAGAGCATCTTGGGGTCAGCCCCCTTTTCGACGGTTTTTGCCGCCTTCTTTTCCCATTCGATGATGGCTTTCGGTTTTCCTCCTCCTGCCGGGGCGGGCGCGGGTTTCTCCGCAGGGACGGGGGCCGCGGCCCTCCCCTTGTCTTTGGATTTCGCTTCGGCCTGAGGCTCAGTTTTGCCGGCGGCTCTGGGTTCTGGCCCGGCGGCTGGCGCAGATTTGCTCCCGGCTCCCCGGGCGGACGGGGGAGGCGCTGGCTCGGCTTTGGTGCCGGAGAAGAGCTTGGAAAAAACGTTTTTGAACATGACGGGAATGGTTCTTGGGAATCGGGATTCGGTGGAGGCGGCGGGAGCTACTCGATCTGGACGCGCTCCATGTAGGCCGCCTTGCGCTCGATCTCCTCCTCGCTCAGGACGCCCTCTCCTTCATACGTGATGGCGACCTGTTTGGACTTGCCCGAACGCTGGTCTGTGATGTGGGCCTGGACGCGCTGGTTGGCATCGTAGCTGTAGGTGACGGTTACCTCGCAACCGGCGGGGCGGTTCGGCGGGACTTCCAGGGAGATTTTTCCGATGACGTCGACGTATTTCGGGTCCGTGTCCTCACCCTGGGTGATGGCGACCTCAATGACGCGTTCATTGTCCTCTGAGGTGACGTAGGTCTGGCTCTGCTGGCAGGGGATGGGCGTGTTCTTCGGGATGACGATGGAGTTTCCGTAGAATTCCTCACCCGTGGCGGCGTCCTCGATGATGGCGAGGGTGCCGTAGCTGTGGTTGCAGACTTCGTGTACACCGGCGGATTTTTTGGCGAAGAGGGCGGCACCGAGGGCGACGCACTCGTCGACATTGCCGCAGGCGAGCGGCTCCCGGCCGAAGATTTCATAAAGCACGTGCCGCACACGGGGCATGCGGGTGGAGCCGCCCACGAGGCAGACGTGGTCGATGTCCTTGGGGGTGAGATTGACGGCGTCCAGTGCCTGCTCGACGAGCATGGCCGTGCGGGAGAAAAGTCGCGACATGGCGTCCTCAAAAACGTCCCGGGTGATCTCGATGCGGGAGAGGCCGATGCGGTCGTTGCCGATGGTGTCGGAGACGAGACGCAGTTTGGAGAGCATCTTCTTGATGTCCTCCCCGGCCTGGAGGGCGCGGCGGCGCTGGCGTTCGTTTTCATAGAGTTCCACGCCGTGCTCGCGGCGGTAGACGTCGGCGAAAAGTTCGAGCAGTTCTTCGTCAAAGTTCGATCCACCGAGGCGGCGGGCCCCTTCGGAAACGAGGATGCGGTAGTCCTCGCCCTTGACCTCGAGGATGGTGATGTCGAGCGTGCCCCCGCCCAGATCGTAGATCATGATCCGGCCCTGGACATTCTGAGCGTGGGCGTAGTAGAGGGCGGCGGCGGTCGGCTCGTTGACGATGCGCTTGACCTTGAACCCAGCGATGCGACCGGCGGCGATGGTTGCCTTGCGGGCCAGTTCGTTGAAATTGGCGGGGACAGTGATGACGACCTCGTCGATTTCACCGATGGTTTTCGAGCAGTCACGCTTGAGCTTGGCCAGGATGAGGGCGCTGATTTCTGTGGGCGTCCACTTTTTACCGTCGATGTCGACGACATGGTTGGGATCGTCCATGTAACGCTTGATCAACTGGATTGTGCGGTCCGGGTCACCGCCGTCGCGGGCGGCCGAGCCGACGAGCTTCACGTCCTCGTGGCTGTCGAAGTAGACCACCGAGGGCGTCAATCGCTCGCCATCCCCGTTGGGGACGATCTCAGGATTGCCGTCGCTTCGGATGTAAGCCAGCCCGGAGGTTGTTGTCCCCAGGTCAATACCAACAAATTTCGCAGCCATGTCAAAAGGGTGATGCAGTCTGCCTTGGCAGGGCGTTCGTGCGCCTGCGGTGGACAGGACTGATTATAGAAAAATATTTAACCTTTGGCAAATAAAACGGGGACCAATAAACCGGCGAATCCCGTGCAGGACGGGGCTCGGACATTTTTCCGGAGCCAAAAAAGGGCGGCCGGTGGAGTGCACCGGCCGCCCTGGAGGGGAACGGAAGTTTTACTTCTCGGCGAGCTTGGCCTTCACGGCTTCCATCAGCTCGGTGTAGAGGGCCTCGTCGGCCTTGAGCATTTCCTTGAGGGCTTCGCGTCCCTGGGCGAGCTGGTTGCCCTTGTAGCTGAACCATGAGCCGCGCTTCTGGAGGATTTCCTTCTCCACGGCGAGGTCGATCACGCTGCCGGTGCCGCTGATGCCTTCGTTGTAAAGGATCTCAAACTCGGCCTCGGTGAAGGGAGGCGCGACTTTGTTTTTGACGATTTTGATGCGGGTGGTGGAGCCGACGACGACGCCGTCCGGGCTCTTGATCTGGCCGATGCGGCGGATGTCGACACGGACGCTGGCGTAGAACTTGAGGGCGCGTCCGCCGGGGGTGGTCTCGGGGCTGCCGAACATGACGCCGATTTTTTCCCGGATCTGGTTGGTGAAGATGACGGTGGTGCGTGCCTTGGAGATGAAGCTGGTGAGTTTCCGCAGGGCGGCGCTCATGAGACGGGCCTGGGCGCCAACGGTGGAGTCGCCGATGTCGCCTTCGAGTTCCTGCTTGGTGACGAGGGCGGCCACGGAGTCGAGGACGATGACGTCGAGGGCATTTGAGCGGACGAGCTGTTCGCAAATCTGGAGGGCCTCCTCACCGGAGCCGGGCTGGGAAACGAGGAGGTCGCTCATGTTGACGCCGAGACGCTTCGAGTATTCGGGGTCGAGGGCGTGCTCCACGTCGATGAAGGCGGCCAGACCGCCGCGCTTCTGGGCCTGGGCGATGACGGTGAGGGTGAGGGTGGTTTTACCAGAGGACTCAGGGCCGAAGATTTCGATGATCCGCCCGCGGGGGAAGCCACCCACGCCGAGGGCCCGGTCGATGAGCAGGTTGCCAGTCGGGATGACGTCGATGTCGACGCGGTGGCGGTCACCCATGCGCATGATGGAGCCTTCACCGAAATCTTTCTGGATCTGCTGAATGGCGAGGTCCAGGGCTTTGGAGCGGGCGGGGTTGCTGCCGCGGGTTTCGTCTTTGGGGGCTTCGGTGTCGGTGGTTTCTTTTTTGGCCATGATGGTGCGATTTTGGTGTTAAGTGATCGGGTGGGTGTTCGTCCGGTACTGTTCAAACGAGCACGCCCATTGTGCAGGCCGTTTTCGGAAACGCCAGCAAAAAATAACGCTTTTCTGTAATTTAGCCGGGCGTGTTGGAAAAGAAGAAAGTGCGGTGTGTGCGCGGCGAAGTTCACTTTCTGCGCGGGGAGAGGAGCAGTGCGCGGAGGGCTTCTGCCGGGGTGAGGCGCTCGTTGGGCGGGAGTTGGGAATTCAGGCAGGCGGTGGCAGCGTGGAGGATGGCCTCTGAGTTGAGGGGAATGAGGAGGCCGGCGGAGGCGGCGGAGGCGGGGGTGGGGAACCAGGCGGGATCTGCGATGCGGGTGCGGACCCAGGGGAGTCGGGCGCCGCAGCCGGTGTAGGCGGCCCAGGCGGCGGCCTTGTGGGCGGGGGAGTGGTCGCGGCGGGCGATGGCGGCGGCGGCCTCGGCGAAGGTCCACCAGGCGAATCCGTTGGCCGGGTCGTGGTTCAGCAGGTCGGTGGACTCGCGCAGGGTGCGGTCGGGATCGGGCAGGTCGCCGGTGAGCAGGGTGAGGACGGAGGCGTCGTCGGCTGGTTTTCCGGGCAGGTCCACGCCTCTGAGGAGGAGGGCGGAGCCGCCGAGGATGTCTCTCGCGATCGTGGAGCCCCAGAAACAGTGGTCGCGCACGTTGGCCGGGTCGGCGCGCGGGCCTTCATCGGCGGCGGCACGGTGGAGGCTGGCGAGGCAGGGGATCCAGGCGTGCTGCTGCTGGAGCCAGGAGGCGGCGTGGTCCCAGGACTCGGGGTTTTCCGGTCTGGCGCGGATGAGGCGGACGATCTGGGGGAAGGTGTCGGGCTCGTCATCGCAGAAGCTGAGGGCGAGCATGGTGTCATCAAAGAGCGGGTCCTCCGGGGTGAGGCGGGCGAGGGCCTGCCGGGCGAGGCGGGCGGCCTGCGGGCGGTCGCCGGGGTTGCGCGACCAGGCGAGGGTGGCGGCGGGGATGGCGAGGGTGCTGGCGGGGGAGGGCTGGATCTGGTTGACCAGATGGAGGGCGGTCGTGCGGTTCAGCCAGCGGAGTGAGGCGAGTGTCTCCGCCCGCGTCCGGCTGCCCAGCGGGGAGGCGGACCGGGTTTCCGGACTGGCAAGGAGCCACCCGGCCCAGGTGTCGAGCACGGCGTCTGCGGGATTTCCCCCGGGCGAGATGACGGCCGCCGACACTGGCACCGGCAGCCCCGCCGGCCCGTAGGCCCAGCCGGTGATGGCCCCGGCCGCCTCTGCCAGCCAGGCGGGGGAGGCGGCGAGGACGGGCGGGAGGTCAAAGAGGGTGGCATTGTCCAAGCCGGAGGCCACCACGGCCCGCGTGCCGTCCGGGTTCAGGGAAAGGAAAAGTCCTCTGCCTCCGTCCGGCATGCGCTGGGGCGGGGTGAGCGGCAACCGGCTGGCCACGTCCCAGCAGTGCAGCTCACCGCCGGTCTTGCCGCGCGAGGTGAGCGAGGCCAGCCGCCGGCCCGCCGCGTCGAACGCCAGGTCCGTGACGATGCCCGGGTGCAGGAGCACGCCGTGCGGTTCCCCGGTGGGCACGTCCCAGAGGCGCACCGCTCCATCGTGGCAGCCGGCCGTGGCCAGCAGCCGCCCGTCCGGGCTGAGGCGCAGGAGGACGCCCGTCTCGTGGCTGGCCAGGCTCTGGTGGCGCAGTGGCGGGGTGAGCGGGCGGCCGGTGGCGGCGTGCCAGAGGCGGGCGGTGCTGCCCCGGGTCCCGTCCGGCGTGGACTGCGTGCCGGTGGCGAAATACCGCCCGTCCTGTGTGACCTCGATCTGCCGCACCCCGGCCGTGTCACTTCCCGGCTGCGTGCCGCCTGGGGAGAGCGCCACTGTACCGTCCTCCCCGCCGGAGATGAGGCGTCCGTCCGGTAAAAAGGCCAGCGCCAGCGCGGGCAACTGGCGCGGCTGCCAGCGGGTGATTTCCTTCATCGTCGCTGTCTCCACCAGCACCAGCGTGCCCTCCGCCAGGCTCGCGGCGAGGCGTGCGCCGTCGCGGGAAAAAGCCAGCGCCACTGCGGATGCAGGCAGCGTGAGCGGGGCGGGCGCGGCGCTTTTTTCCCCGGCCTCCGTGGAAACCAGGCGCAGCACTTTTCTCTTGTCCGCCAGGGCGATCCAGCGTCCGTCTGGCGAGAGGGCGGAGGCCTTCACTCCACCTGGTTTCAGCCCCGCCCGCAGTGCTTCAGGCAGCAGGTTCACCGGATCCGCGCTGCGCTCAAAATCCCGCGCCGGGTGGAAGCCGCGGCTCAGTCGTTCCGAGGCCGCCCGGACCGCGACCTGCGACCACGGCGGGGCCAGGTTTTCCGCCGCCTCTTTTCCACCGGCGTCCCACGTGGTGGCCGTGCCGTCGAGGTTCAGCGTGGAGAGCGTGCGTCCGTCCGCCCCCCAGACCACGTGCCAGGCAGTGGGCGTGCCGGTGCGCACCTCGGGCAGCGCGGCCCGGTGCCGCAGGTCATACAACGTGAGCCTCCGCTGGCGTCCGCCGCAGGCCAGCAGCGTGCCGTCCGGCGAGAGCGCGGCCACCGCCGACTTGCCCGGCATGGGCAGCGGGGGCAGGGCCGCCTGCATCATGTTCATGTCAAAGAAGGCCACCTGCTCGTCCAGGTCCCCGCCCAGCGCCAGCAGGCCGCCGTGCCCGGCGAAGCTCCCGAAGTGCCAGCGTCCCGGCAGGCTCTGGAGCGGGGCCAGCGTCCGGGCATCCCACAGGGTAGCCACCCCGTCGAACCCCGTCGTCAGCAGGCTCGTTCCGTCCGGAGAGGGGAAAATCCCGAGCTGTGCCGAGCTGGATCTTGCGGGCTCGCTGGCGGGTTCGCCCGTGGTGGCGTGGTACAGCCGCAGGCTGCCCAGCTCCGTCTGCACCGCCAGCAGGTCTGCCGTGGTCCAGGCCACCCGGCCATTGCGCTCCGTCTTCCAGGTCGACACCACCCGGCCGTCCGCCGCCGCCAGCACCGTCACCGTGCCGTCCACCTGCAGCCACGCCACCTGGGAGACATCCGGCGACCACGCCGGGCGGCAGAGCGCCTGCACGTTTGGGATTTCATGCAGCAGGCGCGGCCTGGCGGTGTCCGTTAAATCCCAGAGGCGGCCAGTGCTGCGCGTGTCGGCGTCCTCCAGCGTGGTCAGACGCTGCGGCCCCCCCCAGGCCAGACCTCGTACCGTTTTTCCGTGGCGCAGCGGCGGGCGGGCGTCCGGGGCGCCGTCCACCGTGTGGTGAAAGGAGACCACGCCATCCGCACACGCCACCGCCAGGCTCGCGCCGTCCGGGCAGAAGGAAAAGCCCAGCACCCCCGGCGGCATCGCTTGCGCCACCGGCTGGCCCGTGGCCGTGTCCAGCAGCAGCAGCCGCCCGGGGGCGAACCCTCCGCCCAGCTCCACGCAGTGCACCGCCAGCCGAGAGCTGTCCGGGGAAAAGGCCGCATCGCGGATGAACTCCTCGCACGCCACCGGGGGCCATGCCGGGCGGGGGAATCCCGTCATCGCCAGCTCCGCCATCAGGCGCTCACCGGCTGCCGTGTTCGACGGGTCCGTGCTCACCGCGCGCGCCAGATGCATCACCGCCGTCACCGGCTGCCCGCGGTCAAAAAACGTCTGCGCCGTCTGCTGGTCCCCCTCACTCGCCTTGCGCCGCGCCGCCGCCTCGCCCGCGACCGCCCGGGCGCCGCTCAGCCGGGCTTCATTTTCCCCGGCCCGGGCGCGGAGGTACATCAGCGTCGTCGCCGCCAGGCCCGCCAGCAGCGCCACCACCACCGCCGCCGCCCCCAGCGCCGCCGTCCGGTGCCGCCGCAGGAACGTCCGCAGCCGGTACCCCCGGCTCGGCGGCACCGCCAGCACCGTGCCTCCGTCCAGCCATTCCCCGAGGTCCCGGCCCAGCGCCGCCGCCGTCTCGTAGCGCCGCGCAGGTTCCTTTTCCAGCGCCCTCAGGATTATCCACTCCAGCTCCCCCTGTAGCTCCGCCTTCAGCGCGGATGGCCGCACCGGCTCCTCCTCCCGCACCAGACGCAGCGCCTCCTGCAGCGAGGCACTCTCCAGCTTCTCCCGCGTGAAAAGCGCCCGCCCCGTCAGCAGCTCATACAGCACCGCCCCCAGCGAATAAATGTCACTCCGCGTGTCCGCCTCCGCCCCGCGTCCTGCCGCCTGCTCCGGGCTCATGTAGGCCGGCGTGCCCAGCACCTGGCCCGCCATCGTCACCAGCGTGCTCCGCGCCAGCACCTGCTCCGTCGCCCGCGCGATGCCGAAGTCGATCACCTTCGCCACCCCGTCCTCACTCACCAGCACATTCGTCGGCTTCAGGTCCCGGTGGATGATCCCCCGCTGGTGCGCGTGTGCCACCGCCCCGCACACCTGCTGGAAAAGCCTCACCCGCTCCTGCGTTCCCAGCCCCTTTTTCTGGCAATACACCGTCACCGGCAGCGCCCCCTCCACCCATTCCGCCGCGATCCATGGCCGGCCCCCGTCCGTCCCCGCATCCAGCACCCGCGCGATCCCCGGATGGTCCAGCACCGCCAGCGTCTCCCGCTCCATGGCGAACCTCCCCATGATCTCCCGGCTGTCCAGGCCTGGCTTCAGCACCTTCAGCGCCGCCCTCCGGTGCAGCGGCACCTCCTGCACCGCCTCATACACCAGGCCGAACGCCCCTTCACCCGCCTCCCGCAGCGTCCGCCACGGCCCAAACATCATCCCGCCCACAGCCGCCTCCTCCGTTTCCACCGGCGCCTCCCCGTCCGGGAAAAAAATCTCCCGTGACAAACACCCCACGCACAACCCCCGGGGCGCATCCACCGGGATGCGCCCACCGCAGTCCGGGCAAATGGCTGGCTCCTGGGGCGACATCGTTTCCCCTGCATAGTGGCATGGCCCGCCGTGCGGCACAATGGGAGAGAAGAGAGGTTTAGAGGGTTGGAGGAATAGAAGATTAGAGGGGAGGGGAAAAGAGAGGGGTAGAGGGATGGAGGATTAGAAGATTAGCGGGGAGGGGAGAAGAGAGGGGAGGATTGACGAGTGATGAACAAGGATTGTTGATTTGAGAAGTCTTGGGGCTCGTCCGCCGCGTTCGCTCCCTCCGTCCTATCCGCCCCATCCGCCCCATCCGCCCTATTCCCCAGAGCCCCCTGCCGCCTCCCCGGTCCGGCCCTTCCCAAATCAACAATCCTTGCTCATCAATCGTCAATCCTCCTCCCCCGCGCCCCCGGTCCGACTAACCCTCTAACTTCACTAATCCTCTAATTCCTCTACCCCTTCCGCCTTCTTTCTGCCACACTCCCGGCGTCCTGACATTCTGCCCATGAGCACGCGCACTTCCATCCTGGTCACCGTCCTCCTCATCCTCGCGCTAGTCATCGGCGGGGTGGCCTACTGGTACTACCACGATCCGTGGATGCAAAAAGTGGCCAGCCTGATGGAGCTTTTTGAGCAGTACGAGAAGGATGAGGCGGAGTACCGCGTGGCGCTCGCATCGCAGGAGCGGCAGCTGGGGCCGGATCATCCCGACACCCTTGCCACCCGGCACAAGCTGGCCGAGGCGCTTCGGATGCAGGGGAAGGCATCGGCTGCGATGGATGAGCACCGGGCGGTGCTGGCGGCGCGGTTGCGGGTGCTGGGGCCGGATCATCCCGACACGCTTGTCAGCCGGAACAATTTGGCCCTCGTGCTCAGGGAGCTGGAGTTGCCTGCGGAGGAGGCGGCGGAGCATCGGGCGGTGCTCGCCGTGCGGGAGCGCTTGCTGGGGCCGGAGCATCCCGACACCCTTGAGAGCCGGAACAATTTGGCCGTCGTGCTCGCTGACCAGCACAAGAATGCCGAGGCTGCGCACCGGGCGGTCATCGCCGCGTGCTTGAGGGTGCAGGGGCCGGAGCATCCCGACACGCTGGCATGCCGGAACAATTTTGCCGGAACGCTCTATGACGAGGGAAAAAATGCGGAGGCAGAGGCGGAGTACCGGGCGGTGCTGGCATTGCGGGAGCGGGTGCTGGGGTTGGAGCATCCCGAGACAAGCCGCAGCCATTACGGACTGGCCCTGTGCCTTCAGGCCCAGAAGAAACTGGAGGAAGCCAAAAGGGAGGCGGGGGCGGCGTATGTGGGGTTTTGGAAGGTACTGGGGAAGGCGCATCCTCAGACTCTGCTTGCGAAGGAGCTGGTGGAGGAACTGGAGGCGACAAAATGACCGCCCCCAGTCCGACTAACCCTCTACCTTCACTAAACCTCTAATTCCTCTACCCCTTCCGCCTTCCATCTGCCACACTTGCGGCGTTCTGACATTCCGCCTATGAGCACGCGCACTCACATCCTGGTCACCGTCCTCCTCCTCCTTGCGCTAGCCATTGGCGGGGTGGAATACTGGTACTACCACGATCCGTTAAGGCAAAAAATGGCCAGCCTGACGGAGATGCAGGAGCAGTCTGATAAGGCAGAGGCGGAGGACCGCGTGACGCTCGCGGCGCTGGAGCGGCAGCTGGGACCGGATCATCCGGACACTCTCGCCACCCGGTACAAGCTGGCCGAGGCGCTTCAGAAGCAGGGGGATGCCGTGGCGGCGAAGGAGGCGCACAGGGCGCAGATGGAGCCGGATCATCACTATTGCATCCCTGGCCCGGAAGATTTGGCCGTCCAACGCAAGGTGCAAGGGAAGTACGCCAAAGCGGAGGTGGAGTACCGGGCGGTGCTCGCCGCGCGGGAGCGCGTGCTGGGGCCGGAGCATCCTGACACGAGCCGGAGTCACTACGACCTGGCGCTGTGCCTGAGAAAGCAGAGCAAACTGGAGGAAGCCAAAAGGGAAGCCACGGCGGCCTATGCCGGTTGGCGCAAAAGCCTGGGGGATGGTGATTCGTGCACGAGGGATGCCTTGGGGCTGCTGTATAAAATGGAGGGGTGGAAATGACCGCCCCCCGTCCGACTAACCCCCTAACTTCACTAATCCTCTAATTCCTCTACCCTTTCCGCCTTCCTTCTGCCACACTCCCGGCGTCCTGACATTCTGCCCATGAGCACGCGCCCTTCCACCCTGGTCACCGTCCTCCTCATCCTGGCTATAGTGCTTGGTGGGGCGGGATACTGGCTCATCCCGCATTGGGAAAGTCAAAAGCTGGAAATTGCGGGCACGCTGCTGCGGCAGGGGAAGTGTGCGGAGGCGGAGGGGGAGTACCGGGTTGTGGTCGCGGTTCAGCAGCGGCGGCTGGGGCCGGAGCATCCCGACACGCTGAGAAGCCGGAACAATTTGGCCGAGGCGCTCCGCAGCCAGCAAAAATTTGTGGAGGCGGAGGCGGAGCACCGGGCGGTGCTGGCGGTGCGGGAGCGTGCCCTGGGGCCGGAGCATGCCGACACGCTAGCCAGCCGGAATAATCTAGCTAACGATCTTCAGGCTCAAGGGAAAGTTGAGGAGGAGGTAGCGGAGCACCGGGCGGTGCTGGCGGTGCGGGAGCGTGTGCTGGGGCCGGAGCATCCCGACACGCTGGGCAGCCGGAGCAATTTGGCTGCTGCGCTTGGCGTGCAGGAGAAATTTGCGGACGAGGAGGCCGAGCTCCGGGCGTTGCTGCCCGTGCAAGAGCGTCTGTTGGGGCCGGATCATCCCAGCACGAGCCTCATCCACTACAACCTGGCGGTGTGCCTTCGGGCCCAGAGGAGCCCGGAGGAAGCCAAAAGGGAAGCCGAGGTGGCGTACGCGGGGTTTCGGAAGGTGCTGGGGGAGGCACATCCTGATACGGTGAAAGCGAAGAAGCTGGTGGACAGACTGGAGGGGATGAAATGACCGCCCCCCGTCCGGCTAACCCTCTAACCCCACTAATCCTCTAATTCCTCTACCCTTTCCGCCTTCCATCTGCCACACTGCCGGCGTCCTGACATTCCGCCCATGACCACGCGCCCCGTCATCTTCATCTCCGCCGTATCCCGCGAACTCACCACCGCGCGGCAGTCTGTGGCCAATTGCCTGACCGCCCTGGGCTACACGCCGGATTTTCAGGACATCTTCCCCATGGCCAGCGGGCCGCTGCTTCAGATGCTGCGGGACAAGGTGGACCGCGCCTCCGCCGTCATCCAGGTCGTCGGGGAGAGTTACTGGGCCGAGCCGGAGGCGCCGCCGCCCGGGGGTGACCGCTGCTCCTACACCCAGTTCGAGGCGCTCTACGCCCTCCAGCGGGGGAAACCGGTCTACTATATCTTCACCGGCCCCGGCTTCCCTGCGGATCCCCACGCGCCCGAGCCGTCCGGTAATAAATTTTGAAACTTTAATCTTCTATCCACTTCCAAGCCTTCTATTTTATAACGGTATTGCAGCAAAAAAGGATTTGTGGTATTGCTTTCGGCCATAATGTTTAACAATGGTTTTTGTATTGTTATTTCATTTAAAACAACCGTATCGGGTATAACATTGTCTGCGACCTGTTGCGCAGTTTGTTTTTCATCCCATAGAAAATTATTCATTTGAAACGTTGCTGTATTCAACGCCATGTATGCCTCATTTTGCAATAGCATAAAATTTTGCATTTGTATAAATG
>JANOAS010000428.1:0-26650 GCA_031411255.1 bacterium
CGGTGACGAGGAGGAGGAAGACGACTCCGGCGACGAGGAGGAGGAAGACGATTCCGGCGACGAGGAGGAGGAAGACGACTCCGGTGACGAGGAGGAGGAAGACGACTCCGGTGACGAGGAAGAGGAAGACGACTCCGGCGACGAGGAAGAGGAGGACGACTCCGGTGACGAGGAGGAGGAAGACGACTCCGGCGACGAAGAGGAGGAAGACGACTCCGGCAGCGACGAAGAGGAGGAGCAGTAACCCTCCCTTTTTCACCTGAACGAGAAACGCAGAGGGAAGGCCGCCGCTCCGGGGCCTTCCCTCTTTTGCTGTTTGGGCCGGCCACCGGGCTCCAGTTGGATTTTTCGTGGCGTCCGCCCCAAGCGGGCGCTACTGGAGCGAATGAAGTTGGAACAAGGCCAGATCTGGCAAAAAGAGGACACGTACTACCGCATCGTCACCTGGTCGCGGCAGGCCATCACGTACAAGGAAATGACCGACCCCGCCTCCAAGCTGGGGAGCGTGAAGGACGTGACGAAAAAGGAATTCTGCCGCCTGATCAAAGACGCCGTGCTCCTCGGGCCGGAGCAGCTGGATTGAGGGACGGACATCGCAGCCCCCGCTGCAATGCGCGCACCAGGAAAGTGGTCCCCTGTGCGGTGTGCGCACGAGGCCGGGGCGCACACAGGGTGCCCGAACCCGCACAGGGGACTGTGCGGACCACCTTCCTTGGGGCGCACCGGCTCGAACAGCACCCTCCAGTCACGCTCCAGGCAGCCTGTTTTCCACCCGGTGCTCCAGAACGCAGCAAGCCACCGCCAGGGCCAGGAGGCGCTCGCTCCTCAGGAATCGCGAACGCAGGACGGGCGGGTCCGCATGGGGATGTCCGCCCCCGGCTGGCAGTGTGAGGTTTTCGTAGGACACGTTCCCTGTCTGGCCCAAAAACCGGGGCAATTCAAGCGCCCTGATTTTGTCTGCGTGCCTTCCGGAGCGCCGCCGCGCCTGCAGACCAGGGTTGCCACGCGGGCTGCACCGGGCAAGAATCCCGCCTCACCCATCAAAGCACCCCACCCCACCAAGCATGAAACACCGCCGACTTCTCCTGCCGCTGCTCCTCGCGAGCGTGACCCCCTGCATTTCCCTCCGCGCCGGGGACTGGCCGCAGTGGCGCGGGCCGGACGGGCAGGGGCACGCGGCGGGCACGGGCTATGCGCTGACGTGGAGCGAGACGGAGAACATCGCGTGGAAGGCGGCGATCCCGGGGCGCGGATGGTCCTCACCGGTGATCGCGGACGGGATGATCTGGATGACGACGGCCATCGAGACCGCTCTGCCGAAGGAAAAAGCGGCGGAGAAGCTGAAAAAGAACACCGGCGACCAGCCGCTGACGATGCTGGAAAAGGTGGAGCTGCGCGCGATTGGCGTGGACCTCGCGAGCGGGCACGTGGTGCACGATGTACCTCTGCTCTCCGTGGCAGAGCCGCAGTGGGTGCATGAGCTGAACAGCTTTGCCTCCCCCTCCCCCGTGCTGCACAAGGGGCGGCTCTACGCCCACTTTGGCGCGCTGGGCACGGCCTGCCTGGACACGAAGACGGCTGCGGTGGTGTGGAAAAACACCACGCTCACCGTCATGCACGAGAACGGCCCGGGCAGCTCCCCCGTGGTGTGGAATGACCAGGTCATCTTCCACATGGACGGGAGCGACCAGCAGTTCATCGCCGCGCTGAAGGCGGACACCGGAGAACTGGCGTGGAAGACGCCGCGCTCGGGCGAGATGCACGCGAACCCGCAGCTGAAAAAATCCTACGGCACCCCGCTCATCCTGACGGTGAATGGAAAGGAGGAGCTGGTCTCCCCGGCGAGCAACTGGCTCTACGGCTATGACGCGGCTGGAAAGGAACTCTGGAAGCTGGCCTACGGCGGGCTGGGTTTCTCCCTCACTCCGCGTCCGGTGGCGGGCGGCGGCATGTTTTTTATGAGCACAGGCTTCATGAAACCGGAGCTGCTGGCCATCCGGCTGGACGGGGAAAAGGGCCCGGAGATCGCCTGGCGCGCCACCAAGGGAGTGCCGACCATTCCCTCACCGCTCCTCGTGGGCCCGGAGCTGTACTTTATGAATGAAGGCGGAATGCTGACCTGCCTGGATGCGAAAACCGGCGACGAGCGCTACCGCGAACGCCTCGGCGGGGAATTCAGCGCCGCACCCACCCTGGCCGATGGCCGGATCTACGTGACAAACCGCGCCGGAGTCACCACCGTGGTGAAACCCGGAGCCGTCTTTGAAAAACTCGCCACCAACACCCTGCCCGGGAAAACCATGGCCTCCCTGGCGGCGGTGGACGGGACGATCTACCTCCGGACGGACACGGCGCTCTACGCCATCCGCGCGGGGAAGGCGGAAGGGAAACCGTGAGACGAAAACCCTGAACCGGCATAGCCCGGCGTTCCAACCCGCATTCCCTGTCTCCCAATGGCCCAGTCCCTCGCGCAACTTTACGTCCACCTTGTTTTCTCAACCAAGGAACGCCGCCCTTTTATTCCGCCCCAGACTTCGCCGCGCCTTCATGGCTACCTGGCTCGCACTCTCGATGCACTTTCGTGTCCGAGTGTGCAGGTGGGAGGGGTAGCGGACCACCTGCACCTTTTGTTCCGGCTTTCCAAGAATCTTGCGCTTTCGGAAGCGGTCAAACACGCGAAAATCGAATCGTCCAAGTGGATGAAACAAGAGGGGAATGTGGGAGAATTCGCCTGGCAGACAGGGTATGGTGGCTTCTCCGTCAGTGCATCCCACGTTGATTCAGTGACCGCCTACATAGCCAACCAGCCCGCGCATCATCAGGCCCGCTCCTTTCAGGAAGAGTTCCGCATTCTGCTGCGAAAGTACAACGTCGCATACGATGAAGCGTATCTATGGGATTGACGCACCCGGCACCTCATTTGCCGGCGAGCCTGGCTCGGGGCTCGGAACTGCGTCGGCCGTGCGCCTGCCTGTCCCGCCCTTTCAGGGCTCCCAGTTTTTCGTGAGCATTCCCGGGGTTTCGTTCGTCCCTCACTCCACCCCGGGCTGTGGACTCCCGCGCTTTCAGCGCTCCGGAACCCGGCGAAATATCCGTGACGACTCGAACAGCTTAGCGAGCGAACTAATTGCACGCGGAACAGTGGCATTTCCCCCGCCTGGCCCAAGCCGTCCTCCCGGCTGGACCGTGGATCGCGCCGTTCAACCGGGAAAGATTCAGTACTTGCAGCAAAATTCAGACCCAGCGCAGGCATGAGTCGACGAAGGCCGGCACCCGAAGACATCTTTGCGAATGGCAAACCAGGGCGCCGCTCTGAAGTCCTGAAAGGACGAGACTCCGCAGCCCGGGGTGGAGTGAGGGACGAACGAAACCCCGGGACTCCCCGTCGAACACCGGCAGCCCTGAAAGGGCGAGACATGCCCGGCAAATGAGCCCCCGCTGCCGGATCACTCCGCCCCCAGCAGGGCCATCGCCTCGTCGACAATGCCCTCCACGGGCCAGAGGCGGCCGACGCCTTCGTAGCCGCAGGCGAGCATGCCTTCCTCTGGGCCGATGAATTTGACCCCTCGGCTGGTGAGCGTCTGGACGTGGCCCTGGGTGGCCGGGTGGGTCCACATTTTCCCATTCATGGCGGGGGCGATGAGCATCCTCGCCCTGGTGGCGAGGGAAATGGCAGTCAACGCATCGGGCGCGAGGCCGAGGGCAAGCTGGGCGATCAGATTTGCCGTGGCCGGGGCCATGAGCACGAGGTCGGCCTCGTCGGCCAGCTGGATGTGCCCGGGCCGCCACGATTCCTTTTCATCGTAGAGGCTGGTGACGACCGGGTTCTTCGAGAGAACCTGAAGGGTGAGCGGCGTGACGAAGTGGAGTGCATCCGCAGTCAGGACGCACGTGACGGAGCAGCCCCGCTTCGTGAGCTGGCTGGCCAGGTCGGCCGCTTTGTAAGCGGCGATGGACCCACTGACACCGAGGATGATTTTTTTCATGGACGGCGGCAGTCTGGCATGGATTTCCCCACCGTGCACCGGCGCAATGAAGCAACCGGTGCACAGCGGATTTAAATCAGATCAGCGGATACTTGCCCGGGATCGGGCGGTCCATGGGGTCGAATTTGGAGTCCCACTTGAAGGTTTCCTCGGGGGCGAGGTCTTCCTTGGAATTGAGGGCCTGCTCCCAGGTGATTTTCTTGCCGGTGTAGGCAGCCATGCGGCCCATGATGCCGAGCAGGGTGCTGCTGGCCATGCGGTCGCCGTCGTTGATGATGTTTCCGGAACGAATGGCGGCAAAGAACTCGTTGTGCTCCTGCTGGTACATGTCGTCGTGGTCGGTCTTGAAGCGCATGTTCTTTTCCCCGCGGATGGTCGGGCCGGCGCCGACGCCGATGGTGGCCACTCCCTTGGTGCCGCGGATGTAGTCGGCATTTTCATTGAAGCAGTTCGGGATCTGGCGCTGGCCGATGGTGCCCATGACTCCGCCTTCGTATTCGTAAACGACGGTCATGTGGTCAAAAATGTTTCCGCCCTCGGCGGGGTTCTGCCGGCCACCGGTGGCGACGGCGGAAATGGGGGGCTTGTCACGGAAAACCCAGGCCATCTTGTCCACGGTGTGCACGCACTGCTCGACGTAGCCGTCGCCGGAGAGCCAGGAGAAGTTGTACCAGTTGCGCACCTGCCACTCGATGTCGCTCCAGCCGGGCTGGCGGGTGCTGGCGGCGGGCATGGGCTTGACCGGGCCGGTGTAGTACGTGCCGTAGTAGCTGGTGATGTCGCCGATGGCCCCGTCATGCACGGCCTGAAAGATTTCCCGGCGGCTGGTGCAGTAGCGCCAGCAGAATCCGGCGACGAGGTTGATGCCCTTTTCCTTGGATTTCTTGACCGACTCCATCACCGAGCGCACGCCGGTGGCGTCCACGGCCATGGGCTTTTCGCAGAAAATGTGCTTGCCGGCCTCCACGGCGGCGGCCAGGTGGGCGGGGCGGAAGCCCGGCGGCGTGGCGATGAGGACGACGTCGACGCCGCTGGCCAGCATTTGCTTGTAGGCATCGATGCCGATGAATTTGCGCTCGGGAGCTACGTTGACGCGCTCCTTGTATTTATTGGTCAGCGTGCTCAGGCTGCGGTCGGCGGCCTCCGCACTGACCTCGGCCACGGACCAGAGTTCGCTGTTGCTGTCAGCCCCGAGCGCCTCATCAGCCGCACCGGAGCAGCGCCCCCCGCAGCCGATCATGCCGATTTTTAATTTGGCTCCGTTCTGGGCTCCGCGGAGCACGTTCGGAAAGCTGACGCTGGAAACCAAAGTGGCTCCCGCCACGGCGGAAGTGGATTTCAGGAACGTGCGCCGGTTCGGGATTTCGATGAGTGGTGTCGGGTTCATGGGTAATGGATGGATTTTAATCGATAGTACAGGTCCCCGATGCTGTCGCGGATTTTCTGCCAAGGCGGGACTCCCGAGCAGGGGTCGGGGAAAGCCCGCTGCCGGTGAAAAAACGAACTCCCCGCGCGCTGCCGGGTGGACCGGTGGCGGCGGGGAGCAAAGAGGCAATCGCGAGCCAGGGGGCTGCCCTACTCCACCGCGCGGGTCTCCCCGGCAGGTGGAATGGTGAGCGGGGCGGCCGCAGGGGCGGGCTGGACGGGAGCCGGTGAGGCTGCCGCCGTGCCGGGGAGCGGAGTGACCTTGATGCCGGGAGGCAGCGGCCGAGAATTCGGAGTATTGGCTGTAGCTGCCGCAGCACCGCTGGAACCGGCCTGGGCGGCATTCTGCTTGGCCAGCCAGCTGGCGAAATCGGCGCGTTTTGGGGCTGCGTCAGCGGGCGCCGGCTGCACGGTTCCTGTGGAGGAAGCGGCAGGCTGGGCAGCAACTGCGCCAGGCTCCAGCGGAGCTGCAGGTGTGGGCGCGGGTGCGGCATCAGGCCCAGGCTGCGAATTCAGAATCTCCGGTGCGGGCACGAGAGCAAGCGAGGCATCTGCCGGATGGGACGCTTCAGAAGTGGCTGGAGCCGGATCGGCCTCAGGCGCAGCCGGGACACCAGCCTCCCCGTCGGCCGGATTGATGGTCACGACTGGGGCTGTGGCAGGGTCCAATCCCAAGGGAGCCCCCTCAGCGGCACTGGCCGGAGCTGTCGACGGAACGGGGACCAGGTCCGCCAGTCCCGAAGCCTTGTCCTCTTCGGTCGGTTCGGTGGAAATTTCCATGGGCTCACCCAGATGGGCCGAGGGATCGGCCAGGGGCTCGACAGGGGCCGTGATTTCAGGCTTCGCCTCGGCAGTGGCCTTTACTGCGCGGTCGTGTTTCCAGCCACCGCTGTCACCGCCGCCCGTTCTTCCCTTGAGCTGGGAAAAGTGCGGGTCGTAGAGGCTGCACGACGCCAGAAGCGCCGTGGCGCTCAGCACAACCACAGGACCAAAAACTTGAAAGGGTTTATTTTTCATACTTGTTAAAGAATACTAGAACTCGCCCAGCTTTTCAAGAAAAATTATGGTTTTTATTGATTTTGTCAAATTTTCGACCAGAACCTCTATTCTGAGGGGATTGCGGGTGTTCGGTCACAAAACAATCTTTTTCCGTGAATTATAGTCAGCCTTCGTTAAGCTCCGCAGACGTGATCACCCTGGCCATTACGAGTCAAAAAGGGGGCGTCGGCAAAACCACGGTGGCGGTCAATCTGGCCTACTCCCTGGCGCGCCGAGGCTGGCAGACCCTGCTGATTGACACCGACCCGCAAGGGTCGGTGGGCCTGTCCCTGTCCACGAAAGCCCGCCGCTGTGAGGGGTTCTACGATGCGATGCGTCTGCATGCCGACGGGAGCAGCTTCATTCTGGAAACCCGGCTGCCCGAATTCCAGCTCATGCCTGCCGGACAGGTGGAGAACCCGTTTGACGTCAAGCCCGGAGGTGAAGATGCCACCCTGGACGTGCAGCGCATGCTGGACGGTGCGAGCCGCCGGGGCGTGCAAGTCGTGATGCTCGACACCCCGGCCGGACTGACTGGCTACACGCCTGACGTGCTGCGGGTTGCCGACTACGCTCTCATTCCCCAGCAGGCCGAGCCGCTCGGCATCCGCTCCCTTCCGCAAATGCTCCAGGCCCTCCAGCACCTGAGAGCCAATGGCTCGCGCGTGGAACTGGCGGGCATCCTGCTGACGATGATGCAGACCGGCCAGAGGGAAAGCACCGAGGTGGTGCGCGAACTGCGCCAGCTCATCCCGCCCCGGCTGCTTTTTGACCTCGTGGTGCCGCGGGATCCCGTCTTTCTGAAAGCCAGCGGGCTGGGCGTGCCCCTGGCCCTGCTCTCCCAGCACCCGCCCGCCCCAGCCCTCGTTTTTGACCAGCTCGCCGCCGAGCTGGAAGTCCGGATGAAACTCCAGCCCGCCGATGACACCCACTACCATACTCGGCTCATGGATTGACCATGAAGCGGCTGCTGCGGCAGCCCGCGACTTGTGCCCGCCCGACCCGGCGGAGGGTGCCGCGCGCCCCGGTACGGAGGCTCCCCCGCCCGCCCCCCTGCTCTTGGGGGACCTGCACCAGACCGCCGTTTTCAAGGTGGACCGCTACCCGGGCCCCGAGGAAATGGAAATCAGCCGCACGCGGCTCAGGGAACTCAAGGAGCGCATACAGCGTTCCGGATTGATCCGGCAGCGCCGGCGCATAGGCGCGCCCGCCGTTGCAGGCGTGGTCCTGACCGCCACCGGGCCGCTGCACGAACCTCAGTCCACCCCCGCACCCGCCCCCACCCATCCCCTTTTCAGAACCCAGGCCGCCAGCCCGGCAGCCATGACGGCCCCCTTTTATTCGCCCTCGGGGGCGATGACGGCCCGCATTCACGCCCTGGCAGGCTGGATCCGCACGGAGTTTTCCCCCGAAGAGTTTCTGCTCATCGATTCCCAAGGTTCGCCGCTCGGCGACTTCGGCGCGGGACCGGAACTGATGGCCGCCTCCAGCCTCATGGGTGACGCCGCCCGCCGGGCCAGCAGACACCTTTCCGCCACAGACGGGCTGCCACCGGGCGCGACCCATCTCGACCTCGGTGCAGGACGCATGCTCTCGCTCGTCCAGGTGAACACGGTGAGCGGCCTCTTTTGCGCCGGCCTCATCCGCGCCGTCCCGCTTCCTGCGGAGGACGCCCGCCGCCTCGCCCGCGGGCTGAAGCGGGCCATCGAGGGAAACTGAACCCCTGTCTCCGTGAAGACAGTCCTGCAACGGGCTCTGTCCTGACTGCTGCCGCGCCCGGTACGAAAGAGCGGAGACCTCTCGGCCCCCGCTCCCGGAATTTTCAGCTGTCTGCCCCGGATCCGGGCCTAGTAGACCACGCGAACGTGGCCGAACCAGCGCTCCTTGTCACTCACGGAGAATGACGAACGCCACACTTCGGTCACGGTGCCGTCGCCATTCGTGGTGGAGGAGACGAGCACTGCGCCTCCCACCCAGCTCGGGGCGGTGAGGTCTGGCGAGAACTCGGGAATGTAGGTCAAGCCCGCAGCGTTGACCGGACGGGTCACACTCAGGGTGATGTAGTCGGCAGGCGTGCCGGAAACCGTGAGGTTCTGGAAGACACCGGAGGGCAGGATGCTGTTCGCACCGTTCAGGGTATTGGCCACGAGCGGATTTCCACCAAAGGCAAACTCAAGGATGTTGGCGATGCCGTCATTGTCGTCATCCGCCAGGGGATCAAATGCATTTGAGTTCAGAGCGGTGAAGGCCGCGAAATCAAACAGGTCGTCCCGGCCCGGGCTGCCGCCGTTCACGTAACTGGCGCGCCAGCTGGCGGGCAGCGCATGATCGGGGTTCGAGGCGGGGTCAACGAGGACGTCCGTGCGGCCCAGACCATCCGACTGGACCGGCCAGGGAGCGACGTTGTCATAGACGAAATCCCGGATCGACGTCCCCGTTCCGTAGCTCAGCTTGATCTGCTCCCCGCCATTGGCCAGCCTGTCGCCGGTGCTGGTGGCCGTGGGGCCGTAGCTGCCGGCGATGATTGAGTCCCAAGTGTGGCCGTAGCGGGCCTGGAAACCGGCCAGGCTGCGCACGACCAGCTTGAACCCCCCCGCCGTGATGGTGCTGCCTGCGGGGAAGTCGAAGTCCACGCCCTTCGTGAAGCGAACATCCGTCAGATCGACGTCGAGCGCGCTGATGTTCTTGAGTTCGATGAACTCGAAATCGTCGGAGGTGAAGCCTGTCTCGGCGGCACCGGAGGGCGCGGCCGGGTTGTAGTTGAATTCACTAATCACAAGCGAATTCAGATACACGTTCACGTTCGGCGCGCTGACGGTGAACTGGACGGGGTCCGACCAGAAGGACCAACGGCCGGTCGCATCCTTGTGACGGACGCGGGCGCGGTAGGTGTGCCCGGTGCGGACGCTGCTGGCGGGCACACGCACTTGGGCGATGCCGGTGGGTGACGCCGTGGCGATTTCCGCAGAGGTCCAGAGTTCCTCCATTTCGTAGATGCGGGGCTGGGTCGCGTCGTAACCTGCGATGCCAGGGGCGCTGATTTCACCGATGCGCCACTGGACGGCGGCCACGGTGGCCGCACCATCGGGATCGGAGAAGTCGCTGCTGCTGAAGCGCAGATCGTTGGCCGGGAAGCTGGCCGCACCGCTGTAGGTGATGGCCGGAGTGACCGGCTGCACGAGGTCGGCGTTGGCGCCGGACGGGTTCGTGTTGCTGTTGAACCAGCCGCCGTAGATCGTTTCCCAGAGCAGGTACTGGAATCCGTAGCCCTTCTGGCGATGCGGGTCGCTGTCTGTGCCGCCGCCACCGGCGGAGGTCGCCTTGCGCGTCCAGACCGCCGGAACGCTTGGGTAGGTGTTCGTGGAAAAATTGGTGTACCACTCCATGAGGCCCTCGTGATCGGAGAATCCGTCATTGTCCGGATCGCTCAGATTGCGCACCCAAGTGCCCGTCTGGATGGTGCCGCCAAGGCCGCCGCGGGTGCCGTCCAGGAAGAGGGCACGGTAGAAGTTGCCGCGGGAGTTGTTCTGGCCGGTGTTCGTGCCGGACCCACTCGTCTTCGGGTGGAGGTTCCAGAGCGCCGCATCCGCGTCGGCCCAGGTGAGGGCCACGCCTTTCGGATTCACGATCTGGGCGTACTCGTCGATGAGCTGGCCGATCTGGCCGCCACTGGCCGCGCTGTCGCTGCCGAGCAGGCTGAGCACCTCGCGGCAGCGGTTCCGATACTCCAGCGCGATGGCGGGATAGCGCATCATGGCACGCACAGTCAGCGGAGCACCGGCGACCGTCACACCGTCCATGGCCCCGCCCCAGTGGTGACCGGCGATGAACTGCATGTCCAGGTCATACGGAACGGTGACCCAGCGGTTGTCCGTCGGGCGGTGGTAGGCGCGCCAGTTGTCACCGGGGCGGACGTCCACATTGCCTATCAGGCGGCTGACGGCCACGAAGGTGAAGAGGGACTTGAGGTCGAGATTGTCACGATACCACTGTTCCGTCTGGCCGGTGGCGGCGCTGGTGCCCTGCTGGGCGAGGTCGCGGAAGGTGGTCCAATCGCTGGCGTCCAGGGACTGCGTCGGCCCCTGGGCCTTCTTGTCACCCCCGGTGCCTTCGATGGCGTAGATGTTGCCCTGCGGCAGGCCGCGCTCGTCGAGGAAATTGGCCTCAGTCGGCTCCAGGGCCAGGTAGAGGCCCCAGAAGTCACCGGAATACTGGCCGTCTCCCGCTGTGGCGAAGGATGCGTCCGTCACCGAACCGCCAGGAGGCGCCACTTCGGTCGCGCCATCGATAACGCGCCAGTGCACGTACGTGGTGCGCAGAGCGTTCACACCCGCCAGCTCGAAGGCGCGGTAGGAAGTCGCCTCCTCCACGCCGGCGGCACCCCGGTTGAGCGCGGCCCACGGGGCGGCATTGGCATCCAGGCCGAAGGAGTTCCAAGTCTGGCCAAACTTGCGGCCCCAGTTGTCGAGCACCTGAATGTTCCGGGCGCGGTTGAAGAAAAGCGCCCACTTGTTCTTGCCCGTATTGTAGGTGGAGCCGATGCCGCGCACGCCGAACTGGACGTGGTCATAGACCTGGCCATTGTAGACAACGGTGCCCTGCCAGCGCTGGCCGTTGAATTCGCCGCTGTACTGGCAGAGGTTCACGTCGGTGCTGTTGGCGATCACGTGCCAGGGACGGATCGTGTTCAGCAGCGTGGCGGTGTAGGTCTGCGTGGGGGTGATGCCCCCGACGATGGTCTGCGAGCCCGTGTTGGTGAAGGCCACCGGGCGGAAGGCTCCCTGCCAGGCAGGGACGCCATTGTAGACGAAGTAGGCGAAATTCGGCTGCTCATCGTCCGCGTAGGGAACGGTGACGGTGTTCGCCAGGGCGTCTGCAACGGTGATGCGGTAGCGGACCAGGCGGCGGTTCACCTGCACCGGGGCGGGCAGGACGGCGGTAAATACGGAGTCGCCGGCGTAGGCGTCACCGTTGGTTCCGTCGTCTACCATAGGCACACTCGTCCAGCTGGCCGGTGCGGAGTAGGCCGCGTCGGCCTTGCGAATGTAGGTGCCGGCATCAACTGTCTGGTAGCTCAGGCTGACCGGGCCGACACCGTCGGGATCCGTCACCGTGGCGGTGATCTTCACGGGCACACCCGCAGCGGGCTCGTTGGGGGAATGCTCCACGTCCCGGATCGCCGGGGGCGCAGCGGAAAGACTGCCAAGCAGCGTGCCGTTGGCCGCACCAGGCGTGCCGCCGAGGCCGACACCCTTGAGTTCGGCGTCGATGAAGAAGTCATCGCTGTTGCCCGCACGGTTGAGCGCATGAATGGCAACCACATTGTTCGAACCCGCCACCAGATTGACCGAGGCGGCGGTGAAGAAAACAGTGTCGCTCCACTGCAGTGAAGGCTCGGAAGCCTGGAAGGCGGCCACGGCGCTGTAGGCATTGTGCCCGGCCGTGGCGCGGATGCGCGCCACTTCGACGCCGTTCACCCACACCACAGCGCCATCGTCCACTTTGACCCGCAGGGCCAGCATGGGAGGAACCGTCGTCGGAACGAAAACTTTCCGCAGATAGACGGTGGTGAAGTCCGGCGTCGTCCCACCGGCGATCATGGTAGGAAGCAGCGTGGCGTTTTCCGTTTCACCGGCCACCCCGTCCGTGTCTCCGTAGCCCATCGGCAGTGGTGCATCCGCCCAGGCCGCATCGGCGGCAGGCACGGCGGGCTCCACGAAGGAGGCCAGACGCCAGGAGGTAAACTGGGCCGCGGTTTCGCCCGTGTCTCCCACCACGCCCCGGCGCCAGCGCCAGGTGCTGCCGACGGCGGCGTAGGTCTGGCCGGGCAGGACGGAGGAACGCCATGAGGCGCCCAGCGAGTTGTCGAGCGAAGGATGGACCAACTCCGCCGAGGGGCCTGCACCCTTTGCGGCGGTCGGCCATGGGAAGCCGGATTTGTAGTCGACCGAATCAACAACCTGGCCGGCACCATTGCGCAGCTCGATGGTCTTTCCGCCATTGCCAAGACTGCCAACCCACGGTCCCACGCGCTTGGAGGCACCAGGGAAGAGGGTGGCATTGGCGTAGGCGGCGTCAAATTTCGTTGTGTTGCCCACCACGCAAAGGTAGTCTCCCGCATTGATCGTCACCGCACCAAACGTGTAGTCCACCGCACTGGCGATGCGCCAGCCAGTCAGGGTCACCGCGCTGCCGGTTGGGTTAAAAAGCTCAATGTACTCGGTCAGGTAGGTCGGATTGACCGGGTCGTAGTTAATTTCATTGATGATGACCGAGGCCGGGGCAGCGGTCGCAGCAGTGGTGAATGTTTCACCTGATCCAGCCCAGGTGCCGCCCGCGCTGTTCTGGGCGAAGGCGCGCACGTAGTAGGTGGTGCCCGCCGTCAACCCGGTCAGAACGCGGGAGAAATTCCCGCCGCCCACGCCGACCGTCACCGAGTTCGTCCAGTTGGCTGGATTTGTCCCGCCGTCCGTGGCGCCGTAGTAGAAAGTCGTGGTCGGAGCCTCGTCGCCTGAGGAGGTGACTTCACCCTGGAGCGTGGCACTGGTGTTGGTGATGTTGGTCACATTCCGGGTCGCGACGGAGGGGGCGGTGACCACATCCGTGGTGAAGGTGACCGTATTGGCCGCCCAAACCGCGCCCGCAAGGTTCGTCGCCTGCGCCCGGCAGTAGTAGAGGGTGCCAGCCGTGAGCCCGCCCACATTGACCGATCCTTTTCCGGCCAGCAGGCCGAGGGTTACGCTGCCAGCCCACGAGCCCTCGGTCGTGCCGCCGTCAGCGGGGCCGAAGAAAAGTTTCACGGAAGGCGCATCGTTTCCGATGACCGTCACATTCGCGCCGAGGTCGGCGTTGTTCAGATCCACATTCGCCGCAGCCAGCGTGTCCACCGCAGGCAGGGCCACGGATTGCGTGGTGAAGTTGCCGCTCGCCGCCGCCCAGCCCTCACCGAAGCCATGAACTGCGTAGGCGCGGAAGTAGTAGGTCGTGTTCGGAACGAGGCCGCCGACCATCTTGCTCATCGATCCGCCCTGTGGGCCGAGATCCACACTGTTGCTCCAGCCGGCAACAGTCGAGCCGCCGTCACTGGTGCCGTAGTAAACCTTCAGGGTGGGCACGACGCCGCCCGTGTCCGTCACCGTGCCGCCAAGGGTGGCGACTGCCGGACCGACAAATTTGGCCGCCAGGTTCGTGACGACCGGCGGGGTGGCGATAGTGGAGAAAGTCTGCGCCGGAACCGACCAGGTGGAGCCGTAGCTGTTGGTCGCCTTCACGCGGTAGTAGTAGGTGGTTGCCGGGCTCAGTCCGGTCACCGCCTGGGAAAAGGATCCCGGCTGGGTTCCAGCCACGACAAAATTCGACGTCCACTTCGACGGGTCCGTGCCGCCGTCCGTGGTGCCAAAGTAAAAGGTCACGTTCGGATCAGTCAGCCCTGGCTGGGTGACCTGGCCATTGATCGTGGCCGTCGAGACCGCGATGGAGGAGGCCGCCGTCGTGATGACACCCGGCAGGTTGGTGTCCATGTTCGCCATCTGGAGGCGAATGTTGTCAAAGTGCGAGCGGTTCGTGCCTCGCGCCTGGAGGAGGACGCGGATGGGCTGGCCGACGAGCGGGGAACTGGGCGGCACATAAATCACGGCGGAAGGACCGTCGCTGAAGGTGCCCACTGTGACAGTGCCGGAATTCCTGGCCGCCGTGTCGCATACCGCCCCGGTGGTCCCGGTGGCGATGCCGTAGGTGGTCAGGTTAGTCGCGTCAGAGAAGCCCGAGCGGTTCCCAACGCCCGAGCGAAGAACGTACGTTTTGCCAGCGGCGAAAACGTTTGGCGTGTCCTGCCAGACATCCATGCCAAGAACGAGGCCCATGTACTGGCGGTTGCTGCCCACCCCGGGCGTATCAGAGCGGAGGGTGGCGGCGGAGTATTCGATGAAGGCGTTGCCCGTGTTTTGGCCACCGGTGCCGTTCCAGTCCGGGCCGATGTTGTTGATCCACGTTGTGCCTGTCGTCCCCATGTCGGGAACCTCAAAGCTGAAGTTATTCACCGTGAGAGGGGTGCCTGGCAGCGTGGTGAACGACTGCGCAGGTGACGACCAGGTGGTGCCCGTCCCGTTCACCGCCCTCACTCGATGGTAGTAGGTGCTGCCGGGAGCCAGGGTGACGACCGTGGCGGAAAAGGCCCCGCTCTGCGTGCCGCTGACGGCGACACTCGTTCCGCCTGCTGCGGTCCACGCCGCAGGATCGGACCCGCCATCCACCGGCCCGTAGTAGAAGGTGACCGTGGGGGCCGCACTGCCCACCTGAGTCACTGTACCGTTCATGGTGGCCGCCGTCACGCCCAGACTCGTCGCCGCCGTGGTGATGACACCGGGCAGGTTCGCGTTCATCGCAGTGGCGTCCACGCGGATGTTGTCGAAATGCGAGCGTCCGACACCCCTCGCTTGCAGCAGCACCCGGATCTGGTGGCCGATGAGCGCAGAACTCGGCGGCACCCAGACGGTGACCGGATTTCCATCGCTGAAAGTCCCCCCCGTGACCGCCGGCAGCGCTGCAAATGTGCCGTAGGCTGGCGTCGCGGCACCTGCATTCCGGTAGCCGGAATCCAGCACCAGCCCACTCGCCGCGTCCACCAGCGAGTAGACGGACTTGTTGCCGACATTTGTCGAGCCTCCAGTCCGATTCCCAACACCGACAGTGAGGGTGTAGGTCGTGCTGGCCTGAAACGTCGAACCCGGCGTCGTCACATTCGGCAGGTCCTGCCAGACGTCGTAGTTCAGATTCATCCCCAAATACTGCCGGTTGCCCACCACGTTCACCCCGCCGTTGCCGGAGGCAATCACGCCGGAGTACTCAATGAAGGCGCTGGCGTTGTTGTTGCCGCTGGTTCCGGTCCATTCCGGACCGATGGCGTTCTGCCAGGTGGTGCCGGTCGTCCCTTTGTCAGGAACTTCGAAGCTGAAATTGCCCACCGTCACGGGGGCTGCAAACAAGGACGTGGAGAGGCCGGCGGCTGCCACTGCGGCAGAAAGCCAGCTCCTCCACCCGAACAGTGGAGTTTTTGGGGTATTCATTGGGGATTTTCTGGGGTGAGTTCGCCTTCAACACCCGACACCGAAATCGACCAAATAAGCCGTTTGACAGGGGGTGCGTAAGGAGAATTCCTAGCCCCTAGCTTTCTCAAATGTGGCGAAATTGTCAAAACAATTGCCACATCCATCCCCCGAATTTCGTCAACCTATTCTACAGGTTGAACTTAAAAACTAGCCCGATTCGGGCATAAAAGTCGGAATGACCAAGCCCTGAGGCGACTGCCAGAGACCCCGCACCTGGGCCACGTGCAGCTCACAATTCCTCGCCCCCAACCGGTAAAGAGACTGCACCACGTCGGTAGCGTCCACCGGGACAAGGATGACAGGAGTTTTCCCCGAAAGGGCTTCCAACTGAGCAAGGATCAAAGCCAGCATGATCTCCCCAGTTTCTCCCGCCCCCGGTCCCACCAGGCAGCTGGCAGCCGCGTCAACAGAGGCCAGAGCCCCAGTGAGGGAACCATCCGCCTTTTCCAGGACAAAGACGCGCCAGATTCCCCGGATATTCCGGATGAAATACTCCCAATCCCCCGCCCTCTCGATGCCGCCCAACCGGCGCTCCAGGGCGGCGATCTGCGGAACATCCGACAGCACCGCCGGTCTCACCCCGGGGGACGGTCGCGTCCCAAATCCGGCCTGCGGCACCCTGACCAGGAGGTCCTGGAAAATCTGCCTCGGGACAAACCCGGACCTCGTGTAGAGGGAAAAGGAATCCAGGTTCATGGCGCTGGAAACGAGGCGCACCGGGAGGTCCCCCGCCAGCTCAAAGACGCGCGCCATCATCCGCCCGGCCAGCCCCTGCCCGCTGCAGTCGGGATGCACATTCACGATGCCCACCGAGTGGTGGGTCGAGCGGGGGTGGTGGAAACAGGAGCCCACAATGCGCCCCGTTTCCGCCTCCTCCATGACGAGGCAGCAACCGGGATCCAGGTCCCCGTAAACGTCCGTAAAGAGCAGGCAGTCCTCCGGCCGGCACTGGAAAACCGGCGGTCTGCCGTTTTTCACGTACCACGCATTTGTGGAAAAATGGATAAGCGCGGCGACCTCCGGCTCCTCGCCGGGACGCATGACACGCAGCACAGGATCAGCCATTTTTCCGCTCCTAGAAGGAATAGCGGCAGGTCAGGGAAAAGAGGTGCGAATCCCCGTCGATCAGGCCAGTCTGGGAGCTGGAGTCATACTGGTAGTTCGCACTCAACTTGATGTGTTCATTCATGCGCCAGGCCAGCGCCGCACCGCCGCCGTATTCGGTTTTGTCCTCTTCGAAACGGTAGCCGCCCGTCAAGCGGAGGGTGGCAGTAAAGGCGCCGAACTCGCGCGTGCCGGTCAGGAAAATGCGGTGGCGGTTCACCCGGTCGAGGACGAGGTCGCGCAGGCAGCTCTGTCCCGCATCCGCCGTGGCACCGTCACCCGTGAGGTCACGGCAATCGCCGTCCGTCCGGCCCGCTCCGCTGTCATAGCTGAAGTGGCGCCACTCCCACTCGTAGCCCAGGGACAGCAGCGGTTTCGGGTCGTGGATGATGTTCCAGGCAAACGAGGCGTCCACACCGCCTCCGTCACCCAGGCGCACATCACCCGCCTTCACCTCGCGGTAAAAAGCGTCCACCTCTGCGGTGAAAAGGGTGGTAAAAGGCAGCTCGAGATGCAGCCCGGCGCGGTTCTGCCGCCCGGCGTCCCAGATGAGGGGCAGTCCGTCGGTGGCGCGCTCATTCCAGGCGGCGTCCACCCCGATGACGGCACCTCCGCCCAGCGTGCGGGTCAGCGAGACGGCCGCAGCCGGCCGCGTGGTCCGATCCACCTGAATGCCAGCCCGGACTTCCGTCACCCAGCCATTGCCCAGCGAGCCGCGGGCGCCCACCATGGCCTCCTGGCGTTCGGCACCACCCTTGAGTCCGTATCCACTCGGCACCTGGTCAGAAATCCAGTCCTCATGGCCGGAAACGAACCCTGTCCATTCACCGTTGATCGGATTTTGGATCTGCTGGTCCAGAGACCAGAGCTTGCCATCCGCCTGGGTCAATCCTTGAAATCCAAAATACGCCGCCGCGAGGTGGTTGGTCTCGATGTCGTCTATGCGGTCCAGCGAATCCGTGCGCAGCTCGGGTGTGGCGGTGAAGGAAAGCGCGAGTTCCGACCAGGCGTCGCGCGCCTTTTTCCAGTCGCCCGCCTCTTCATAGGCACTGGCCAGGTCCTGCTGGCGGTCAAATTTGTCCGCCGGCCTCAACGCCTTCACCCTCGTGAGCGAGGCGACCACGCGCCCCGAGCGCTCCGCAGGCTTGTCGCCCGGAGCGTCGAGCAGCCAGGCATCCGCCACGCACTCGTGCGCTTCAGGATCGTTCGGACTCACCGTCGCAAATCTTTCGGACAGCTCGCGGCACCGCGCGGCGTCCTTGCGGTTGTAGGTCACGCCCACGGATTCCCGCAGCGCATCACAGTGGCTCGGGTCTTTCCTCAGAATTTCAGCGGCAATGGCCAGGACCATGTCCTCGTTTTTCAGTCCGACGTAGGCGTCCAGCATGGCCTCCAGGGAGTCCAGCGGCATCGTGCGGGCGAGCCGCAGGATTTCCGCATCATCAGTGCCGGGCAACGGGCCGGCCGAAAGCGCCTGGGGAATGGCCACTCCGCCGCCACTTGCAGCAGGCTGGGCGGCATCTGCACGACGCACTGTCGTGGAGCCTGCCGGGACGGCCACAGCACCAGCCGGGGCGGGCAGCGCGGGCAGCACGGACGAGGTGGACTGGTCCGCAGGGCGGACAACCTGAGCCGGATCTGAACCAGGGGAGGGAGCCGCGCGGTCCTCTGCCGCCTGCACACCAGCCAGCGGAGCCAGCACTGAAGTGAGGAGGAACAGGCCAGGGACGATCCGGAGCGAGGTGGTGGTAACGGGTCTCATCGTGGTGGTCAATTAATGGCGGCCGGGAGCGGCACTCCCGGAGAACCGGCCTGGCCGACGGAGCGGTTCAACTCCTGGGCGCGGAAGCTGCGCAGGCAGCGCGCAAAGGCTTCCCGGCTGGCGGGAATGTCGCCCTGCGCCTTGCAAATGTTTCCCAGAAAGCGCCAATCCTGCGGCGCTGGGGCCGGATGCTGGGCGATGAATTTGTCCATGGCGGTGCGGGCGGCGGCGTAGTTGCCCTTTTCATAGGCCTGCTCGGCCAAGCCCCTCAGGGCATCGAGTGCATCCTCCGCCCGGGCGCTCAACTCCACCCCGTGGGACGCGATGATGACCGGGGCCGCTTCGGAGGGAGCCGCCGGAGCCGCAACCGGCACGGGCTCCAGCAGGGAAGTGCGCACGCCTGCAAGGAGCGGACTGACGGGCAGCTGGGCCGCCACCTTGTTCTTGTTGAAATACGCAAGCACCGGCTTCGGGTTGGCTCCATTCTGGACTGCGTCCAGCAGCGCCTCCACGGCCTCGTTCTGCCGGGCCAGCGCCGGCTGGGCCAGCGTGGCGACGGCATCGTCAGGCTTGCCCGCGTCCAGCTGGCAGCGGCCCAGAGCCAGCCGCAGGGCCAGATTGGCAGGTTCGCGCTCCAGGGATTTCTTCAGGCAGTCCACCGCACCGGCGGAGTCACCCAGCACCGTGGCCAGGGTAAAAGCCAGAGACTGCGCCACGACCGGGTCCGGATGCGCGTCGGCAGCCAGCTGGTTCAGCAGTGCCAGAGACTGCTCCCTCGGCTGGTCCAGCCCTTCCGCCAGGCTGGCATAGGCCTCCCGGTCATCCGGGCTGCCGGATTTCGTGGCCAGCAGCTTGTAGTGGCCCATCGCTTCGTCGAAATCCCCGAGGCTCAGGCAGGCCTCGGCCAGCTGGCGGCGCAGGTCCATGCTCTGCGTGTGGCGCGGCAGGGCCTCACGGCAGACCTGGGCCGCTGCGCCGAAGTCTCCGGTGCCCATGAAGAGCGCAGTCAGTGAAACAGCAGCGTCCTCATCATCAGGATTCCGGTCAAGCAGACGGCGGAAGGCCGCTATCGCCTCCGGCACATGACCGCACTCCAGAGCGAGATCAGCGGAAAGTTTTTCCAGCTCCGGAGTCAGCCTCGCAGGCGACAGGCCGGAGAGCAGTGTGGACATGGATGACTTCTGCTGGATGTCGTCGTAAAGCTCCTTGCAGTCGTCGAGCATTTTGTCATTGCCCCGGTGCGCCAGCGCTGCAAAAAGAGGCCACCCCTCCGCCGCCTGGCCGCTCCAGGAAAGGAAGTTCGCCGTGCGCACGGCGAGGCCTTCCAGCTCCTTCGACGGCTCTTCACCCTTGGACGCCCCGGCCGCCATGGCCCCCTCCAGGCTCACGAGCCGGGCTCCACCAGGCTGGCTGGCGATGTAATCCACAAACCGCTGCGTCAGGCAGGCATACTGCTCGGCACCGGCAGCCGCATCCGCCAGCACATTCATCTGCTCCACCGTCGGGGACGCAACGCGCTCCAGACGGCGCATCACCATTTCCAGCGCCTCGGAGCTGCGGCCCGAGTCACTGATCAATCCCAGCTGAAGGTCGAGCAGCTCGTTCCGGTCTTTTTCCGTGGCACCCGCAGCCAGGAACTCCTCCAGCACCGCCAGCGCCCGTCCATACTGGGGAGGCTGGGCCCAGCGCAGGCTCTTTGCGTAAAATTCAGTCAGATCCCGGGTCAGCGGCAGCCCCGCCACGGCAGTCTCATAGCACCGCGCAGCCGCCCCCGGATTCGACACCGCAAGAAACTGGCGGCCCAGCGCTTCATACAGCAGGCGCTTTGGTGCGGCTTTCAGTCCGGCCGCGCTCTGCTCCGCCACGCTCAACGCTTTGGCGGGATCACGCACTGCACGGAGCAGGTTGTCCAGATCCGCCTGCTCAAACTCCGAATCTCCGGAAACCGCACCGCCAAGGGTCAGCGCCAGCAGGCTCAGGGCTCCTTCCGACGAGAGCTTCTGCCCTCCGCCAGCTCCGGCCGGCTCGGGGTTCCCGTCCACTGCAGGAGCCACAACGGCCGCAGGCACCTGCCCGGTGCTGCTTTCGCTGCTGCCGCCCACCTTCATCACCTCGGCGGCACGTGCCAGATTGTTGTCCCGCATCAGCCGCATCGCTGCCTCGGAACGGCTCGGGATCAGCCAGTACGCCGTCCCAAAGCTCAGCCCCAGCACTCCCAGCCACAGCCACACCGGCACCACCCTGCGGCCCTGCACCAGCGGACTGGGCAGGACTTCGGAAATGGGTGCGGACGAACCGCTGGCAATGTTGTTGCGTGGCATGAAAAATTATTAATCTGGCACCCTCGCCCAGCCCCCGGCGCAATTCAACCTTGTGGCGGAATCATCACCCGCACCCGCGTGGCATCAGGGAAACAAGCGCGGCAGCATTGTCGCTGCTGGTAGTTGCGCAAATTTATAGACGCCTTCCCGCATTTTACCAGAAAATAATACGCGGTATTGATAATAATCTCGCCTTTGAGAGGTTTTCCGGCGGTTTCTATAGATTCTGTATACTGTCCGCGAGAGTTGCGCAAAGGCAACCGGTGAATGCCGCCACTTTGCGGGGCCGCCACCTTCAGGCCCTCAACTGCCTCACCGCTTCATACACGACGATCCCCGCTGCGGTGGAAAGGTTCAGGCTGCGCGCCTTCGGGTCCATCGGGATGGTCAGGCAGGACCCGGCATGAGCGGCCAGCAGGGCCTCCGGCAGCCCGCGCGATTCCTTGCCAAAGACGAGGTAGTCCCCGTCCTGAAACGTGGCGGACCAGTACGGGCGGTCCGTTTTTGTCGTCAGGAAAAACCAGCGCGCTTCCGGATCCGCCGCCGCCTGCACCGCATCGAGCGAGGGCCAGCGCTGCCAGTCCAGATGCTGCCAGTAGTCCAGCCCGGCCCGGCGCAGGGTGGCATCGTCCGTGTTAAACCCGAGCGGTTCCACCAAGTGCAGCCGCGCCCCCGCCGCCATGCAGAGGCGGCCGATGTTGCCGGTGTTCGGCGGGATCTCAGGTTCGACGAGGACGACGTTCAGCATGGTGCCCCCTCCCCTTCCACGCCCCGTCGGCCTCGTCAAATCCCCGCCTCCACTTGCTGGTGGACACGCCACCTCCAGCCGCCCATCATCCGCCCATGCGCCCGCTCCTCATTTTCCTCCTCGCCGCCACCGCCCTCCGGGCTGAGACCGCCGCGCCTGCCGCCTACCTCCGGGATTTCGCCGCCCAGCTCGACGTGGCATGGCCGAAAAACCACACCCTCACCATCGTCGCCCACGGCCACAGCGTGCCGGCCGGGTATTTCAAAACGCCCGTCGTCGACTCGCTCAACGCCTACCCGCACCTCCTCCACGCCGCGCTCAAGGCCGCGCATCCCCACGCCGTGCTGAACGTCACCGTCACCGCCATCGGCGGGGAAAACTCCGTCCAGGGCGCCGCCCGTTTTGACCGGGATGTCCTCCCCCTCCGCCCGGATGTCCTCCTCCTCGACTACGCCCTGAACGACCGCGGCCCGGGCCTCCCCGCCGCCCGCACCGCGTGGACGAGCATGATCACAAAGGCGAAAGCCGCCGGCATCAAGGTCATCCTCCTCACCCCCACCCCCGACCAGTCGGCGAAACTCGACGACCCCGCAGACCCGCTCAACCAGCACGCAGACCAGGTCCGCCAGCTGGCCGCCGAGCACGGCACCGGCCTCGTCGACAGCCTGGCTGCCTTCAAGGCCCGCATCGCCGCCGGCACCCCGCTGCCCGGCCTCATGTCCCAGGTGAACCACCCGAACCGCGCCGGACACGACCTCGTCACCGCCGGCCTCATGCAGTGGTTCACCCCGGCCAGATGACCCCGCCTACAGGCTCAGGTGCCCCAGCGCCAGCAGCCCGTAGTAGGTGTACTCCACGTCGATCTCATCATCCGCCCAGTGCCCGTGGAAGCCGCCCTCAGCGCTCCACAGCGTGTCCACATAGTCCAGCAGCCCGTCCTTGATCGACCGGAAATCCGCCTGCAAGCCGTCCAGCGCATGCAGCGCCACCGCCGTCGAGAGCAGGTCCGGCAGCGGCGCGTGGGGAAAGGCTTTGAACCCGCCCTGCTCATGCACCTGCGCCAGCAGCCACGCCCCCAGCGACGCCGGCGGAGTCAGCCGGGCATGACGGTAAAAAGTGACCGCCGCAGCCGTCGCGGGCGTCGAGCCTTCCGCCAGGCCAGGTTCATTCGCCCAGGCTCCGTCCCGCGTGGCCAGCCGGCGCAGGCTCCACGCCAGCTTCCACGCTCGCGGCGGCATGCTCCCCCAGTCCAGATACGCCGCCCCCGCCAGCATCGCCCCGTAGGCCGAGGTCTGCGCCGCGCCCGGGCGCTGGTGGTAGCCGCCGTCCTTCGTCCGCCACTGCTCCAGCCGCGCCAGCAACCCCTCCGGCCGCTCCCCTACCGGATACCACGACCACAGCCGCGCCAGACAGCACAAGTGCACGAAGTCCAGCGCCGCTCCGCCGCCAAATCCCGCCAGAAACCCCCGCACCGCCTCCAGCGGCAGCGGCACCTGCAGCGCCGCCAGCCCGTCCAGGGCAAAGACCGTGTAGTAAAGATCACTGTGCGGCGACCGTCCGCGGAACCCGCCATCCGCATTTTGCCGCGAGCGCAGGAACGCCTCCACCAGCCCGGTCGCCTCAGCCCCCAGCACAGTCGGGGCCAGCCGGGCCACCTGCAGCATTTCCAGACGCAACCCCATGGGACCTCACACCCACTTCGGGCCATCCCCGGCCGGTTTCTCCCCGTCCTCACCGGGCTCATCATCCCCGCCGTCATCCCCCTCCTCCTCGTCCTCATCCCAGCCGTCCTCCTCGTCCCACACCTCCTCGGGAAAAAGGTTCAGCTCAGGCTGCGCAGGCTCGTCCGCCTGCTGCCAATCGTTCATCGCCAGGTCCAGCAGGATGCTCTGCATCTGCATGTAGAACCGGGACGTGATCCACGGCTTCACATTTTCAGACTCCAGCAGCGCCAGCATCTCCTCCGGCGTCTCCTCATCCGGAAAATGGTAGCGCACATGCATCACCAGCCGCGCCTGGTTCAGCGCGCTGTACCAGGCATCAGCATCCGCCTGCAGGATCGTGAACTCAAACACCGGCCCGTCCGGCGATGAGGAAACCCGCGCCTTCTTCAGCGTCGCCGTCACACAGTCCACATCCCCGCTGAACCGCGATCGCAGTTCCGGCTCCACGTATTCCTCCCAGTCATTGTTCAGCTGCTCGTGCTCCCCGGATTCCGGACGTCGCACCACCCCTGGAAAAAGCCGCGCCTCAGCCTCCGGGCTCGCGGTCGGATCCGCATGCAGCGGGATCTGCTCAAAGAGGTGCAGCTGGTCCTGCGAAACATTGCTGAACTGGACACCCTGACCGGCGACGCGTTTGATTTTCATTCTGGAAAAAAGTCCCCTCACTCGGCTTCCGACATTCCCGCCAGCAGTTGGTGGGAGTGCAGCTGCTCCACATACAGTTCCGCCCGCTCCTTTTCCCCCGTCCAGACCACGCTCCGGCCCTTCTGGTGCACCTCCAGCATCATCTTCGTCGCCTTCTCCTTCGAGTACCCGAAGATCCGCATGATGATCAGCGTCACATACCCCATCAGGTTCACCGGGTCATTGTAGACGATGACGTTCCACGGCGTGTCGAGAGCGTCGTCCGTCTGTTCGGAGACGGCGGGCAGCTCGGTGGTCTGGGGGGATGAAGGCATGGTGGTTCAGGGGCGGGGCACAGTGGCGTGGGTGGGGGAAAATTTCAAGCCGCAGCACCAGGTCGTCCCCGGCGCCGTGGATGAGCGCACCAGAGGGGGGCCCTTGTTTCAGCTTTTTTCCGGCCACACACTGGCGAGCAGCCTGTCCTGCGCCGCATGCATCACCCCGCGCTCCGGCTCCGTCAGGTCCGTGTGCCCGTGCAGGTGCAGCAGCCCGTGGATGACATACAGCGCCAGCTCCCGCTGCAGCGGCTGCCCGTGCGCCTCCGCCTGCCTCGCCGCCGTCTCCGTGCTGATCAGGATCTCCCCGTGGTGAAACGTGATCACATCCGTCGGCGTCGCGTCATCCAGAAAATCCGCATGCACCTGCGTGATCGCCTCGTCATCCACAAACGTGATCTCGATTTCCTCCAGCCCCTCCAGCGCAGACTCCTCCGTCCCCGCACACCCCAGCACCCCAGGCAGCGCAGCCGCAGCCGCAGCCTCGATGAGCGGGAGTTCCACAGGGTGGGCAGACTGGTGGTCGTAGAAATTCAGAGTCACAATCCCCCCACCATGCCCACGATCCCCGCCACGCCAAGCGCCGGTCTCCAGAAATTCCAAAGCCCCCCACCAGTCATCCCCGCCGCACACCAAAAGCCCCCGCCCCACCCGCCCCGGCGGATCCATGCCCGCATCCCGCGAAAACGGTTCCCGCGCCGCGCCCCCCGCCGCGAAAAGGCCCTCTCGGCCCCCCTCCCGTCTCAAAACCCAACCCGCCCGCCCCCGTCCAGCCTGCCGCCCACCCAGTCCTCACAAAATGTTGCGCTCCTCCTGTCGAATGCGCTCCACCACGGAGAACGACCCCAAGCTCAGAGACAGCGGAGTGCGGCGCGGTAGCTGCGTGGTGGGCGGAAAGGCGGTGGCGGAAGCAGCTACCGTGACGCACGGAGCTGTTCTCTGCAGCGCCTGGTTAGGCCTTGAGGCGTTCATACTCGACATCGATTGGATAGTCCTCGGCGTGAAGCGAGTGAAGGGCGATAAGCAGGCGGTCAACGAATTGGGCGACCGATTGCAGTGGGCACGGTTCGTGGACGAAGGTCGCGTATAATCCGGGCTTCCAGCTATCGAGGCCAAGGCCGGGAAGTGAAGGAATGCCAACACTGTGCAGAAAAGCGAGAGGCTCATCAGCGCGGGGATAAAAGGTATTGATCGTTCCGAGCTGGACCTGCATCCAAACGTCCGGTTGCTCGGGAACCGTGAAGGTAGCGCACAAGTTGTCAGCGCCCGGTTCGTTGGTCTCGGCGGCCTGAACCAGCTCATTCAGAGCTGGGCGTATTGCGGCAATCTGGTCTGCTCCCATCTGATTATTAAATTGAGGACGTGTGCGGAAGTGGGCCTAACGACCCAAGCTCAGCGACCCGGCCCACGAGGGCGTTCGATTGCAACCGGAGCGCGATGGCCGGGTTCGCTGCAGCGCATGGTTAGGCGGCGTGGTCATGCGCTCTCGCTCAATGATGTGTCGAACAGGCGTGCGCTCCCGCTGCACCAACCGCTGATGATGTCCATCGTGTCGAGAACCGCGTCATAACTCGCCGGGTCTGCGTCGCTCTCGTGTCTGGCGCGATACTCATCGAAAAGCTGATACATGGCTCGCTGTGACATCCCCTCACTCTTGAGCGTCTGCGCAAGCTCGGCAAGCGCTGTCGCTGGCGAACTCGCTTGGAGTGCCGCCTCCATTCTTTCTTTGGTGAGTTGGTCTGCCATGACGTGCGAACGCCGCCTAACGTCTCGGATCAGGCGACGGCGAGCGGGAACCGTCGATGACACGACAGATGCCATACGAGCCGTTGCCTGCATTCGTTTTGTTAGGCGTTGCGGTCATTCGAGGGATTTGATCGTCCGGGTAAATGGTGGAAGCTTCAGTTCGTTCTGCTTGCTCGCAAACTCCTGAGCAGTGAGTGGCCCTGTGACGCTGGCGCTTGGGTCGGCATACGGACTGTCCTTCGCCATCTCTAGATAGTAGTAGTTCGTTACGGCGCGGTTGTTGTTGGGATGCTGCTTGGCGACGATGTATCGTTGGTCCCAGCCGACTGCGAAGACAGTCTCATTGATGCGCCCAATCGCACTGCCGTTGTCCAAACTGTGATCAACACTCATCTGCTCCATGACATCCACGGCGATGAGGCGATAGTTGCCGGTGAGTCGCTCGTCGTGGACGAACCCGCAACTACAGAGAAGCGCGCTGATGGCGAGCAAGACGATTGTGCGGATGAGCTTCATTGGTCTGCATTCAAAGGAGGCGCGTAGCAACGCCTAACAGTTGGATATTAGCCCCCGATCTGGTGGTATATCCGGGTGGCGGGCGGGTTTTTTGAGGGGGTGGAATGGGGGGCAGGCATATGATTCTGAATGGATATGATGGGGTCGTGGACGAGTATATCCGGGTGGACACAAAAGCAAGCGTTTTGGCGATTTGGGGGCGCGGTCGTTAAGA
>JANOAS010000429.1:0-41581 GCA_031411255.1 bacterium
GTGAACTAAATCCGAAACGATACGTGTGGAGGGCAAAGGGTGAGGAAATTTTAGCCAAGCTCCAGAGAGCCAGGGAGGCAGTGGGAAAAGTCAGCGGGCTTGAAAAATTCTGTTCAGCTACTTCTCAGGCAGCACACTAGCCGCCCTACCGCCATGAACTACGCCCAGCGCAGCATCCGCGTCGTCGCCCTCTTTGAGGCGGCGAAGGGCGGCCTCATCCTCCTGGCCGGATTTGGCCTGCTCGGGCTGCTCCACCGCGACGTCGCCCAGACGGCGGAGGAAATCGTCCGCCACTTTCACCTCAATCCAGCCAGCCGCATCCCGCGCATCTTCCTGGAAGCCGCAGCCAAAGTGACGGACACCGGCCTCTGGCTGCTGGCTGCCGCAGCCCTCGTCTACGCCGCCCTGCGCCTGGCCGAGGCGATCGGCCTCTGGCGCCAGCGCGCGTGGGCCGAATGGCTGGGCCTCGTCAGCGGCGCCCTCTACATTCCCATCGAGCTGTACGAACTGCACGAGGGAGTGAGCGCCGTCAAAGTCGCCCTCCTCACGGCCAATCTGGCCTGCGTGGCGCTCCTGCTGGCCGTCCTGCGGGCCGTCCTGCGGGCCAGAAATGCACGCAAGCACGCCGGCAAGGGATCGTCAGTTTCCCCATAGTGGCGACGAGGATTGACACGCCGAGGCGCCGGAGTTTGGTCCATGCTACGGCAGTTTCCCGTCCCGAAGCACGCTCAATGAAAACAAAAATCCTTGCCCCCTTCCTTTTCGGCCTCCTTCATTTTGGGGACCACGCAGCCCATGGCGAACTGCTCCGCGGAAAGGAGGCCCGGCAGGCGGTGCGGAATATAACGGCCAGAGGAGACGGGAAGCTCGTCCTTTCGTCGTCGGGCGCCTCTGCAGCCGCCGAGTTCACCATGACTGCCAGCATTACGGGGCCACAGGGGAATTTTGAGTTCAGCGCAACCCGGCACGCCGGCGACACGATCCTGATCGGTCGCGCCGGAAAAAGCAGGCTCCCTTTCGCCGTATCTCGACAAGGCTGGACTGTCTTTCTCTCGGCTCTGCACCCCGGCTGTCTGGAATACATGCCAGGCTCGGAATCCGTCATTTTTTGTCAGCACTCCGAGGCCGCCCATGGCAAAGTGGAATGGGGCCTCGCAGGCATCCGTCCGGACCCTTCTCTGACGGGCCCAATTACGATTGATCTTCAGTCCCTTCTGGACAAAGCGACCAAGCCAGACCAGGAGACACCGGCCACTGAGTTTGAAGCGGAAATCTCAGAAAACCGCGTTTTGACAACCGAGCTGTCAGCCGATGGCAACACCCGCTGCCTCCTTGATCCATCACTCCCGTTCCTCATCCGGGATATGTGGAAATCAACACCGGATGGCTCTGAGATGACCCTCAGGTTTGATCTCGGCAGTGAAAACACGAAATCAACGACAACGGTGACGCTGGACAAAATATTTGCCACTGGCCTGCCCGTTTGGACCCGGCAAAGTTCAGCAACTGCCCAGTGGAAAAAACGGGCTGAGCCCGCCTTTTTTGAGAAGGCCAGCAGTGCTCCGTTTCTGGAGGCATTGTTGAGCCCGTTCAAAGCGTCTCTGGCTGCCGTCGCGAGACCTCTTGAGCAATGGCCGAAAGAAATGCTTGAAGCAGCGAAAGGGCTGAGCGCCACGCTCCCGCCGCCTCCCGAATTCAGAATCACCGCCCCCGCTGCAACCCAGCTCGCCATTTCGAAGAAGCTGCCGCAGCTGCCTGCCACGCCAGAGCACCCGCTGCCGGAAACAGGCGACGTGTCAGTTCCTCTGGCCTTCTTTCAGGACTGCCCCGTCATCGAGGTGGAGGTGGAAGGTCGCGGCCGTCAGCGTTTTCTCCTGGACACAGGTGCCAGCGACTCTTTCATCACCCCGGAGGCATCAGACGCATGGAGTGGAGGGTTCAAGCAGCACTTCACCTCCGCAGTGAGTGACCGCCGGGCCGTCATAAAGGCTCCCTCAACGAAAATCTCGCCGCCCCTCTCCATCGGGGATTGGAAAGTGGGCGAAGCCTCTTTCCTCGTTTTAGAGCTGCCGAATCCGCTCTCGGCCGGGTCGATCGTGGGTGCCCTCGGATGCGACATACTCAAGGATCATCCCTTCACCCTCGATGCGGCCGCGCAGAGACTCGTCTTTCACCAGCGAAACGGGTTTGCGCCTCCTGCCGGGGCCAGTGAAATCCGGCTCTCTCCCAATTCCGCGAGGCCTGTTTTCGAGATCGACCTTGAAGGTGCCGGGCCACTGCAAACCCTCCTCGACACAGGCCTGTCCGATGCCCTCATCCTCACGGAAAAATTCTTCCTCCAGCACCCCAAGGTCTTCGCAGGACTGCGCCTGCGGGACTTCCGAACCTCGACTCCCTCCGGCTCCGCCATCGGCAAGTCCCTGGGCTGGCCGACAGGACGGGGCCTGAAGGCGCTTGGACAGGAATTTACCTGCGCACTGGACATCGGCATCCTGCCCGCCCATGACGGTGAAGACGAGCCGTTATCCAGTTTCGGAGCCCCGCTGACAAGGAACCTGCGCCTCACCTTTGACCTCGCCGGCAAAAAGCTGTGGATCGAGCACCAGCCTGCCATTCCATTGACCAGCCGGATTGCCGCAGGACTTGACATCAACCAGACTGATCTGGGCGGATTTTCCCCCTTGTGCCTAGCCCTGCGGAGAGCAAACCTGGCCGAGGCAGAGGCCCTCTTCGCCGCTGGCGCGAAACTTGATCTGGACAAATCCCGCGAACATCCCATGGAAGCCGCGATCCATGGAGGGAGGATGGAGTTGTTGGAATGGGTTGCTGCCAAAGACTCCAAGGGAACGTGGAAAAAATCCGGCGCTCTCGAAACCGCGCTTCTCTACAACCAGGCCGAATATTCCGACTGGCTGCTTGACCGCGGAATCGACCTTTCCGCAAACCCGCGCGCCATGCTGGCCTGCGCAGCGGTCGGGGACATCCGCACTGCCGCCAGGCTGCGAAAGGCAGGCCTGCTTTTTGACACTCCCCCGGCCGATGAGGGCAAGGCCACGGGAGCGATGGCTCTGTGGCGCCATCCCCTTGGCCGGGCATTGGTTGAGAATCAGCCAAAATTCCTCGAATGGGCCGCACGCGACAGCCCCGAAGCCATAAGGCAGATCATTGAAGGCCATCGCCTGCTTTCCTGGGCTCTCTATGCCGGCCGGACAGAATGTGTCCGCGTGCTTCTGGCCGCCGGTCTGGACCCGGCGGGCCGGGACATTAACGGGTACACTCCGCTCCACGAGGCGGCCGTATCTGGCCGGGCTGAGCTGCTGGACCTCATGCTGACCAAAGAGGACATGGTGAACACAACGACGGACTATGAAGTCACCCCGCTCATCAGTGCTGTCCTGCGCGGGCAGGCCGCCTGCGTCAGAGTGCTTCTCCTCAAAAAGGCCGGCCTCGAGCCAGGTAAAAAAAGTGGAACCACACCGCTGTTCGAGGCGGTAAAATCACTCAATCCGGAATCGCCCTTGCCGCAGGCGGAACGCCCCACCGGTGCGGCCATTCCCTTCGCCCCCCCCCCGGAGCCAGACGTGGCAGCCTGCGTCGAAGCCCTGCTGAAAGCCGGGGCGAACCCCTTTCACAAGCCGCCCGGGTTCCCATACAACGCCGCCGAAATGATCGCAGGCAGTGGCTCGGGACATCCCGGGTTGTTTGCGCTCTGCTTTCCCGATGGCATCGAGCCCGCCAAGGCCCCAATGGCCCTCAAGCTCGCGGCCGATACCGGCGATGTCGGAATGGTGCGTTTCCTCCTTGATCACGGGTATTCAGTCGAGGCAGGGGAACCAAAAAGTCGTCAGTCCACCCTCGCGCTGGCCATCTGGAGTGGACGCACCGGGGTGGTTCGTGAACTTCTGGCCCGAAACGCGTCAATAGCCGTCGTTCTTCAGGATGGCTCCAAGCCCCTGAACCGGGCTGCCTGTTTCAACGATGCCGCTCTGATCGAAGCGCTGATCAAGGCCGGAGCGGACCCGAATGCCGAAGACGCCGGCGGCGACACCCCGCTGGCCACAGCCATCCAGTATCGCGAGCTGGCTGCTGTGCAAAGCCTTCTCGCACGCGGTGCGGACCCCAACCGTCGCTCGGGGATCCTCACTCCAGTTCAATCCGCAGAATACCTGGATCCCAAGTACCCCGAGATTGAAAAAGCAATAAAAGCGGCGGCTGCGAAACGCTGATCCGCTTCGGGTTTCACCCGGCAGCCCCCACTGCGCCGGTCAATAGCCCGACACCGGCAAATCCCACGGCTGCCGGGCCTTTTGGTATTCGCCTCTCGTCAGGAGCACGGAGCGGGGAAAGGCTCCGGGTTTCAGCCAGCGCAGGATCTTTTCCAGATCGGGTTTCGGCATGGTCGTGCAGCCAAAGGAGAAGGACTCCGGACCGCGCCGGATGTGAAAGAAGATGGCGCTTCCGGCCCCCGGCACGGGCGGGTTGGAGTTGTGGCGCACTTCCAGCAGCCACTCGTAGGCGAAGTCCCCGTGCCTCATTTTTGCCTTCTCGAACCAGGGTGGGATGCCTTCCTTCGGGTTGATCACGACATGGCGGTTGTAGAGCGGGCTTTTTACGTCGTCCACCCACGCGTCCCACGCCGTCAACTGCCGGTAGCGAAATCCGCGGGATCCCCCGGGCAGCCCCGGCGCGTAGCCGTAGACGGTCCCCAGCTGGAAATACCCTGCCGGAGCGCGGCGGTCGCCCTCCATCTTGTCGGGCACCCCGTTCCCCCGCGGCACGGGCCGTTCGCCGATTCCCCATGCGAGTCCGTTTTTGCCCAGATTCACCTTTACCGGAGTCGGGAGGGCTGGCTGCCAGGGGGCCTTCACGCTGGCCCGCTCGTAACACTGCAGCAGGGCGTGGTTTGAGTTCCACCCGTCCGCCAGGGTGAGAATCATCTGCAGAGGCGGCTGGGAAACCGGAGCGGCCTGGCTTTGCGCGCGCCCGCTCCCGCAGAAGCCGAAAACCACGCAGCCTGCGGCCAGCATCAAGAACGCCCTTCGCCCCATTCCCGGGCCGCGCGCGACGGATCGGTTAGCGGTCAAGCGGCGGCAGGAGGGAGTTGCTCAGCACTTCGTTGTCCACGGACTGGAGCTTGGCGGTGTCCGCCATCGGCAGATCCGGCAACGGGGCCGCTGGGAGGATGAACTCCGACGGCACTGGCTTGGAAGCCGGAGAGGCAGAGGCCAGCATTGACTTTTTCGGCGCGCCCGGAGCGGCAGGCAGATTTTTCGGCACCAGATCCTGAGCCACCGCCAGACGGGTCGCCCCGCGGTCAATGGTGCCGACGCGGCCGTCGACCAGCTTCACCTCGGCCCAGCCCCAGCTTTTCTTCAGCATCGTCACCACCGAACCTGTCCGGAGGTAAGTGTCGGGGCGCATCGCCTGCTGCGGGCCAAACGTGTAAAAGGGCGTTTCATCCTTGGTAATGACAAACAAATCTTCGCCGAGCTTTTCCGCCGGGTAGTCGAGCGCCGCGCGGACTTCCACCTTCTTCGGCACCCCGTCAGACTTGGCCACTTTGGCCGGAGAGCTGGCAGACGCTTTCGCTGCCGCCTCGTCAGACGCACCTCCGCCAAACACCGACAGCACCTTCGTGAACATCCCGGCCTTTTTGACCTCAACAGCTTCCGCAGCGGGCTGAACAGCCGGTTTCGGAGCCGTCCGGGCTATCACGGTCCGCTCGGCCGACTTGGGCGTTCCAGCCTTCGTGGCGGGTGCCTGCACCTTTTCAGCGGCAACCTCTGTGGATCCGCCGCCGAAAACGGACAGCATCCTTGAGAAAACCCCGGGCTTTTTCGCCTCCGCCACCACTGGGGCCGGCTGGGGGGCCGGCTTGGCCACGGGCTTGGCGGCAACTTTCTGTCCAGCAGGCTTGGCGGGAGCGGCCTTGGCCACCCCGGCGCTCACTGGCGCAGGCTTCGTGACGGCATTCGAGGAAACTGCCGCCTCAGTCGCGGGAATGGGTTCAGATTTTCTCCAAAAAGTCAGCAGAGACTTCAGCCGCGCGGTCTTCGACCCGGGAGTCACCGCAGATCCCTCAGGTTTGGCCGCAGCCACCTGGGCAGCGGGCACCGGCGCTGCAGCCTTCTTCGCCGCCGCTTTCTGGGCGACGGGTTTATGAGCCGCACTCTTCACGGCCTGAGCAGCTGAGGCAGTCTTTTTACTTTTCCCGGCACTCACCGTAGCAGCCACCGAAACGGCGCTCACCGGGGTGGTTGCGTCCTTTCGCCAAAAAGTTGCCAGCTTTCTTGTGCCGGAGGCGAAGCGGGAGAACGCCCCGGAGTCCGCCACTGGAACCACTTCAACCTGCGGAGCTGGAGCAGGTGCAGAAACCGCCTTGCGCGACGCGGCGGCCTCCACGGGCGCGGAGAGCCCGCTGCAGAGGACCAAGGCGGCGGTCAGAGCTTCGGTGCGAAAGGAGATGGAAGGTGTTTTCATGAGGCGTCTAGTCTACGGGACACTCCACTATAGACTCGAACCTCGCAAAATCAAGAATTCCACACCATGGTTTCTCCGAGTCAGCGACTAGGGCATTCCATCAAATAGAAAATCATTTAGTTACAATCAAAACTATTTTCGCCCTTTTGATAATTATCATAATGAGCGGATATTTCCGATAATCATCTATTTCACAAAAATTCAAACTTGCTGCTATTTCCATGCTCCTGCGATGTAAAAAGTCTTACTTGATTGATATTACATAAACCTTAAATCAATTAGCATGCAATCGCCAACCATAATCTGCTAATATTCCACCGGCAAAAGGCCTAATGAAAACGTCCGGAACGGAAAAAGCCTTCGGATTGGGCGATCACGGCCCGATTGCGCATCATGGTTGAATGATCGACCGGCAGAATCGTAAAAGCGGCCAGCCCCGGCAACCGTCCCCGCTCGACGGCGACGATCCCGTCCGAGTGCGGACCGAGGAGCGCCTTAAAAATTGGGATCAATGCCCAAGACCCCATGATGACGCCCGTTTCCGCCGGCACCGGACCAAGGCGGGCCGCCAGCCCCTCCGGTCCGGTCCCCAGCTGGTCAAAGGCAGGCCCGAGAATGGTGCGCAGAAAGCGGGAATCATGCAGGTGCTCGGCAATGTCGCTCCCCTGATTCGGGGGTGAAAGCATGACCACGCGTCCCAGCCATAGGGGCGGAGCTTCCCGGAGGAGCACCCGAAGGACGATCCCTCCAAGCGAGTGCGTGAGAAAGTGAATCTTTTTCCTGGCATCCATGCAGTACTTTGCCACCGCTGGGGCTACATCTTCAGCAACAGCCTCTTCAACCGTCTTTTTACGCGAAGGATAGCCAATATTGACAGTGTGGAATCCCGCCTTGTTCAGCAGCCGGGCCGCTCTGGCCATGCTGAACCGAGTCCGCCCCAGACCGTGGAGCAGCACGACGTAGTCGCCCGCAGCCGGGCGTTCGCCAATTGACCAGAAGTGGGGGGAATTCTCGGAATGCATCATCTCAAGAGCAAAAACGTCCAGCCTTCAACCAGCCTTTCAAAAACGGACGGCAGGACCGCAGCGTGGTTGAGCATTCTGGTTGAGTTTTGCCGAATCACAAGTACCCTCGGCTGTCATACACATTCGCAAATGAAGACTTTCGTTCGCCACTGCAGCCGCATCATCACTCCCGGAAAAGAAATCCCCGGGGCCTCCCTCCTGCTGGAGGACGGCCGGATTTCCGCCCTTCTTCCGGCGGACGCCCCGGTCCCCCGCGACGCCAGGGTGGTGGATGGCGACGGGCTGACGGTCGTTCCCGGCTTCTTTGACATCCACACCCACGGTGCCGACGGAGTGGACACCTGCGACGGCAGCGTGGACTCCATCCGCCATTTTGCGGAAATCAAACTTCGTGAGGGAGTCACGAGCCTTTTTCCCACAACTTTGACTCTCCCCGCCGAGCCCCTGCGCGCCGCCGCCCGCTCAGTCGCGCGCTACCGGGAAAACCCGGAGTTCGCCCGCGTCCCCGGTCTCCACGTGGAGGGCCCGTTCATCAACCCCCGCTGCGCCGGCGCCCAAAACCCGGCTTTCACCCGCCTTCCGGACGCTGACGAACTCCTCGCCCTCCACGCCATCTGCCCCGTCTCCATCGTGTCCCTCGCGGCGGAACTCCCCGGCGCCCTCGATTTCATCCGCACCCTGCGCCGCCACGGCATCGTCACCAGCCTCGCCCACACCGCCGCCACCGCCGCCGACTACTCCGCCGCCCGCGCCGCCGGCCTTACCCACCTCACCCACTTCTGCAATCAGATGAGCCCGCTCCACCACCGGGAAATCGGCGTGGTCGGCTCCGGCCTCCTCGACTCCGACGTCCGGATCGAACTCATCTGTGACGGCGTCCACCTCTGCGCCGACATGCTCCGCCTCGTTTTTGCCCTGAAGCCCGTCCACCAGATCATGCTCATTACAGACTCCATGGCCGCTGCCTGGCGGCCGGATGGAAACTACGAGCTGGCCGGCCTCCCAGTCAGCGTCACCGACGGTCAGGCCCGGCTGGCCTCCGGGGCCCTTGCCGGCAGCACCTTGCGTTATGATAGGGGCCTCGCCCTCGTTCACCAGCTCACCGGCCGCCCCTTGCATGAAATCATCGCCACCACATCGTTAAATCAAGCTTCTTCTCTTGGAATCAAGGAATTCGGCGAGGTTTCTCCGGGGTTTGCGGCAGATCTCGTCCTGCTGGATGAAAACCTCGCCCCGCGCTGCACTCTGGTGGGCGGAAAGGTAAAATGGACCGCGTAAAGCCACTTTCGTGCCGTTTTTTCCGCGAATTTGCCCCCTCGTCGCTTGCAATTGGCCCGTTTCCGCGTCATATCCCGCGCCATGGATATCCACGTGGCAACCCTCTGTGACTCGGCCGTTGATTACAACGGCAAACTCTGCGTACTCGGCACCTTCGACCAGATCATCTCCCGAAGCGCCCCCATCGTTCACCCTCAATGTGCTCTCGCCCTGCGCGTATGCTTCAAGAGTGCTGACGAAGGCGTGCACAAGCTCGGCGTTCACTTCATCGACGCGGACGGCAAGGCCGTTTTCCCGCCCTTTGAACCTCAAATCGAAGTCCGCCTCCCGGCTGACGGCGACTTCATCACCCGCAACATCGTCCTCAACCTGCAAGGCCTGAAGTTCGAACAACCCGGTCTCTACAGCGTCGAGATCACCTTCGACGACCAGACCTACTCCAGCATCCCGCTGCGGGTCCGTGTTGCCGACGCTCCTGCCGCCTGATCCCCCCCAGCCCCCAAAACAACCCTCCAACTTTCGCCAAAGGGCGGGGCCACGCGCCCCGCCCTTTTTTTGCACTTTTCCCCTCACGGTCCCCCGCGTCCGGCGAGCCGCGACCTAAAGCTTCCCAGGCCATCCACTACGGATTCCCCCACCCCCTTTACCAGTGTTCCGGCATTTGACACTTTGCCGCCCCCCGTTCAACGTGGCCGCCACACCATCTTCCTGTATGATGATCACCCGCACCACCCTTGCCTTCACTTCCGCGGCCCTGCTGGCCACCTCCTTCACCGCTGCCGCCGCTCCGGAGGACTCTCCATTTTACACCGGAGTCATCCAGAAAATTATTGATTCCAAGTGCATTGCCTGCCACAGCCCGGAAAAGAAGAAGGGCAAACTGGAACTGAGCACCCTCGAGACGGCGCTGAAGGGCGGAGAAAGCGGCAAGCCGGTCATCACTCCGGGCAAATCCGCTGAGAGCAGCCTCCACAGCCGCCTGATCCTGCCAAAGGACCACGACGAGCACATGCCCCCCCAGGCCAAGCCCCAGCTCAGCGAGCCTGAAATCAAGATCATCCAGTGGTGGATCGATGCCGGCGCGAACAAGGATCTCCTCATCAAGGATGCCCAGGTTGCCGCCGACCTGAAACCCGTCGTCATGGATTTGGCGGCGAAGACCGTCGAGAAAACCAAGGAGGCGCCCAAGCCGGTGATTGCGCCCAAGGAACTCGACCAGGCCACCAAGGACGCGATCGGAAAAATCTCCACCGAACTCGGCGTCACCATCCTCCAGCTCGCCCAGAGCGACACCGGCCTCATGTTCACCGCCGTCAACGTGGCCGACAAATTCGGTGACGCCGAAATCGCCAAATTCTCCCCCCTCGCTGGAGCCATGGTGGACCTGAACCTGGCCCGGACCAAGATCACCGACGCCGGCCTCGCCTCCCTCAGCCAGATGAAAAACCTCCAGCGCCTGCGGCTGGAGAACACCGCCATCACGGACGCCGGCCTCGACGCCCTAAAGGACCTGCCCAAGCTCGAATACCTCAATCTGTTCAACACTCAAATCACCGACGCCGGCCTCGCCAAGCTCGCCAGTCTGAAGGGGCTGAAACGCCTTTACGCCTGGCAGACCAAGGCCACCAAGGAGGCTGCCCAGAAGCTCCACGAGCAAAACAAGGAGCTGATCATCAACCTCGGCTGGGATCAGGAAATCGGCAAACCGCCAGTCCCTCCCGCCCCCGTGCCCGTGGCCGCAGCCACGCCCCCTCCCGCCACCCCGGCCAATCCGGAGGACCCGTTTTTTGTCGCGAAGATCCAGCCCATCCTCGCCCACACCTGCAACGGCTGCCACGGTGAGAAAAAGCAAAAAGGCGGTTTTGCCGCCCACACCTTTGACCTGCTCGTGAAGGGCGGAAAAGAAGGCGGAGCCGGCATCGTCCCCGGCAAGAGCGCCGAAAGCTCAATCATCAAGCGCATCGCCCTTCCTGCCGACGATGACGAGCACATGCCCCCCAAGGACAAGCCCCAGCCCAGCGAAAAGGAGGTCAAACTCCTGAAATGGTGGATCGACCAGGGTGCCGACGTCCAGAAAAAGCTCAAGGACGTCCAGATCCCTGCCGACCTGAACTGAAGGGGAGCTTAGCTCCGCCCCTTTCTCACACAATTTTAATTGGTGCTGCGCCCCCTGGCGCGGCATTGATCGTAGCCATACCGTTGGCTGAGGCCGCCGCCCGTCCTGTTGCCCAGCGCATCCGGACAGCGCACTGCCAGCAGCCTTCCCATTTCCATCATGCCTGCATTTCCCCGAGCCGCCGCCGCCGCCCTCGCCCTCACCGCGTTGTTTCCGCTCTCGTGTTCAAAACCGGAGCGCGTGGAGATCAAGGAGTCCCGCCCCCGGCGCGCCGATGACGACAAGCTCAAGCTCAACGCCTCCTCCGGCGACCGCTTCGAGAAACCGCCGGTTTTTCAGTTCGACACCCCGCCCGGCTGGAACCGGATTCCGGGAAACCAGTTTGCTCTCTTGAAATTCACCGCCCCCGGTGAAATCGAGTGCTCCGTCGCCACCGCCGGCGGCGAGGAACTCCAGAACTACAACCGCTGGCGCAAGCAAATGGGCCTCGCCGAAGCCACCCAGGCCGAATACGACGCCCTGCCCAGGAAGACCGTCTTCCGCATCGCCTCCGCCGCCGTCGATCTCAAAGGATCCTTCGCCCCCATGGGCGCCACCGAGCCCAAGCCCGGCTACCGCATGCTCGCCATCATCGTCCCGCTCAAGGACACCCTAGTCACCGTCAAAATGACCGGCCCGGAGGCTGCCGTCGAGGCCCAGTCAGCCGCGTTCGATGCTTTTGCCAGCGCCCTGAAAATGGAAGATTAACCACCCCCAATTTACCGACCCGTGCCTTCATCCAACAGCCTGCCAGCCCGCATCTTCCGCTTCTTCGCCTCTTTCGGCCTGGCGGTTGCTGTGCTCCTTCTCCTGCTCATCCTCACGTGGCTGGGCACCATGGAGCAGAAAAACCGCGGCCTCCACGAGGTTACGCGCGACTATTTTGACCGCCCCTTTGTCTGGGCCGCCCTGCCGGACCCGTTCAATTCCATTAAAATCCCCCTCCCCGGCGGCTACCTTCTCATGGCCGTCTTCGCGCTGAACATCCTCTGCGGCGGCCTCATCCGCATCCGCAAGAGCTGGCGCACCCCGGGCGTCATCATCGCCCACTTCTCCATGCTGTTCCTGCTCATCGCCGGCGGCGTCTCGTTCTACTGCAAGGACGAGGGCGCCCTCCAGGTCTACGAGGGCGCGTCGGGCAATACCTTCGAGAGCTACGACCACTGGCAGCTCGAAATCCAGGAGGCCGGAGTGAAGTACAAACCCGTCCTGGTGATCCCGGAGGCAGGCTTCAAGGACTGCGAGGGAAAAACCAGCCGCACCTTCTTCCACTCCAGCCTGCCTTTCGAGTTCAGCATCAGCAGCTATCTGCGTGCCTCCACCACCGTCCACACCTCGGAGGCCCCCGCGCCCCCCGGCACCACCGTGATTGACGGCTACTACCTGGCTTCCACGAAGGTCGACCTCGACCAGGAGCCCAACAACTTCCGCAGCATTCTCCTGACCCTCAAGGATCCGGCTACACCAAGTCAAATCATGCTCTGGGGCGAAGCCTTCCACCCCGCCACCGTCACTGCAGCGGGCCGCACCTTCCTCGTCCGCCTCTGCCGGACAAAATGGGAACTCCCCTTCACCGTCACTGTTCGGGATTTCACCCATGAGTACTGGCCCGGCACAATGAAGCCCAAGGTTTACCGCAGCGACATCACCGAGACTAAAAACGGCGTCTCCACGGACCACGTCATCCAGATGAACGAGCCCCTGCGCGACTCCGGCTACGTCCTTTTCCAGTCCAGCTTCGGCCCTCCCAATGCCGGGCCCTCCACGCGCATGTACACCGTATTTGCCGTCGTAAAGAATCCCTCCGACCACTGGCCCATGTGGGCCTGCATCGCCGCCTTTGTGGGCCTGCTCATCCACTTCGTTCAGAAACTCGTCCTCTTCATTCGTAAACAGCAACGGAAGACACAAACGCCATGAAAAAAGCCGTCATCCTCCTCCTGACCCTGGGCGCCGTGGCCATCATCGTCACGGTCATGTTCAGCTCCCTGTTTGCTGACCTCGCCGGCACCCGGCGGCTCGATGCCAAGCTGCTCCCCGCCCGCTGGAGCCCGGAAATCATCCAGCTCGCCAGCCGCCTCCCCGTTCAGCAGGAAGGCCGCATCAAGCCCCTCAGCACCCAGGCCGGCTTCGCCATGCTCGGCATCGTCGGCAAGCGCAACCTCCACCTTTCCCTCCAGGGCTCCGAGAAATCCCGGGACATCTCCCCCGTCGAATGGGCCCTCGACTGCTTCTTCTACCCGGAAGTCGCCAAAAAATACCCCGTTTTCCTCGTCAACGACGCCGACACCATCAAGGCCCTCGGCCTGAACGCCCACACCAAGAACACCGAGGACGGTGCCAACAATCTGGAGGAAAAGCGCGGCCGTTACAGCTTCGAGGAACTCGAACCCGCCCGCGAAACCCTCGTCAAGCTGGCCGGCGAGATCACCAAAGAGGACAAAACCACCGGAAAACCAGTCCTCGCCCCCGAAAACCGCAGCCCGATGCAGGATGAAATCGTCACCCTCGCCACCAACATGCGCGACTTCGACCAGCTCACAGGCACCCTCGCCTTTGCCCATGAAATGAACGGCACTCCCGGTGAGGATGGCAAGCCGGGCCCCTCCATCAGCGGCCTCATGGAGCGCATGATCACCAGCAAGATGGTCTTTCCGCCGGAATACATCCTCGAGCCCCAGAGCATCCAGAGTGAACCCACGCTGGCCCCCCTCGCGGACACCCTCCTCCGCCTCCGCGACCTCGCCGCCCGCTCCCAGACCATCCACCTCTACCCCTCGCCCGAGCCGGATCAAAAAGCGTGGATGTCCTTCGGACACCTCATTTTCGGCGGCCTGACCCGGGAAAACTTCCAGTCATTCTCCCTCGCCGCCATCACCGAATGGGAAGAACTCGTCCGCCTCCGTGACGACCGCGATAAATTTACCGCCAAACTCAAGACACTCGTCGAAGCCCGCGTGGCCGGGGCCACCAGCCGGGGCGACTACCGCAGTGTGCCCACCGAGCTGCGCCTGCAAAAAATCGACCCAGTCTACAAGAGCCTCCTCTGCTTCATCAGCGCGTTCCTGCTCCTTGCCGTCACCTGGTTTGCCCCGGCGGCTGTCTGGTCCGTCTGGACGAAAAAAATCGCCGCAGCCGTCGTCGTCGCCGGCTGGCTCATTCTCGTCACCGGCATCGCCCACCGCTGCTACATCATGCAGAATGCCCCCGTGACCAACCTTTACGAAACCATGCTCTTCATCGGTGCGGGCGGCGTGATGTTGGGTTTCCTCGCCGAGCGGCTCCTGAAAAACGGCCTCCTCCTCGCCCTGACCGCCTTCTATGGCACCCTCCTCATGTTCCTGGCCTACAAGTTTGAGACCACCGAGGGCACCGACAACCTGCGCAGCCTCCAGGCCGTGCTAAACACCAATTTCTGGCTCTCCACCCACGTCACCTCCGTCACCATCGGCTACGTGCCCGGCCTCCTCGCCGCCCTTATTTCCCTCGTCTACATCGTGGCCCGGCTCTTCGATCCCGGGCGGGAGGACGCAGCGCAATACAAGTCCCTCACCACCGCCGTCTACGGCATCATCAGTTTCGGCCTCCACTACAGCACCGTCGGCACCATCCTCGGCGGCATCTGGGCGAACTACTCCTGGGGCCGCTTCTGGGGCTGGGACCCCAAGGAAAACGGGGCCCTCATGATCGTCCTCTGGTACCTCATCATCCTCCACGCCCGGATGGGCGGTTACATCAGGGAGTACGGCCTCCACCTCGCCACCACCATCGGCGGCATGATCGTCGCCTTCTCCTGGTTCCACGTGAACCTACTCGGCGTCGGCCTCCACGCCTACGGCTTCACCAGCGGCGTGAAACGCGCCCTCTTCATCTATTACGGCTTCCAGAGCTTCGTCCTCATCCTCGGCTTCATCGGCTGGGCCCTGGCCCGGAAATCCGAAGCCGGCCCAAAGAAGGATGAGTCCGCAGCCCCCGTCGCCCCGCCGCTCGCGAGCTGAAACTGGGGGGCTGCTCCCTTCAGGCGCCGGGACCGGCCGGTTCCCTCACCGCGTCACACTCCGGGCCCCGTCCACCAGCGGCTTCACGAAATCACGCACCTTCACCCGCAAGTCCGCCGATTTTCCGGCGCTCGCGATCAGGTTCACGATGGCGCTGCCCACCACCACACCGTCCGCCGCCGCCGCCACACTCGCCGCCTGCTCCGGCGTGGAAATCCCGAAGCCCACACACACCGGCACCTCCGTCGCACCCTTGATGATCGCCACCTGGCTCGCAATGTCCAGGGAGAGGCTCGTCTGCATCCCGGTCACGCCGGCACGGGAAACGTAGTAAATAAACCCTTCACTGCCGCGTGCGATCTCCTTCATGCGCTCCGGCGGCGTCGTCGGGGCAATCAACCGGATCTGCTTCAGCCCGTGTGTCTGCGTCAGTTCCGCATTCTCCGGCGCTTCGTCCGGCGGCAAATCCAGAAGCAGCACCCCGTCCGCTCCCGCCGCCGCCGCATCCGCGTGAAACTGGTCAAATCCATACGTGTAAACCGGGTTCAGGTAAGTGAACATCACGATCGGCATCTGCGTCGTTTTCCGCAGCTCGCGCACCAGCTCCAGCACCTTCCTCGTGGTGGTGCCGGACTCCAGCGCCCGCTGCGCCGCCATCTGGTTCACAATGCCGTCCGCCAGAGGATCCGAAAACGGCAGCCCCATTTCCAGCACATCCACCCCGGCCTCCTCCAGCCCGGCCACGATTTCCCGTGTTGATTCCAAATCCGGGTCTCCGGCGCAAATGTACGCCACAAAGGCCGCGCGCTTCTGCTCGCGGAGTTTCTGAAAAGTCTGGTCAAGTCGGTTCTCTGCCATGGGGCCGCCAACCAAGCCCGCATCCCGCCCGAGGCAAGCTATTTCCTCCCTCCATCGTCCACTCTGCACGAATGGATGCCTCCGTGGCAGCCCCCCAAAAAAAAACGCGCCGACCGCTGGGGACCATTGCACCCATTCCGTCAAAGTGGATCAGCCCCCATTTCGAACTCCACCGCCCGGGCAGGTCCTCCCCCGGCTGTTTTCTCCAAAAACCCGGTGCCGCAGCCCCCCGCAGCCGTGCCGGGAGCAAAAAGGGACTCGCCGCCCACTCCAGCAGCCGTGCCGCCGCCCCGGGAGCCGTTCGGATCGCGAGCGGCGCAACCCTCTGAAGGCCTGAAGGGACGGGACTTCGGACGACTGGAGTTCGGACTTGGGGTGGCCTTCTATTTCCCCATCAATCCCCAGGGCTGCCGAGGCACGAGGCTACGGCAAGCCCCTCCCCGCCTCCTTCATCCCGGCACAACAAAAAAACCCGAAGGACTCAGCCCTCCTTCACGACGCGTCCACCCAGCGACAGGATGCGGGCGTTTCCTTTGGCCGATTCCGCCTCGGCGATCTGCCCGTCCTTGACGTACATCTGGGAAAGCCCCGTCCACGCCAGTAGATCATTGGGCTTCAAGGTTGTCGCCATCAATCCGGCCCCAATGGCCTCCTTCAACTGCCCGCATTTCATGAGCGCCATGCCCAAGGCATGCCAGCCGTCGAAAAACTGCGGATCCAGCGCCACACAAGCCCGGTACTTCTCCACAGCCCTCTCCAGATCGCCAACAGCAAGGTCGCCGTTGGCATCATCAAAAAGATCCTGCAGATCGTCCGGTCCGGGCATTGGAAATCCCGGATCAGTCGAGCCGCGTGAAGCTCGCCTTCACCTGCTCCTTCAGACCCGTAAACCAGGAGTTGAAGACCGGGCTGACCTGAATGTAGCCATAGTTCTTGGCAAACTCGGCCATGCTGCCCTGGCTCTTCTTCATGCTGTCCTTCTGGTCCTTCATCTTCGGATCATTCGGCAGGTCCTTTTTGGCCACGTAGACGAAGATTTCGCCCTCAGGCGTCGTTACCGGCTTGGCCGCCAGTTCGCCGGCGTTGGCGGCAGCAGCGGCGCTCTTGATCTGCTGCTGGTTCGGGTCCTGCGGCGGCTGGCCGGGCTGCGTGGGCGGCTTGGCGTCAACCGGAGTGTCCTTCGCCTCCAAACCGGCTTCCTTCGCGGCGTCCGCGATGGATTTGCCCGCCTTCAGCGCGTCCTTCAGCTTGCCTTCCGCTTCGGTCACCGCCTTTTGGAAGGCTTCGGTCGATTTCTTTTCCTTCAGGATGCCCTTGATCTTTTCGGTAGCGGCAGCCAGCTCCATGAGCTTGGGCTCTTCGACGGGGCCATTCAGCCCCACAGCGTAGTAGCCAGCCTTGCCCTCGACCACTTCGCCACCCTTGGCGTCCTTGTCCAGATTGAAGAGCACCTTTTCCACGGCGGCCTCTTCCTTCAGCGCCTCGGCAGCGGAGCCCTTGCCGAAGGCATCCAGCGTTTTCACCTCGAGTTTCACCTCGCCCACCACCGTCTTCAGGTCTGCATCGGCCATCGTGGCCGCCACGGCAGCGTCAAAATCCATTTCGGTCAATTTATCGCCCAAAACTGCGGCAATCCGCTTGTAGTTCGTCTGCTTTTTGGTCTTTTCCTCTTCCTTTAAGTCCTTCAGTTCCTCGTCCTTTGGCTTGGCCATAAGAACGTAGCGGATGCCGCGCTTTTCCGGGCTGGCCAGCTGGCCGGACTCCTTGTTCTCGTCGTAATACTTTTTCACGTCGTCATCGCTGACGTCGGTCACTTCGAACTTCTTTTTCTCAACCGTCAGCGTGGAGACGGTCAGCTTCTGGTGCTGGCTGGCATAGTCCCGCTCGATCTCCAGCGGAGAGGAGGGAACTCCTTCACCAATGAGATCATACAAGCGGTCAAAGGTCAGGCTGTCGCGCATGATGCCGAGAACAGCATCCTTGTTCACCATGCCCTTTTCGCCGGTAAATTTATCCCATTTTTCGGAGTCAAACGCCCCGCCTTCCCCCTGAAACGCGGGGATCTTTTTGACTGACTCAAGCACGTCAGCGTCGCTCACGCTCACCCCCAGCTTGCGGGCCTGGGAGCGCACGATGAGGGTGTTCATGATGAAATCGAAGGGCACACCGCCATCGCTGTCGTTTTTCTCAAAGCGCTTGGCCATGCTGGAAAGGCGCTGGAGGTGCTGGGATGCCGGACCACCCAGGCGGGCTCCAGTGTTGAAATACGTCTTGATCTTCTCGATCTCGTCCGCCCGGTATGTGGTGTCGAGAACCTTCCAATCGGACTTGCCCGCCTCGCCGCGGTTCCGGTCATTGGCCCGGAAGTTCGGGTCGTACAAGAAGGCGAAGGCGATGATGACGATCACCGCCACCACGAGAAGGATTCCATACTGATGCTTGCGAAGGAGATAGAGCATTGGGTCAAAGAGTTGAGACGAGTCCGGGAATAAAGGGCGGGAGAGTAGGTCTCCCGTCGGGGGGGGGCAACTGGTTTTTTAGGGCAGGCTGCGGCTTAGCTGGCCCGGTCGTAGTTGAGCAGCTGGAGGTTTTTCGGGAGGAAGATGCCGTCCTTGCGGATGAGTTTCCCGTCAAACCAGATTTCCCCGCCTCCGTAGTCAGGGCGCTGGATGTTCACCATGTCCCAGTGGACCTGGCTGCGATTTCCGTTGTCTGCTTCCTCATAGGCCTGACCCGGAGTGAAGTGGAAACTGCCGGCGATCTTCTCGTCGAAAAGGATGTCCCGCATCGGATGACGGATCTCCGGGTTAAATCCGAGGGCAAACTCCCCGACGTAGCGGGCGCCCTCGTCGGAGTCGAGGATGCGGTTGATGGCCTCCGTGTTGTTCGCGGTCGCCTTGACCACTTTGCCCTTGGAAAACTCCAGGCGGATGTTGTCAAAGGCGATGCCCTGGTAAATCGTCGGCGCGTTGTAGCTGATGACGCCCTCCACGCTGTTTTTCACCGGGGCGGTGAAGCACTCGCCGTCCGGAATGTTCCGGTCGCCGCCGCACGCGATGGCCCGAATTCCTTTGATGCTGAATTTCAGATCCGTCCCCGGCCCCTTGATGTGGACCTTGTCCGTGGCCGTCATCAGTTTTTCCAGGGCCTTCATGCCGGGGGCCAGCTTCCGGTAGTCGAGCAGGCAGACGCGGAAATAAAAATCCTCGAACGCCTCCGTGCTCATGCCGGCCTGCTGGGCCATGGCGGAGTTGGGCCAGCGCAGCACACACCAGCGGGTCTTCTTCACCCGGTAGTCAATCACAGGACGCATGTGCTTCATGACCAGCTTCATGCTTTCCGCCGGCACGTCGCTCGTTTCGGTGATGTTGTGGCTGCCGCGGATGGCCAGGTAGGCGGACATCTTTTTCATCTGCGCCAGAAGCAGCGCCGACTGAATTTCATACTGCGGGTCGCTGGCGTGGCGGTACATTTCACGCGTCACCTTGGAGTCGTTCAGATTGACGAAGGGAATCGCCCCGGCCTCGCGGGCTGCCCGCACAAGCGCCACCGCCATCTCAGGCGGAGTGTCATACATGTCCAAGAGGACGGTTTCGCCCTTTTTCAGAGCGGTGGAATAACGAATGAGCTGGCGCGCCAGTTGATCAATGCGGGGGTCGTGCATGCGGCGGAAGATAGGCAACCCTTGCAACCTGCCAAGCAGAGTTTGCCACTGAAATCAGTCCAGGTCCATTTTCATGTCCCTCAGCTGTGCCAGAGCCTCCCCGTCGTTCTGGTCCACACGCAGCCGGTCGAGGGCCGGGGCGCAGCGGCTGATGGCGTTGCGGGCCTTCACCAGCTGCCCGCCCACTTCAAAGCTTGGCGATTGGGGATCGACGAATTCCGGGCTGATGGCCGCCAGCCCCTCGATGACCCGGTTGGCATGAGCCAAGGCGGAGGCGGATCCCTCGGTGCTGACCTTCGCCCACGCAGCGTAGTATTCCGCCGTGGCGTAGAACCGGTAAAGCTGGCTGTAGTCAAAGACCCGCACTCCCGCATGCGCGGCATTCCAGTCCTCGATGGCTTCTCGCGTCTGGCGGGCTTCCGCTGCCAGCTGGAGCACGCGGTCGTAGTTTCCGGCCAGGTATTCACTGCGCATGAGCAGGCCCCGCTGCCGGTTGTTGGCTGGATATTCCTTCAAGTTCTCCTCCGCCAGGCCGGCCTCCGAGCGCCAGTCCAGGGAGCGCAGGCTGCTGCGCCCGCAGGCAGCGATCAAAACCGCCACCGCAGCCCACCTCACCAGCTGTGGCTGCCGCGCGTGGCACCAGGCCACGCCCAGCCCCACCGCCAGACAGGCCCAAGGCAGAGCGGGATAGGTGCGGTACTCGACCATGAATTCCTTGTTTACATAGATGAACCTGAACAGGAGGGGCACCAGCGCCAACGCCAGCAGCCGGCAGACCGGCCTGGTTCGCCGCCAGCACAGCCCGGCAGCCACGCCCAGGAAAAACAGGAGCGTGAGCGCCGTTTTCACCACCGAGGGCACGTCAGCCAGCCCCAGGGAGAGCGGGACGTGGTGGTCACTGCACAACGCGGCTGGCCAGAAAAAGCGCAGCATATACCCCCAGAAAACGCCCCCCTGCGTCAGAAAATGATTGAATTGGAAGTCGTTCGACATCGTACCCTTCAGCAGCCCCCACCAAATCCCACCCACCCGCTGGAAGCCGACCACAATGACCGGCGCGAGGGACGCCAGCGCCACCCAGGTCAGCCCGCGGGAGGGCACGAAGGAGCGGGCTCGCAGATGGCGGGAAAGGCCGGCGCGCTTCCACACTCCGCCCCATTTTCCCGACATGAGGAACGCCGCCACCGCCGACATCCCGCAGTAAATCAGCCCGACTTCTTTTGACAGCCCGCCCAGCACCAGCGCGAGAATCAGTTTGTTCAGCGTTCGCAGGCTGCGTCCCTCGCCCCCCGCCAGCCGCCGCCCCAAGCCCGCCGCCAGGAGACTGAAAAGCGCCACCAGCTGGATGCTGAACTGCGACGCGTAGTTCACCGCCTCGGACCCCAGCGGGTGACAGGCGAACAAGGCAGCCCCGAAAAATGCCGCCACCTCCCCGGCCGGTCCGCGCTCCGACAGCCATTGCCGCCCCACCCGCCAGGCCACCGTCACCGTAGCCAGGTGCGCCGACAGAGTCAGCAGGTGAAATGCCATCGGGTTTAACCCCGCCACGCGGTACATTCCCGCCCAGGCAAGGTTCGGCACCAGCCGCAGAGGCTCAGACATCACCGCCCCTCCTTTCAGCCATTCGTTCTGCAGCAGGTGCGGCGTGTCGTCCATGAAAAAATCCGCCCCCAGTGCCAGCCCGTGCGCCAGTAAACTGACCACCATCAAGATCATCCAGATCACCATCGATTGCGACAGCAGCCCTCCCGCCTTCTCCGCTGCGACGTCAGCCCCCGGCTCAGGGGCTTCGTTCGACGGAAATTCTTGCATCGATTTTTGGCTGGGGAAAATCACCATTTTACGATTTTACCATATTTTCCATAAATTAAAATAAATAATGGAAATAATTTAGACTTCCTGATCATCGCGGCTCTGCACCTGAACGCCCCAAGGGGAAACTACCAGGGGGCCGCCGGGCATATTTCCCCTTTCCTGCCGGACGGCTCCCGCCTAGTGTGTCGTTTATTCTTTTCAAACCGCCCTCCATTTTCCGCCATGATCCGACTTCCAGGCATTCTCGGTAAAGACCTCTGCGACAAAAATTTGCGCACCTCGCGACGGGACATCCTGCGCTACGGCGGAGCGGGTTTGCTCGGCTTGACGCTGGGTGACATGTTCAAGCTGAAAGCCCATGCCGAGACGGCCAAGGCCATCGGCGGCGGCCCCGGCTGGGGAAAGGCGAAGTCGATGATCATGATTTACCTCCAGGGCGGCCCCAGCCACCTGGACCTCTGGGATCCCAAGGAAAACGTGCCGGACAACGTCCGCTCCGCCTTCAATACCATCCCGACCAAAATCCCCGGCGTCCATTTTACGGAGGTCCTGCCGAAGCTGGCTCAGGTGAACGACAAGTTCTCCATGATCCACAGCATGGGTTACACGCCCAACGGCTTGTTCAACCACACCGCCGCCATCTACCAGATGATGACCGGCTACACCACGGATAAGGTGAGCCCCTCCGGCCAGCTCGAACCGCCCAGCCCGAAGGATTTCCCGAATTTCGGCTCCAACATCATCCGGCTCAAGCCTCCCACTGAGCCCATGCTCCCCTTCGTCATGCTCCCGCGGCCGCTCCAGGAGTCGAACGTGGTCGGCAAGGGCGGTTCCGCCGGGTTCCTCGGCAAGGCCTTTGACCCCTACACCCTGTATCCGGACGGCGACGACATGGACATGGAGAAAATGTCCAAAATCAAGATCGACGACCTCCAGCTGCGTCCCGACGTCTTCGCCGCCCGCCTCCAGCGCCGGGCAAAACTGCGCGAGGTGATCGAGGCGCAAAGTCCTGACGTGGAAAAGGCCGTGGAGAGCTACAACCTGGACGAATACTACCAGCGCGCCCTCAACCTCATCGTCTCCGGCCGCGCCCGGGAGGCCTTTAATCTCAGCTCGGAGCCCGAAAAACTGCGCGATGACTACGGGCGCAACACCTTTGGCCAGAGTCTGCTTCTGGCCCGCCGCCTCGTCGAGGCCGGCACCCGGGTGGTCGAAGTCATCTGGCCCAAGGTGGCCAACTCCGACAACCACTCGTGGGACCACCACGTGGACCTGACGAAGCGCATGAAAAACCAGTCCGGCCCCATGCTCGATCAGGGGCTGGCCGCCTTTTTCGCCGACATGGACAGCCGCGGCCTGCTCGACGAGACGCTCGTCGTCGCCATCGGCGAATTCGGCCGCAGCCCGCAAAAAGGTGTGAGCACCAGCGGCAACGGGAACAGCGCCGACGGTCGCGACCACTGGCCGTATTGCTACACCGGCATCGTCGCCGGGGCCGGCATCAAGCGAGGCTACGTGCACGGCAAGTCCGACAAGACCGGCTCCAGCCCCGCCGAGGATCCCGTTCATCCCGCCGAACTCCTCGCCACCGCCTACCACTCGTTTGGCATCGATCCCGAGACCATCGTCTACAATCACCTCAACCAGCCGCGCGAGCTGGTAAAAGCGAAAAAAGTGGACCGCCTCTTCGCGTAGTAAGGAGGCATGATGCCATCCTTGCGCCTCGTTCTCCTGCCCGCCCTCACCCTCTGCCTGGGCGGAGCCGGGGGCTACTGGCTGGGGAAAAGGCACGCGTCCCCCGCCCCGGGTTCCGCGTCCAGCCCAGCCGCCGCAGGCACGCTCCGCCCGCCCCAGCTCGCTGGCGGAGAAAAACAGAACGCAGGTCCGGTTTCCACCGCGCCCGTCACCCCCAGTGGCGACCCGGTGTCGGATTTCCGGAAAATCCTCAGGATGCGTGATCCAGCCTCCCGCCAGACTTCACTGGATGCCCTCCTCGCCTCCATTCCCATCGCGGAACTGCCCCTCTTCCTCTCCAATTTGGAGAAGAACCTGGGCGACCTCGATGCCGACGATCCCGGCGCCCAGATGGCCGCGCTGAGCGCCTTTGAGGTCATCTCCCTCCACATCACGAACCGCGATCCCGAGGCCTACCTGAACAGTTCCCTCCTGGACAAGGAGCACAGAAACTCCGGCATGGCGGACAAAGTGCTCCAGCTCTGGGCAAACCGCGATCTCACGGGAGCCCTGGGCTACTACGAAACAAAACTGCGCACCGGAGACAAGGACATCGCCAAGGGAGCATCCTCCGTCCTCGCCCGCGAGTACGTCAAGATGGACCCCGAAGGCGCTTTCCGCTGGATCACCCAGCTGCCCGAAACCGACCGGGCCGAGGCAAACCACGACGCCTTCCAGACCCTCAGCCACATGAAGCCGGTCAAGGCCGCCGAACTGCTCGTCGATGTGAAGGAACTCCCCAATCGCGAAGAAATCGCCGGAGCTTTGGCCAAGGGCTGGGCTCCGACCGAGCCCGAAAAAGCCCTCAAATGGGCCGCCGGGCTGCCCGCTGATCTCTCTCCAGACGCCGTTTCCGCCGCCGTCGGCGTCTGGGCGGGCAAGGATTTCGACAAAGCCCTCGCCGCCGTAAACGCCCTGCCCGACAAAACCCGTGATTCCGCCTGGCAAGGCCTCGCCACCAATGCAGATCCCGCAGAACTCCCCGCCCTCGCCAACCTCCTCCAGAGCCAGCCCGAGGGCGAGGGACGCGCTGATGGCGCATCCAGCCTGGCATCCCGCTGGGCCGCGGCAGACGAGGCCGCCGCCAGCGCCTGGGTCGCCAGCCTGCCCGCCGGCCTCACCCACGACCACGCCGCCGGCGGCCTTGCCGGCTCTCTGCTCGAAAAAGATCCCGCCGCCGCCCTCGACTGGACCTCCGCCATTTCCAAGGACGAGTCCCGCGCCGCCCACCTCGACGAAAACCTCGCCAAGTGGTTCGAGAAAGACCCCGTCGCCGCCCGCACCTGGGTCAACCAGTCCCCCCGCCTCACCGATCCCGACCGCCAGCGCCTCATCATCCGCACCGGGAGGTGATTTTTCGTGAATCTCAATCCGCTACCCGCTGGCAAGCGTTTACCTCCTGAAGCACCGTCCCCTTTTTTGCCGCACGCCACTCTTTCGGCACGGAAACAGCTTTGATAGACTTTAGGGCCTTCCAAGGCTGTACGACAAATCGCAGATTTTACGCAGTATGCGAAGTGGGCTTGACCCCGCCCCGCAGCCACCCATAATGCCCGCCCCCACGCTAGCGGTGCCCTGCGCTGCTGGCAGAGATGGCCTGCGCCCCGGCGCCAGCCCCCAAATTTACAGATGAGCATTGAAATGAACCATACAGGACTGCCAGTTAAACAGGGACTCTATGACCCCGCAAATGAGCACGACGCCTGCGGCGTCGGGTTCGTCGTGCACATGAAGGGGATAAAATCTCACGATATCGTGACGAACGCCCTGACCATTCTGGAAAACCTGGACCACCGCGGGGCCTGCTGTGAGGCCAACACGGGCGATGGAGCCGGCATTCTCATCCAAATGCCCCATCTTTTCCTGACCAAGGCGGCCGCAGCCATCGGCCTGAAACTTCCCGCACCCGGCCAGTACGGTGTGGCCAATCTTTTCATGTCCCCGGACCCGGCGGCCCGCGCGAAGGCGAAGGAAATCTTCGAGCGCGTCTGCCGCGAAGAGAGCTGCCCCGTCCTCGCCTGGCGCGACATGCCCACGGACAACTCCTCCCTCGGCAAGTCCGCCAAGGCGAGCGAGCCCTTCATGAGCCAGGTCTACATCCAGCGCGATCCGAAACTGGCTGACGACAATGCCTTCGAACGCAAACTTTACGTCATCCGCAAAGTGGCCCACGGCGAAATCCGCGTCTCCAAAGTGGACTCGTTCTGGTACGCCCCGAGCCTCTCGTGCCGCACCCTAGTTTATAAAGGCATGCTCACCCCGGAGCAGGTCGGTCTCTATTTTGCCGACCTGCGCGACCCGGACATGCAGTCCGCCCTCGCCCTGGTTCACTCCCGTTTTTCCACCAACACCTTCCCAAGCTGGGAGCGCTCCCACCCGTACCGCTACATCGCGCACAACGGCGAGATCAATACGCTGAGGGGCAACATCAACTGGATGCACGCCCGCCAGTCCCTCTTCGCGTCCGAGCTGTTCGGGGACGACATCAAGAAAATCAAGCCTGTCATCAACATTGACGGCAGCGACTCCACCATCTTCGACAACGCGCTGGAACTCCTCGTCCTCTCCGGACGCTCCCTCCCGCACGCCATGATGATGATGATTCCCGAGCCGTGGAGCGGCCACGAGTCCATGAGCGAAGCCAAGAAGGCTTTCTACGAGTACCACTCCTGCCTCATGGAACCCTGGGACGGCCCCGCCTCCGTTGCCTTCACGGACGGCACGATGATCGGTGCCACCCTCGACCGCAACGGCCTGCGCCCCTCCCGCTACTACGTCACCAAGGACGACCTCGTCATCATGGCCTCCGAGGCCGGCGTCCTGCCCATCGAACCGGAGCGCATTGCTCACAAGGGCCGCCTCCAGCCTGGTCGCATGTTCCTCGTGAACATGGAGGAAGGCCGCATCGTCGCCGACGACGAGATCAAGGAGCAGATCGCCTCGGAAAAGCCCTACCGCCAGTGGCTTGACCAGCACCTCGTCCAGCTCGCCAGCGTCAAGGACGCCCCCGAGCTGCCCCAGCCGGACCACAAAACCGTCCTCCAGCGCCAGACGGCGTTTGGCTACACGTTTGAGGATCTCCGCCTCCTCATGACCCCTATGGCCCGCGACGGCGTCGAAGCCGTCGGCTCCATGGGCACGGACACGCCCATCGCCGTTCTCTCCGACCGGTCCAAGCTCCTCTACGACTATTTCCACCAGCTCTTTGCCCAAGTCACGAACCCGCCCATCGACTGCATTCGCGAGGAAATCATCACCTCCGCAGTCACCACCATCGGGCCGGAGCGGAACCTCCTCAAGCCGGAGCCGGAAAGCTGCCACCTCATCGAGCTGAAGTCCCCCATCCTCAGCAACGAGGATCTGGCCAAACTGAAGCACATCGCCCAGGGCCAGTTCTCCTCCGCCACGCTGCCCATCCTCTTTAATCCGAAGGATGGAGCCGCCGGCTTGGAGAAGGCCATGAACGCCCTCTGCGCCGAGGCTGACCGCCTCGTCGCCAGCGGCAAAAACATCCTCATTCTTTCCGACCGCGGGGTGAACAAGGAGCACGCTCCCATTCCCGCCCTCATGGCAGTCGCCGGTCTGCACCACCACCTCATCAGGAAGGGCACCCGCACCCTGTGCGACCTCGTCCTGGAGTCCGGGGAGCCGCGTGAAGTTCACCATTTCTCCACGCTCATCGGCTACGGCTGCGGGGCCATCAACCCCTACCTCGCCTTCGAAACCCTCGACGACATGATCCGTCAGGGCCTCCTCACCACCGTGGACCACAAGACGGCGGTCAAAAACTTCATCAAGGCCGCCACCAAGGGCGTGATCAAGGTCGCCTCGAAGATTGGCATCAGCACGATGCAGAGCTACCGCGGCGCCCAGATCTTCGAAGCCATCGGCCTCAACCAAGCCCTGGTGGACAAGTATTTCACCTGGACGTCCACCCGCATTGAGGGATCCGACATCCACGTCATCACCAACGAAAGCCTCCAGCGCCACAGCGCCGCCTATCCCGACATCGCCGTGCGCGGCCCGGCGCTCGACGTCGGCGGTGACTACCAGTGGCGGAAGGAGGGCGAGGCCCACCTCTTCAGCCCGCAGACCATCCACACCCTGCAAAAGGCGGTGCGCACAGACAGCTTCGACCTGTTCCGCCAGTACAGCGCGCTCGTCAACGACCAGAACAAGAAGCACTTTACCCTGCGCGGTCTCCTGGCCTTCAAGAAGCAGGCCCCGGTGCCCATCGATGAAGTGGACAGCGTCGAGACCATCATGGCCCGGTTCAAAACGGGAGCCATGAGCTACGGCTCCATCTCCAGCGAGGCGCACGAGGCCCTGGCCATCGCAATGAACCGCATCGGCGGGAAATCCAACACTGGCGAAGGTGGCGAGGATCCCGCCCGCTACAGCTGGACCAACGACGCCGGCGACTCCAAAAACAGCGCCATCAAGCAGGTCGCTTCCGGCCGGTTCGGCGTCACCAGCCTCTACCTCACCCAGGCGAAGGAAATCCAGATCAAGATGGCCCAGGGTGCGAAGCCCGGAGAAGGCGGCCAGCTCCCTGGCGGAAAAGTGTACCCTTGGATCGCCAAGGTGCGCCACTCAACCCCCGGGGTCGGCCTCATCTCTCCCCCGCCCCACCACGACATCTACTCCATTGAGGATCTGGCGGAACTGATCCACGACCTGAAGAATGCCAACCGGGAGGCCCGCATCAGCGTGAAGCTCGTTTCCGAGGTCGGCGTCGGCACCATCGCGGCCGGTGTGGCCAAGGCGCACTCGGACGTCGTGCTCATCTCCGGGTTTGACGGCGGCACCGGGGCCTCCCCGCAGACCTCCATCAAGCATGCCGGCATCCCGTGGGAACTCGGCCTTGCCGAAACCCACCAGACTCTGGTGTTGAACAATCTCCGCAGCCGGATCGTCGTCGAAGCCGACGGCCAGATGAAGACCGGTCGCGACGTGATCATCGCCGCGCTCCTCGGTGCCGAAGAGTTTGGTTTTGCCACCGCGCCACTCGTCACCCTCGGCTGCATCATGATGCGCGTCTGCCACCTGAACACCTGCCCCGTCGGCGTGGCCACCCAGGACCCGTTCCTGCGTGCCAAATTCACCGGCGATCCGCAATACACGGTGAACTTCATGAAGTTCATCGCCCGGGAAGTGCGCGAAATCATGGCGGAACTCGGTTTCCGCCGCCTCGAAGACATGGTCGGCCGCACCGACATCCTCGAAGCACGCACCGCCGTCGAACACTGGAAGGCGAAGGGATTGGATTTCACCAAGCTCCTCCACAGTCCGAATGTCGGTCCCGAAGTCGGCCGCTACGCCCAGTTTCCGCAGGACCACGGTCTGGAGAAATCCATCGATATCACCAGACTGCTCGATCTTTGCAAACCCGCCATCGAGCGCGGCGAGAAGGTCAAAGCCACCCTGCCCATCCGCAACGTGAACCGCGTCGTTGGCACCATCCTCGGCAACGAGATCACCAAGAAGCACTGGCAGGGACTGCCGGAGGACACCGTGCAGCTCCACTTCCAGGGCAGCGCGGGCCAGAGCTTCGGCGCCTTCATTCCGAAGGGCGTGACCCTCGAACTCGAAGGCGACGCCAACGACTACGTCGGCAAGGGGCTCAGCGGCGGACGCATCATCGTCTACCCGCCCGCAGGTTCCACGTTCGCGGCCGAGGAAAACATCATCGCCGGCAACGTCGCCCTCTACGGCGCGACCAGCGGCGAACTCTTCCTCCGCGGCATGGCCGGTGAACGGTTCGCCGTGCGGAACTCGGGCGTGGACACCGTCGTCGAAGGCGTCGGCGACCACGGTTGCGAGTACATGACCGGCGGTCGCGTCGTCATCCTCGGGGCCACCGGGCGGAACTTCGCCGCCGGCATGAGCGGAGGTGTCGCCTACGTCCTTGATGAAAAGGGCGACTTTGCCACCCGCTGCAACCAGCAGATGGTCGGTCTGGAATCCCTCGACGACAAGGCCGAGATCGAAGCCCTCTACGCCCTCGTCAAAAAGCACGCCGACCTGACGAAGAGCCAGAAAGCCTTCAAGGTTCTCGCCCTCTGGGACGAAATGGTGCCGAAATTCGTCAAGGTCATGCCCAAGGACTACAAGCGGGTCCTTCAGGCCATCAAGAAAGCCGAACAGGACGGCCTGAGCGGCGACGAAGCCCTCACCGCCGCCTTCGAGGCCAATTCCAAGGACTCCGCCCGCATCGGGGGGGGCTAAAACCGGCTTGGGATGCCCCGGAATATCGACTAATCTTCCTTCATGATCACGCAATACATCAAAGCCGCCCTGCGCGGCGCCCAGTACGAGCAGATGGAGAACAGTCGCTGGTTCGCCACCATCCCCTCGTGTCCGGGCCTGTGGGCGGAAGGGGAGGACGTCGAATCCGCCCGGGAGGAACTCGAATCCTCCCTGGGTGACTGGATTTTGATCAAAGTCCGGTTCGGCGACACGCTCCCCGTGATTGGCGGTGTTGATCTCAATCCCCAACCCGCATATGCCGAAACCGATTAGCCGGAAAGACTTCATTCGCAGAATGCGACAGCTTGGTTTCGACGGCCCTCACCACGGTACAAATCACGCCAAAATGCGGCGTAACACGCTCACTGTGACCATTCCAAACCCCCACGGAGGCGACATCGACTGGAACCTCACGAAACGAATTCTCAAACAAGCCGGCATCGCTCCCGAGGAATGGGACGCCACGGCCTGAATCATTGCCACTCTTTCAACACGCAGCAGACATAAATCATGGGAAAACCGACAGGCTTCATTGAATTCGAACGCGAACTGCCCTCCGACCGCGCCCCGCTGGAGCGCCTCAAGGACTGGGGCGAGTTCCACCTCCACCTGCCCGAGGACAAGCTGAAGAAACAGGGCGCCCGATGCATGGATTGCGGCATCCCGTTTTGCCACACCGGCACGCTCATCAGCGGCATGGCCAGCGGGTGCCCGGTCAACAACCTGATCCCGGAGTGGAACGACCTCGTCTACCGCGGCCTCTGGCGTGAAGCCCTCGACCGCCTGCACAAGACGAACAACTTCCCCGAATTCACCGGCCGCGTCTGCCCCGCCCCGTGCGAGGGATCCTGCGTCCTCGGCATCAACAACCCGCCGGTCACCATCAAGAACATTGAGGTGTCCATCATCGACAAGGGCTGGGAAAATGGCTGGGTCACCCCCGAGCCGCCGCAGAAGCGCACCGGGAAAACGGTAGCCGTCATCGGCTCCGGCCCCGCCGGTCTCAGCGCCGCAGCGCAGCTCAACAAGGCAGGGCACACGGTCACCGTGTTCGAGCGCGCCGACCGCCCCGGCGGCCTGCTCATGTACGGCATCCCGAACATGAAGCTGGACAAAAAAGAGGTCGTCCTCCGCCGCATTCACCTCCTTGAGGACGAAGGCGTCAAGTTTGTCTGCAACACTGAGGTCGGCAGGGACATTTCCAGCGAAACCCTGCTCAAGGACTACGACGCCGTCGTCCTCTGCACCGGGGCCACCAAGCCCCGCGACCTCCCCATCGAAGGCCGCCCGCTCAAGGGCATCCACTTCGCCATGGATTTCCTCACCGACAACACCAAGGCCGTCCTGGAGGGCAAGGTCGAGGGTGGTGCCATCAATGCGAAGGGCAAGGACGTCGTGATCATCGGCGGTGGCGACACCGGCACCGACTGTGTGGGCACCTCCCTGCGCCACGGTTGCACCAGCCTCGTGCAGGTGGAAATCATGCCCAAGGCCCCCAACGAGCGCGCCAAGGACAACCCATGGCCCGAATGGCCCAAAGTTTACAAGATGGACTACGGCCAGGAGGAGGCCGCCGCGAAGTACGGCGACGATCCCCGCGTCTATACCACCACCGCGACGAAGTTTGAGGGTGACGAAAACGGCAACGTGAAGGCCGTCCACACCGTCCAGGTCAAGTGGGAGCGCAACGATAAGGGCCAGTTCATCCCGCAGAACATCCCCGGCACTGAGAAAGTCCTGCCCGCGCAGCTCGTTCTCCTCGCCATGGGTTTCCTCGGGCCGGAGCAGCCCCTCCTCGACTCCCTGAACGTCGAACGCGACCCGCGCTCCAACGTCAAGGCCGAGCACGGCCAGTTCCGCACCAGCATCGACAAAGTCTTCGCCGCCGGTGACTGCCGCCGCGGCCAGAGCCTCGTCGTCTGGGCCTTTAACGAAGGACGCGGCGCCGCCAAAGCCTGCGACCAGTTCCTGATGGGCCACACGGACCTTCCCTGATCCGCGGGTTCACTCCCCCCGGCTTAAAAAAAGCGGCACTGGTTTATGCCAGTGCCGCTTTTTTGCGTCCAGCCCACCCCGGAAACCCCGGGGCGGCGGAAAACTCCAGGCTACGCCGTGATGGCCGCGCGGGCATTCTCCAGCGCACCCGTTTTCTCCAGGTAATACTCATACCCGCCGGCGTAGGGCGTCACCTTCCCCGTGTTGATGTGGAGAACTTTCGTGGCCAGTGATTTGATGAAGTGTACATCGTGGCTGATGAACACCAGGGTGCCTTCGTACTTCACGAGCGCCTGGGTCAGGCCCTCGATGCTGTGAATGTCCAGGTGCGTCGTCGGCTCGTCCATCAGGAGGAGGTTCGGCGGATCCACGAGAAATTTGACCAGGTTGAGGCGGCTTTTTTCACCACCGGAGAGCACCTTGCACTTCTTGAAGACATCATCCCGGCGGAACAGAAAGCTGCCCAGAATGCCCCGGGCGTCATCCTCGCGCAGGGTGGGACAGCAGCGCATGACTTCCTCCAGCACCGAGTATTCCGGCTCCAGCTGGGCGGAGCGGTGCTGGCTGTAGTAGCCGAGCTTCAGCTGGCTGCCGTGCTTGATGTTCCCCTTCTGGATCGGCAGCTCGCCGGCAATGATCTTCATCAGCGTCGACTTGCCCGCACCGTTCGGGCCGATGAGCACCGTGCGCTCGCCGCGCTCGATATCGAGGTTCAGCCCCTCGTAGATTTTCCGCTCACCGTAGGCCTGGTGCACGTTCTCCAGACCGATGACTCGCTGGCCGGAGCGGATGGGCTGGGGAAAATTGAACCGGAACACCTTGCGCGGCGGTTTCGGCTTCTCCAGCTTCTCCATTTTCTCCAGCACCTTCTGCCGGCTCTGCGCCTTCGCCGCCTTGGAGGCCACGCTGCGGAACCGCTCGATGAACTCCTCCAGGTCCTCGATCTCCTTCTGCTGGTTCTTCCACGCCTGGTAGGCCTTCTCGAAGTTCGCCTCCCGCTGCTTGAGGTAGGCAGAGTAGTTGCCCTGGTAGCTGTTAAACTTTCCCTCATCAATCTCGTACACCGACTCCACGAGGCCGTCCATGAATTCCCGGTCGTGGGAAATCATGAGCACCGCCCCGGGATACGTCTTCAGGTATTGCTGGAACCACCAGAGGGACATCAGGTCAAGGTGGTTTGTCGGTTCGTCCAGCAGCAGCAGGTCCGGCTCCAGCACCAGCAGGTGCGCCAGGTGCGCCCGCATCACCCAGCCGCCGCTCATCTCCTTCGCGGGCCGCAGCCAGTTTTCCTCCGTATAGCCCAGGCCGCGCAGCATTTTCTTCGCCTTCGCCTCCACTTCCGGGTTGTTCAGCGCGTCGTATTTAGCCTGCGCCTCATAGTATTCCGGATCATGCACGGTTCCGGCCTTCTCGTGGGAACGCAGGATGATTTCCAGCTTGTCCAGATCGCCCGCCTTGCCCGTGGCGATGTCCAGCGCCGTCTCGTTGGCCACTGGTTCGCTCTCCTGGGGCAGGTACCCCAGCGTCGTCCACTCGTCCCTCTGCATGGTGCCGGAGTCCGGCGTGTCAGTCTTGAGGATCAGGGAAAAAAGCGTGGTTTTGCCCGCACCGTTGGGGCCAACGAGGGCCACCTTCTCGGCGTAGTTCACAGTCATGTCCGCTCCTTGAAAAAGGACGCGGGAGTTAAAGCTCTTCGTAATATTGCGCAGCGTCAGCATGGAGGGGCGTAATTACTGGCCCTCGCGCCCCCCCGCAAGGGGAGAAATCAGATCAACCACCGCTGAGCTTAATTAGAATAGTTCTTGATATGATTCCAAACCGGCGTAGGGAAATCCCCATGCCCCCACCCAGCCTCCAGACCCAGGAGCAGTCCGCCGAGCTGACGCTTGGCGGGGACCGCCGCATGACCCGGCAGCGGAAGGAAATTTACGACCTCATCCTTGAAAAACGCGACCACCCGACCGCCACGGAGGTCTTCATCCGCGCCAAGGAGCGCATCCCCGCCATCTCCCTGGCCACCGTTTACAACTGCCTGGAAACCCTCACCCGGGCCGGGCTCGTCCGCCAGGTGAACCACGACCGCGCCCCGTCCCGTTACTGCCCGAACCTCACGGAGCACGGCCATTTTTACTGCGAGTCCTGCGGGGCCGTCTCCGACGTAGCCTTTCGCGGAGAGGGGCACGAGGCGGCGCTGAAACTTCCCCGCGGTGCCGTGGTCGACCACATCGACGTCACCATCAAAGGCCGCTGCCCCGACTGCGCCCGCAGGGAAAAGGCCCGCCGCTAAACCACTTTTTACACCACTTCATGAGCAAACTCGAAATCAAGAACCTGAGCGCCCGCATTGGCGAGCGCGAAATCCTGCGCAGCCTCACCCTCGACGTGCCCAAGGGCGAAGTCCACGCCATCATGGGCCCGAACGGCTCCGGGAAAAGCACGCTCGCCAAAGTTCTGGCCGGCCACGAAGACTATGAAGTCACCGGTGGCGAAGTCCTCATGGACGGTGAAAACCTCCTCGACATGGAAGTCGACGAGCGCAGCCGCGCCGGATTTTTCCTCGCCTTCCAGTACCCCATCGAGATTCCCGGCGTCAGCAATGCCAACTTCCTCCGCGCCGCCCTCCAGGCCCGCCAGCCCGAAGGTGTGGAACTCGACGCCGTCGCCTTCTACCACCAGATGTACGCCAAAATGGACGAACTGGAAATGAACCGCTCCTTCACCGCCCGTTCCGTGAACGAGGGCTTCTCCGGCGGGGAAAAGAAGCGCAACGAAATCCTTCAGATGATGATGCTCCAGCCGAAGTACTCCGTGCTCGACGAGACGGACTCCGGCCTCGACATCGACGCCCTGAAGGTCGTCGCCAAGGGGGTGAACGTCATGCGTTCCCCGGAGCGCGGCATCCTCCTGATCACCCACTACCAGCGCCTGCTGGACTACATCAAGCCTGACGTCGTCCACGTCATGGTCGAGGGCCGCATCGTGAAATCCGGCGGTCCGGAACTCGCCCTCGAACTCGAAAGCAAAGGTTACGACTGGGTTCGCGAAGAACTCCTCGCCACCGCCTGAAACGTCCGCCACCACCCGCACACACCATGAGCACCGACACACAAAACGCCGTCGACATCGACCGCAGCAGGGGCGACTTCCACTTCCCCGAGCGTCACAAGTTTGACGCCGGCTACGGCCTTTCGGAAAAGACCGTAGACTACATCTCCGACGTCAAGAACGACCCCGACTGGGTGCGTGAGTTCCGGAAGAAAGCCCTCAAGGTTTTCAACGACAAACCCATGCCCACCAACTGGGCAACGAAGGACCTGGAGTCCATCAACTTTGACGAGATCCGCTACTACCTCTCCGACGGCGAGGCGCCAAAGCGCTCTTGGGACGACGTGCCCGAGGACGTGAAGCGCACCTTTGACCGTCTCGGCATCCCGGAGCAGGAGCGGAAATTCCTCGCCGGTGTCGAGGCGCAGTACGATTCCGAGGCCGCCTACTCGAATGTCCAGAAGGCCGTCAGCGACCAGGGCGTCATCTTCAGCAACTCCAGCGACGCGCTGAAAAACCACCCGGAAATCTTCCGCCCCTGGTTTGGCAAGGTAATCCCCACCGGCGACAACAAGTTCAGCGCTCTCAACAGCGCCGTCTTCTCCGGCGGCAGCTTCATCTACGTGCCCAAGGGCGTGAAGGTCAAGCACCCGCTCCAGGCCTACTTCCGCATCAACAGCGAGCGCTTCGGCCAGTTCGAGCGCACCCTCATCATCGTGGATGAAGGCGCCGAGGTCATGTACATGGAGGGCTGCACCGCTCCCAAGTTTGAAACCAGCACCCTGCACAGCGCCGTCGTCGAGCTGGTCGCCCTCAAGGGCGCGAAGATCCAGTACGTCACCGTGCAAAACTGGAGCAGCAACGTCTTCAACCTCGTCACCAAGCGCGGCATCGCCCACGAGGACGCCGAGGTGCGCTGGATCGACTGCAACATCGGCAGCCGCCTCACCATGAAATACCCCGGCGTCATCATGAAGGGCCGCCGCGCGCGGGGCGAGGTCATTTCCATCGCCTTGGCCAACACCGGCCAGCACCAGGACACCGGTGCCAAGATGATCCACGCCGCCGATGAAACTACCTCCAACGTCGTCTCCAAATCCATCAGCATCGGCACCGGCCGGGCCACCTACCGCGGCCAGGTCCACATCCCGAAGCACCTGAAGGGCTGCAAGAACAACACCGAGTGCGACGCCCTGCTCATCAACAGCAGCAGCCGCACCGACACCTACCCCGCCATCACCGTCCGGGGCAATGAACACGCCACCCAGCACGAGGCCAGCGTCAGCCAGGTCAGCGCGGAGCAGATCTTCTACATGCAGCAGCGCGGCCTCAGCGAAGGGCAGGCCATGTCACTTTCCGTGAACGGCTTCATCAACGACCTCGTCCGCGAGTTCCCGATGGAATACTCCGTCGAACTCAAGCGCCTCATCGACCTCGAAATGGAAGGCAGCGTCGGCTGATGCCCCGCTCCGCAGCACACCACCCACACTCATGACACAAGTGCTCGACGCACCTCCCTCCTCCCCCGCCGCCTCCACTCCCGCAGGCACCCTCACCACCGTGCCGCCCCAGTGGAGCCACGACGGGCTGCCCGCATGGTTCACCAGCCGCCAGGAGGAAGCCTGGCAGGCCTTCCTGGCCCTGTCCCCTCCGGCCAGAAACAACGAGGCCTGGCGCTTTGCCGATCTGAAAAAACACGACTTGGCCGCCTTCGAGCCCGGTGTGGATTTTGAGCGCGCCGACGCCGTGGCCGCCGTCACCCGCAGCGTGGGCATCCCCTCCCCGGTGGCAAAAATCGTCCTCGGCAACGACCGCGTCCTGGATTCCGACGCCCCCACCATCGCCGGCATCACCGTCCTCCCGCTCGCCGAGGCCCTTCGCACTCATGGCGACCTCATCCGCCAGCATTTTATGGCCCGGCCCGCCACCCTGGGCGGGGAAAAACTGTACGCCCTTCACCTCGCCGCGCTCAGCGGCGGCGTCTTCATCCACGTGGCCGACAACGCGGAGATCGCGCGCCCCGTGGAGATCCACCAGTGGCTTGGCGGCCTGAACGCCAGTGCCTTTCCGCATACCCTCGTCATCGCCGGGCGAAACTCAAAGGTCACCGTCGTCGATTACTTCCAGAGCCTCACCTCGGAGCCCGGCTTCGCCTGCGGCGTCACCGACCTCGTCGCTGCCGACGGGGCAAAGATCACCTACGTCGCCTGCCAGCGCTGGAGCCGGAAGGTCCACAGCCACCACTTCTGCACCACCACCACCGGCCGCGACGCCACGGTGAAGAGCATCTTCCTCCAGCTGGGCGCCGCCAGTTCCCGCACGGAGAGCCTCTGCCTCGCCGGTGGCGCCGGCTCCCGCAGTGAGATGTTCAACCTCGCCGTGGCCGAAGGCGACCAGGAAATGGACTGCCGCACCCGCCAGATCCACCACCAGCCGCACACGTTCAGCAATCTCCTGTTCAAAAACGTCCTCTTCGACCGCGCCCGCACCATCTTCAGCGGACTCATCCTCGTCGAGGAGGGCGCCCACTTCACCGACGCCTACCAGACCTGCCGGAACCTCGTCCTCAGCCCCGACGCCGAGGCCAACGCCCTGCCCGGACTCGAGATCAACGCCGACCAGGTCAAGTGCTCCCACGGCTCGACCAGCGGCCCCCTCAGCGAGGACGAAATCTTCTATCTCCGCAGCCGCGGCATCTCCGGCGACGCCGCCCGCCAGCTCCTCGCCTTCGGTTTCTGCCGCGAAGTCGTCGAAGCCATCGACCACCCCGAACTCGAAGCCGCCATGTCCTCCATGGTCGAGGAAAAATTCCGCCGCATGCGCAAACGGTAGGTCGGGCCGGATGCATCGGGAAGAGGTGACGCCCCTGCATGGCACCCGCACTGGGAAATGCAGGGCAGGCTGATCCCCCAGCCTCAGCCAGACTCCCCTTGCCCATTTTCCGGCTCCTGATTCGCGTCCTTCGCGGTTGACCTCGTGCCCCCAGCGCGTGCCTCGAAGATTTGAACAGGAGGAACGGAGAGAACGGAGAAAAGGCCCCGGACCATAACCCGCCCCGGCAACTCGGGGCGCGCAGAGACTTGCAAAGTCTCCTTCCTTGGGCCAGCGCCCACGACGTCAGCACGGTCTCCCCCGCCCACTTTCCGGCTCTTGATTCGCGTCATTCGCGTCCATTCGCGGTTGACCTCGTGCCCCCAGCGCGAGCCCCAAGCCCGCGCCCGCCCCTATTTCTCCACCTTCACCGCCACGGCGCTCCCCTCGTCGATGGTATCCGGCGGATGCAGCACGACGACCTGCCCCACCGGCAGGCCAGCCAGAACTTCGGCGGCGATGCCGTTGTTGTGGCCTATTCTCACCGGAGTCAGGTGGGCCACGCTGTTGACGAGGGCGAAGGTCATCCACTCGCTGCCGCGGCGGAAGAGGGCGCCGGTGGGCACCTGGAGGACGGCGTCGCTTTTCCAGGTGACGATGCGGGCCTCCACGCGGTAACGGTCGCCGAGCGGGTGGTCGGTGGGGAGCGGGTCGAGGAAGTCGACACGGACCTTCACGCGCTGCTCTTCGACGCCGAGAGAGCTGACTTTCAAATACCCGCCCGGCTCGACCACGGAGACGCGGCCGCGCAGCGGAGTGGGGCCGCCCCATTGCTCGATGCTCACCTCGGCTCCGGGCGCGACGGTGACTGCGTCGCTGGAGAGCATCTCGATTTCGCACTCGAGGTCCTTCGGATCGCCGATCTCCATGATCTGAGTGCCGGCGATGACCGTGCGCTCGTTTTCCTCGAAAACATTGAGCACCGTGCCCGTGACGGGGGCGGTGAGGGTGACGGGCTTCACGCCGTCGGCGGACGGGGCGTCGCCGGAGAGCAGGGCGGCGCGGGCCTGGGCGAGGTCAAACTCGGCCACCTTCACGGCGAACTCCGCGCTGACCAGGCTGCGGTCGTTGAGCAGGGCCAGGTTCTCCGCAGTATCGGCCTCCCGGACGGAGATGGCCTTGTTTTTTAAGAGGGAGGCGGCGCGGTCGCGGTCGCGCTTCGACAGGTCGAGAGCGGCGCGGGCCCAGTCCAGCTGGGCGGTGGCGCGGTCGCGGGCGGCGGCGGCGGACTGGACGCGGGCCTCGGCCTCGGCGCGGGTGCGCGGGTCCAGCAGGGAGCTGGGCGCGGGCTGCAGCGTGGCCAGCAGGGTCTTTCCCGCCTCTATCTTTTCCCCGGCCCGCAGCGGCACGCGGTCCAGCCGGCCGGCCACGGGGCTGGTGATGACGTAGCGGTGGCGGATGCGCGTCTTCCCCTCCTCCAGCACGGTGACGGTGAGCGGACCAGTGGTGACGACGGCGCTGCTGACGATGGCCGGGCGCGGGCGGAAACCCAGAGCCAGCAGCGCGATGAACCCGCCCCCCAGGATCCAGGGGAGGACTTTGGAGACGAGGCCGGGCTTGCGTTGGGTGGTGGGTGCGCTCATGGGAAAAATCAATCTCGGGCTTTCAGGACGCTGAGCAAGTCCAGGTCGCGAATGCGGCGGCCGACGACGGCGAAGGACACCAGCGCGGAAGTGCTGACGATGAGCACGGCCGTGGCGTAGGCCCGCGCGGTGAGCACGAGCGGCAGCCGCACCGCCTCCGTGCTGGCGGCGTGGATGATGCCGCTGGCCAGCCCCGTGCCGATGAGCAGCCCGAAGGGCAGCGCCACCAGCGTGAGCAGCCCCAGCTCGCCGATCATCACCGCCGCCACCTCCCGGTGGGTGAACCCGACCACCCGCAGCGTGGCCAGGTCCCGCCCGCGCTCGGACAGGGCGATTCGGGCGCTATTGTACACCACGCCAAAGGCGATGACGATGCTGAACCCGAAGTAAAGCGTCTGCACCATGCCGATCATGTCCGCCGTGCTCTTGCGAAAGCTCTGGCGCGTGGACGCCTTGATGGACAGCGACGCGATGCGCGGGGCCTCCTTCACCTTTTCCAGAAAGAGCGGCCACTGCAGGCGGTCCACGGCCAGGTGGGCGCCATTGATCGTGTCGCCCTCGCGCATGAGGCGGCGCAGGGAATCGATGTCCATGTAGGCGGAGATGCCCGAGTAGTCCGTGATCAGGCCCTGCAGCACCGCCTCCAGCTTCGGCCGGCGACCTTCCTGGATTTCCAGCGTGATCACGTCGCCCGGCTTCGCCCCCAGGATCTCGGCGAGCTTCGCGGAAACAAAGAGTCCGTCCAGCGGCATCTCCACCGCCTGGGAGTGGGCGTTCAGCTTGCGCGCCAGGGTGGCATCCCGCGGCGCGCCCACCACGCCGAGCCGCCGGCTGCGGTGGCCAAACCTCAGCCGCGCAGAGACGCTGCGAAACGGCTCCGCCTGCATCACGCCCGGCAGGTGGCGGATGTCCGCCAGCGCAGAGGCCCCGCCCGGCTCGATGAGCGAGACGCTCACATCCTGCCGCGCCGCCTGGTCCCATTCAAACTCCAGCAGGTAGTTGATCCCGTCCCGCATCGCCCCCGGCACGATGGGGATGGCCGTCGCCAGCGCGAGCCCCAGCGCGGTGAAGGCCGACTGCCACGGCGCCCGCTCCAGATTCCGCAGGGACATCCGCAGGCTCGGACCCGCCAGCTTTTTCAGCCCCATCCGCTCCAGCAGAGAGGCGCGGAACTCCGCCGGCGGCTCCGGCCGCATCGCCTCCGCCGGGGGCAGCTTCACCGCCTGCCGCACAGAGCCCAGCACGCCCAGAAATGCCGCGCCCGTGCTCACCAGGAGCGCCGTCACCACCGACCTCACATCCGGGTGAAACACCAGCGACGGAAACCGGAAAAACCGGTGATACACCCCCACGATCTGGATGCCCAGCAGCACCCCGGCGATGGCCCCCAGCACCGTGCCGATGACCACGATGACCAGCGCAAAGTGCAGGTAGTGCCACCCCACCTGCCGCGAGGAATACCCAAACGCCTTGATCTGCGCGATCTGCTCCCGCTGCAGCCGCACCACCCGCGACAGCACCGCACTCACCATGAAGGCCGCGATGCTCAGAAACACCGCGGGGAAAGCAAACGACAGCCCCGTCAGCACCCGCAGCTCGTCATCCAGCCGCTGCGCCGACGGGTGGTCCCGCCGCGTGTAGGCCGACCTCCCCCCATACGGCGCCAGGATGCGGTCCAGCCCCCGCGCCACCGCCGCCTCGGACGCCCCCGGCGCCACATCCACCAGCACACTGTTGAAGGCGCCCTTCAGGTTGAACGCATACGACAGCTCCCGCTCATTCATCCAGAAAACCCCGAACCGCTTGTTGTCCGGCAGCGTCTCCCCCGCCCGCGCCTCAAAGACATACTCCGGCGAAAGCCCGATCCCCACCACCCTCAGCCGCTGCCGCGCCCCGTGCACGATCGCGTCGATCTCGTCCCCCGGCTCAAAGTGGTGCGCCGTGGCGAACGCCTCCCCGATCACCACCTCCCCCCGGCTCCCCGCGTCCGGCAGCCGCCCCCGGCGCAGAAAAAGCGTGTGCAACTGCTGCGGCCGGTCGTCCGGCAGCGAGAGGATCGCCCCGTCCGCCGGCTCCGCGAAACCCGGCAGATCCAGCGTGATCGACCCCGTCACCCGCGTCTCCACCGCCGCCACCCCGTCCAGCTCCGCCAGCCGCGTCCGCACCGAGTTCGGCGCCCGCTTCGCCTCGCAGAAGACATCCGCAAACCGGTGGTCCGTGTAATACGCCTGCCGCGTGCTCTCCAGCGTGTGGATCAGGCTCCGCATCATGATCATCATCGCCAGCCCGCACCCCATCACCAGACTCACCGCCACCACCTGGCCCTTCATCTTGGCCAGATCGCGAAAGAGTTTTCGATGGAGGGGATGCAGCAGCATGAAAGTGGAGAGGGCGGGGTGGTGGGTGGGGTTAGTAGCGGATGCCGACGCTGAGGCCAAACCAGTGAGCGTCGATGCCGACCCCTTTGGAGCCTGGTTCCCATATCCAAACCATCGGCCCGAGCCGGTGGTCCGCCGAATCAACAGGCCAAGCTGGCTGACCGGCGACGGGAACAAAACATCGAACCCCAACCGAATAGCCAGGCCAAGCCAAACCTGCTTCCCCCTGCTGTTCACCTTCCGGATCGTCCCCTCTCAGTACACTGGCCTCCACCGCCCCCACCTTCACACTCCGGCTAAATTCCACCCCCGGCCGCATGACCAAATACAGCGCCACCGGAGCCAGCAGCACCGGCAGCGTCGTCGTCCAGAACCAGACCCGGCGCGGGCTGGTCAACGTGCGCACCACAGCGCGCAGGCGGGGAAAGCGGGAGTCGGGTTTCATGGTGGTGG
>JANOAS010000430.1:0-10264 GCA_031411255.1 bacterium
CGATGGCTCGTCTTTGGGGCGCGGCTCTTCCGCGTTCCCCCTGTGTACCTGCCGGGTGGGGTTGGTGCCAACCAATTCGGTAGCCAGCACGCCGAAGACGATCCAGTAGTTCACATCGGGCAGGAGCACGCCGTTCGTGACGGTCTGGTCAACGTCGAAAGTCAGCGTCACCGCACTGTTCAGATCCACCGGCTGGATGATGGGGGTTTCGTCGAAGTTCACGCAGATGTCGGTCAGATTCGGGCAGCCGTTCATCTCCCCCACGATGGCGAGAAACACGTGGGCGTTCGGCACCACCGAGTCCATGCGCAGTGTGAGCGTGCCCGCCTGGTAGCCGGCCTCATAACTTCCCGTGCGGAACGAAGAAGCCAGCCACTGGTTGTAGCTGACTGCAGCGTCGCGGTCCACCGGGGCACCGCCCAGCGTGCTGAGGTTGATGGGCCCGGAGTCACGCACAGACAGCACCGGCGGGGAGGTCTGCGGGGGTGCACCAGTGAAGCCGGATGTCATCAGCACCGGCGGCACCATCAGGAGAGGATCGTCGAACGATTCGGACAGGGCTGGCTGGCCAGGCAGCGAGACGTCCTCATCCAGCGGCTGCACCTCCTGCTCCTGTGGCTCCAGCGTGGTGGTCAGGCCGGCGTCCTGGGCACGGAGCGCCGGGAGACACGAGGCAAGCAGGATGGCCAGGGCCGGAGAAAATGAGGACAGCTTCATAGGCGGATGATTCGCACGCGGAGAAATCGATGCAAGGAGGACTGCAGGATGGAAATGCTGACGCGCTCCGTGCCGTCGCCCACGGCGACGACTGCCGTGGTGGCTGCGGCTGCGGGGATCGTCTCCCACCCGCCCAGATCGCCGGACCACTGCACGTCGTAGCGGAGTTCGGGTGCATTCACCCAGCGCACAAACTGCAGCCCGATACGCCCTGGCCCGGCTTCGAGGAGGCGCGGCAGCTCCAGCCCCGGCTGGGTGGGCGATCCATTGAAGGCAAACTCCAGCAGTCCGTTCAGCCCGTCGCCGTCCTGGTCCGAGGCGAGAAAGGCCGCAGCATCCACAGGACCCCCGGGGTGCGTGAGCCGCCACGAGGCGAGCGTCACCACCGGGATGTCCGGCACAGCGTCGATGGAAAAAGTAAACGGCGTGGTGGCCTCCGCCGCCCAGCCCGCGCCCAGCGTGCCTGCGGACGCTGTGTTCACGCCGAACTGCCAGCCTCCGGCCCCGCCTGCATCCGCAGCGCCCGTATTGGCATAGCTCCAGTAGTAGAGCCCGGTGGCCGGGGTGAAGGAGCCGTCCTGCTGGGTGACACCGGCCACCAGCCAGTAGATCTGCCCTGGCTGGAGCACGGGATCGGGAGAAACTGCGGCATCGAAAACCACCGGAGCCGCCGCCGAGCCGGGCGTGGCGGTGGTGGCGCCGGAAATGAGAACCGGCGTGCGGAAGGAGGCCCGCACGTCCGACAGGGCCGGGCGAAGCGAGGATTCGCCAACGATGCGGACGGTGAACGATGCATTCGGCACGTCCTGCGCGAGACGGAGGGTCACACTTTTCACCCGCCACGGTCCGGCGGTCTCGGCGAGGCGAAACGAGGAGGCCTGCCAGGAATTGTAGCTCACCGGCACGGCGCGATCAGTGCGGGCAACGCCCAGATTTCCCAGCACTGGTGCCGCCACCGCTCCAGACACCAGCGCCCACAGGAGTGTGGCGGAGCCGGCAGTCTGGAGCGGAGTCGTCATCCGGGGGGAAATCATGCAGGTTCCTGGATCAGTGCCTCCGGTCCACGCGGACCCGGAGCATGCCGCTCGGCGCGGTGGGCACGTCGCGGAGGAAAATCTTCACCCTTTCCTGGCCGCTCGCCAGCACCTCGCACTCGGTCTCGTCACACGCCTCGGAGGGCACTGCCGTCCAGCTGCCCAGGTTCGTGGATTGCTCCACGGCCCAGCTCAGCTCCGGCGCGCCCGGCCAGCGGCGGAACTCCACCCCGATGCGGCCCGCCGCGTCGCGGAAAATGAGCACGCGAGGCTGCCCGCCATCGGCCGCGGAAGGATTGCTGTCGAAGGCAAACTCGGCCAGGCCATTCTGCCCGTCGCCATCCGCGTCTGCCGTCAGGAAGGCCTCCTCGTCGCCCGTGCTGCCGCGCGCCGTACGCCAGGCGGCCAGGGTTTGCGGATGATCCACGATCATGACACGGGCCCTCGGGCTGCGGCCAAACTGGTAAGCGGCGTCCGCCTTCACATCCACCACCACCTCCTCCGCACCGCGGCTGATGCTGGCGGTGGCCAGGGGAAGCACGTCCAGCGTCATGACATCCTGCGCCGGGGCAAAAGTGAGCGTGGCCGGGAGCCGGCGGTAGTCCAGCCCCGGCGTGGCTCGGCCGGAGACCGTCAGCTGCACAGCCAGCAACGCCGCCATCGGTCCGCTGCGGCGGATGAGAATCTGCGCCGGACTCAGGCTGTCCTTGTAGGCCGTGCGCTCCGCCACCTCAAGCCAGACGCGGCTTGGCAAATCCGCCAGACTAAGAGTGATCGTATTCGCCCCGGACACCGCCCCGGCCGCACTGGCGCCAAGAGTGATCTGGATGCTTTCCGCAGGCTCCCGCTCATCATCGGCCAGTGGCTGGACAATGAAGGAAGCGGTCTTCCCCCCGGCGGCGAAGTGCGCCACTTGGGCCAGCGTGGAGTAGTCGCGCCCCATGGTGGCCGTGCCGCTCCAGGTAACCGGCACGTCGAGCGCCGCGCTGGCATCGCCCCGGCGGCGCAGGGTAATGGTGGCCGGCGTCAGATTCTCCTCCGCAGGCTGGCCCGTGCTGGTGAGGAAGAGAGTGGTCGGCGGCACAATGGTTCCGGTTTCCGGGCCGCCGGAGTCCCAGAGGTCCGCCAGCTCCGCAGGCAGGTGGCTGCCGGGCAGCTGCACGGTGAGGTCGGTGAATCCGGAGCCGTCACCGTCCACATCCACAGTCAGAGTGGTGCCAGTGAGCTTCAGATAAGCCTGCAGCTGCCGGCCCGGAGCCGGAACGAGGAGCCCGCGGAAGTCCAGCACGTCGCCGGCAGTGAAATCCGTCACGGTCACCGTGCCGGTAGCGCCTGCCAGGAGGATGCGATCATTTCCCGCGAAGCCACGCACCGTGTCCCGAGCGCGTGCCACGATGAGGTCGCTCTCGCCCGAGCCCAGCAGCACATCCGCTCCCTGTGAACCCAAAAAGAGCCGGGGCTCGTCATGGCCGGTGTAGAGTTCCGCCAGCTTCGCATCCTCCAGCGTGACGGGGCCGCTCGGCGTGCGCAGCAGCCCACCGCCGGAGAGGCGTGTGGCATCGTGAAGGACCGGCAGCACCGCCGGACGGGCCGCCTCGGGCAGGTTCCACCCGGCCCAGAGCGTGGCTGCATCGGCCACGGAAAGACGCAGCGTGGAGCTGGCCGCCGCGTGGGCCGGGGTTTCATCGCGCAGGGTGACGGGGAACAGGAGTTCACCAGTCCCCTCCCCCGTGTGGGAAATGACGAGACGCCCGGCCTCCACATCCGCCTGGGTGAAGGTGGTCGCACCGCGCGGGGCTCCAGTCAGACTCAGCAGTTCCAGTTTCACCCCCGCAGGCAAAGTGCCCGCCGTGTAGGTAAGCCGCACCGGAGTGGAATCCGAGTCGACCGGTTTCAACATCGGAACGACGCGCCCGCCGGTCGCCAGACTGACGAGAATTTCCGCAGGCAGCTTTGGTGACTGGTCACTGCCGCTCGGGTCAGTCCCGGCCCGGTACTCGGCCAAGTTTGCCACCCCGTCGCCATCAGGATCCGCACCCGCGTCCGCTGCGTTGGGATCGAGGTGATATTTCGCCTCCCACCAGTCAGGGAGGCCGTCGCCGTCCGCGTCAGGCAGGGTGCCGTCCACGATGAGATCGAGCCGGCGGAAGGTGCCGCGTGTGAGCGCGGAGGCGTCAAACGTAATGCCCGCCGGGTCCGCCATGCGCACGGACTGGCCGTTCACAGTGATCTTCGCATTTTTAAACGGCTGGCCCGAAGCCTCACCCAGCACCGGCAGACCGGGCAGCACGGCGAGCGAGGTGCCGCTGACCTGCATGTAGTGCGGCACGCGGATCTGGTAGGACATTGTCCCTCCCTTCATCGCGGACAGGGTGGCGGTCAGCTCCACAGGAGCGGCCGTCGAGCCCGCTGGCGGCTGGACGACCCATTTCAGCTCGCCTGAGGTGAGGACGTACTCCTCCCCTCCGCCGAGGTGGAGCACCCGTCCATAAAAGACGGTGTCGATTTCCGGCAGGGCAGCCATCACCGGTGTGGCGGCAAGGAGCAGTAGGGGAAGACGGGAAAGCATGGTGTGAAGCGTGATGTGTTTCATGTCCGGGATTTCTCCTTAGTTGCCGCTGATGCTGTAGGTTTGCAGGAGCACGCGGATGTCGCGCACCCCCACGTTGTCCCGGTTGGTGGTGCCGGCCGTGGCGTTCGTGAAGCCAGGCAGCGGCGCGCCGTAGACGAGGGCGTCCAGTCCCGCATCCGGGTCGGCAGGTTCATTGAGCAGGCTGGCGCTGGGAATGATGAGCACCCACTGCGTGTTCCACGCACTGCGCCCCACGAGGCGGCCCGTGCTGAGCATTTCAGAGTTCGCCCAGCCCCCGGCGTCGTGGTAGGCGCGGAAGGAGCTGAACTTGCGGATTTCCTCAAAGAAGCCGCTGGCGCTCCCGGTGAACGGCTGCCAGTTCGGGTCGCTAAGGTTTGCCGGGCTGATGGGCAGCGGCACCGGGATGCGCTGGTCCACCACATTCCACGCGCGATCAACAAGCGTGCTGCTGTCCGGCAGAAACATCCTGTCCATGCCGACCGGCACCAGGTAGACCTGCGGGGTCTGGCTGAGCGCCGTGTTGTTGTAGCCGTCAAACTTGATCCCGGCGGACCGGATCTTGGTGGAGAAATTCGAGGCATTGAACGTGCTGTCGCCCCCGGCCAGGTTCAGGCCGAACCAGTTTTTCCCGGCGGCAATCTGCGAGGTGAACGGGATGACCAGCGCGGGCTGCGCACCGGCGGACTCCGGCGCGAAGGGCCGGCAGTAGCGGCGGAAGACGTACCCGTAGTTCACGCCATTGTTTTGGTACTGGTAGTTCCACAGGTCCGGCACGCGGAAGGTTTCCAGCTTGGTGCGCCAGTCGGCATTCACCCGGCTGCTGAGCCCGATGCGCGACATCTCCGTCCGCAGGGAAAAGCTGTTCACCTCGGTCGCAGGGTTGTTGAAACCAAGCTGCCCTTTCAGCGTGTCGAAGTTCGTTTTCAAAATCGCCAGCTGCTCGCCAATGCCCCCCTGGCCGATGACGGGAGCGGCTCCGTCCCACTCGCCCAGCGTCCGGGTCCGCAGCATCTCCGCGAGCAGCGGCGTGGCGCTGGCGGCGTGGTTGTCCGGCAGATTCAACTCATAGGCGTACGCCTTGCCCGCGAGGTACGCGTAGCGGGATGCGAGATCAAAGGACGACTGGTATTTCCTGAGCGCCTCGGTGTGGAAGACGCGGAACGTGTAGTCCTCATAGCGCTGCTTCGTAGTGGTGGAGGCCACTCGCTGGTTGAAGACGGTGCGTTCGTCTATGATCGAGAGGCCCTTTTCCGTGACCGTGCGCACGCGGTCGCTGGCGGCCCGCATCTGCTCCAGAGCCCCGATGACGGCGACTCGCAGGTCGCCCTCGTCGTTGGCCAGCTGCTGGATCTCGGCCAGGATGTCAACCAGCTCGCTTCGGAGATCCTCGGTCAGCAGGGCCTGGTCCATTTCCACCATGGCCTCGTCCGCCTCCAGCTCGGCGCGGTACTGCGTGATCTGGAGGGGCAGCATGACGGCGCGGATTCCGCCATCGGCGACGGCGTGGGTTAGCTTGATCAATGATCGGGCGGGGGAAGTGGCGTCGGTCGCCAGGCCCACAGAACGGGGGAACGCCTCGTGAAAGCCGTCGGCAACGACGCTGATGACCTCACGGATGTGGTCCAAGGTGGTGCTGAGGGCGAAGGCCACAGTGGCCGCGTTGTGCCAGCGGTCCTGCGTGTTTTCCGCCACATAGGCGAGTCTGATTTTCTCCGAAGCGATGCCGCTCTTCACCTCAAACTTGCGCAGGAGCAGCTTGAAGTCGTCGCTTGTGCCCTCGTAGGCGTCGATGGCGGTGCGGAGCTTCCACTCGGCCTGGACGAGTTCCTGGAGGGACGCCTGGATGGCGCCCGGGCTGCGGCGCTGGCCCCAGTCTGATGGTGCAACGAGGGCGTAGCCCGAGGCCTGACGCGGGAGGTTCAGCGTGATGGGTGCCTGCGAGGTAGCGGGCAGCGCTGTGTCGGCGGGGAAATAGGTGGAGACGGAGTCCTTCAGCAGCGCGTCCACGCCGGTGGCGCCGGGGAGGAACGGATTCGTGTCCGTGGCCAGGTTGCGCAGGCCAGGGACGATGGTGGTGGCCACGATGTCGCCGTCGAGTTCCGGCAGCACATCGCCGCCGGCTGAGACCTGGTCGAGGTACATGAAAAGGTAGAGGTCCGGGCCGCTGTAGCCGGCGGGGTAGGCCTTTCCGGCGCCAACCATCCCCTCGTAGGGCGTGCCGAAGTACTCGATCAGCCGGTTCCTGTAGGCCCGGTCCTGGTCGATGGTCTGCTGGCGCAGGGACTCAGTGCTGGCGGCGGTGCGGCGCAGTTGCAGGCCGGCCTCGCTAGCGTAGTTGAATGACTGAACCGCGTTCTTCGCGGCGCCGGCGGCCCGGGCGTAGACCTGCTCAAAGTGGGTGGCCGCGTTCGGGTTGGTCCGGTCGGTCAGGACGGGATCGATGTCGAAGGCCACGACGTCCGGGTCGAAACCGGCCGGGTTCATGCCGTGGTCGGCGCTGTCGAGTTTGGCCTGGATGGAGGAGGCCTGCTGGGCGATGAGCTTCAGCTCGCCCACGGTGTTGCGGTCCACCTTGCGGATGCCGGTCTTGGCGGGGTCGGTTTCCTCGGCCTTGAGCAGTGAGCAGGCGGTCAACCAGTCGCAGAACGCGGCCGTGCCGGCGCGCTGGGCGGTTTCCATGACGCCCCAGGCGCGGTTGACGTTCGTGTCGCGGTAGCCCTGCCACTGGCCGTTGGGGTTTTCGGTGTAGGCCTGGCGGTAGACGAGATCGACCATCTGGGCGCCGCACTGGGCGCGGGCTGCGGCGGTTTTCGCGAAGGCCCGCTCGTCCAAGTAGTCCACATCGAGAACGACGCCCTCGAGGTTGAACTTCTCACTCCGGGCGCTCCAGGTGAAGTTCGGCAGAATCGCGAGATCGTAATAGCCTCTCAGCGCCATTGTGTAGTGCCCCCAGGCATCTCCATGGCCCTGCGGGTAGAGGCGGCGCGCGTCAACCTCGTTAATGAAGCCGTCATTGGTCAGATCACTGATGCTGTAATTCAACGCATAGGCGGCCTCGCCCTGGCCGTTGGTGAAGTTCCAGAGCAGTCGGTTGTAGCCGGGCCGGGCCCCCACCTCGCCGCGGCCGCGGAGCAGACCCAGCTCCTCCTCCAGCAGGCTGCCGGTCTGGTTTTGGAAACAGTGGATGGTGGGCGCCAGGTTCCCGTACTGGCCGCCAACCGTCGTGTACCCGACGGTCGGGTCGAGGGCGTCCGCCATCGCATCATTGCCCAGCAGAGTGTAGAGCCCGGCAATGCGATTGGCCGCGTTAAGCAGGGCGGTGTTCACGCCGTCGGTGCCCGGGCCAGTGTTAATGCTGAGATCTTTTCCACGATCAAGTACGGTCTGGTAGAGTTCGATCAACCCGAAGTTTTCGACGGCGTCCTTTTGTGGATTGAAGGCGACCGGGCCCTCCCAGCGCTGGCCGGCCTGCTGGATCATGCTGGTGTAGGTGGCGGGCGCATTGTTGTTTCGGAAATCGGTGATGCGGGCGTCGAAGAGATTGATGGCATTCGTGACGCGCTTGATCCATCCAGGAGCCAGCTGGGCGACGTAGGCGGCGTCCACCGTTGCGGAGGGTGAGGCCGGTTTCGGCTCGCGGCTGTTGGCCGCGCCAGCCCAGGCGCTCCACGAGGCGGGCGAGTCCTTGTGCCGGTAGCGGCAGTAAAAGAGGTTGTCGGTCAGCGTGGCGGCGCTCGCCCCGGTGAGCTGGATCTCGCTCCTGGCGAGGCCGCCGCCGGTGAAGACGGTCCAGTCCGCCGCGCCCGGCGTGCCGGCGGTGGGCAGGATGATGTTGGGCGGATTCAAGTCGCGACCGTCCTCCTCGCGGTAGACCCACTCGAAATACAGGTCGCCCACATCCCCGCCGAAGTCGGCGGTGTGCCGCAGGGTGAGCTTCTCGTCGAAGGCGTTCTCCGGCGCGATGACGGCGATGGAGCCGCGGTACTTCACGCGGGAGATTTTCATGACGTGCATGGCCACGGGCGCCTCTCCGAGAGCCGGGTCATCATTTTCCGCGACGGTGATGTAGCCCTCCGGCAGCACGGACTCGGTGGCGGGATTGAGCAGGTCCGGGTTCGTCACCACGGCCAGGCCGGGACCGAAGCTGGTCGCCTCGGCCACACCGCCATCCGCAGGCGCGAGACCGATGCCAAGCGAGGACGTGAGCGGCGCGCCCAGCGGATTTCGCGACAGCGTGCCGAGAGCGGACACGGCGCCGCTCCAGGCGGCGGCTGAGGAGAGCGCGGTGATGACCGCCTCGTCAGCCGGAGTCAGCACATTGGGCTGGAGGATGGTCTGCGGACCGGGAGCGGCAAGGAGATCCCCGTCACCGAGTGTTTTGTCGTTCAGGTAGCCGCGCACCGCCAGCGTCTGATTGCCGGCGTCGAAAAAGACGCGCTTTTGCAGGCTGGCGGGCAGCTTTTTGAAACGCCAGAGCAGCCCCTCCACGATGACGTTTCCAGAGGCTGGCTTCAGCTCGTCGGGCGGTGAGGTGATGGCGAGCGGGACCTTGCGCGACTCGAGCGCGGGGAAGACGCGGGCGAGGTAGTTCGTCCCCAGCACCGTCGGAGACATGGATTCATTCGCGCTGTCGAAGAGCAGCTTTCCACTCTGCCACGCCACCGCGCTGGGCAGGCCCCGGGCCGTGGTGGAGCCGGGCGCGCCGTTGATCTGGACCTCCCCGATCTGCATGGAATTCGCGGCCCCGCTGTTCGCCAAGGATGGGAAGGTGATGCGGTAACTCAGGAAGCTGCCGGTGTTGGCGAAGGTCACCTTCCGCGCCTGCACGCGTGCCGTGAAGGCCGGCACGGTTCCCTGGGCAATGGTCGTCCACGCCGTGCCGGCATCCGGCGCCGCGGTCGCGCTGCCCTGGAGCAAATAGGTGGCCGGATCCCGCGGCGGCTCGTCCCCCCCGGAGGTGATGACGAGTTCGCGCGCGATGGACGCGCCGGAACCCGGCACGACCACGAGGCCGGTTCCCTCTTTGCCAAAGTGCAGGTAGACCGAGCCCGGCACGCCATCGATGGCCACGGCCACCTCCTGGCCGGATGGCGAAATCGTGCCGGTGTAGCCGCTGGGTGTGACCACGCTCACCGCGTCCGTGGGCCTGAACAGGGCGACAATCGGGAGGTCCGTGTCGATGCCGTCCGAGGCGTACTCGCCACCGGAAAAGGTGACCGTTTCCCCGGCCTTGATCACGCCCACGTTCGCGGGCCAGACGGTGTTGTAGAAAATGTTTCTGGGCCGTCCACCGGTGAGCAGGCCAAGCGGGACGGGGTCGCCCTGCTCCGCGGTGGGGTGCCAGAAGTCCGCCCGCATCCGGTAGTAGAACGCGGCGCGAATATCCTCCGCCGGGTCGGTGTCGCCGGAGATGACCCAGGGGTTGCCCTTTTTGTCCTCGTGGTAGGCGATGCGCCCGCCGACGTTTTCGCCGTTGGTTTCCTCGGGCGAACTCGACGGCCCGATGACGATGCCGGCCGGGTAGGGCGGCTGCAGGAGCTGACCGGCCTCGTTCTGGTAGAAATAGGTGTAGCGCTGGTTGAAGGCGGGCAGCCGCGGGTCGGTGATGGCCGCATCCTCCTCGCTCACAGCGTAGACGGCCATGCGTGGGACAGGGTTTGCGGGGTCGGTGTTGTCCGTGAACTGGACGAGGGTGTAGGGCCGACTGGTGAAGTTCGCGTCGGCCGTGGTGCGGTTGAAATCATTGTGCAGGGCGAAGGCGGCGCTGCGGGCGGGGTCGAGGAACGACGGGGCGATGAGCGAGTGCTCCTCGTTGGGATTGTATCCCGGCGCGTCCGGGTCGGCCTGGTGGTAGATGCCGGGCGCGGTGAAGGCGGGGCCGGTGAAGGACCGCTGGAAATCCACCACCCTAGCTCCGCCA
>JANOAS010000431.1:0-1693 GCA_031411255.1 bacterium
TCCCCTGAGACAGGGTACCATGGCGCACCATCCAGGTAAAACTGCCCAGAGCCATCCACCACGCACGTGAACCGCCCCGGCCCCGTGACCGAAGTCTCCAGCCACGCCCGCTGCCCCAGGGGGAAGGACACAGCCGCCGAAACCGGTTTCGATTGGCCCGGCACCCCGGTCCTTCTCCCAGGCACGCCCCCCCACATGGCATCCCCGCCCGTCCGCCACGTCAGCCCCGGCGCCCCCGTCGCCTGCGCCAGCGTTGGTCCCCGCGTGAAAGTCAGAGCATCCACCCACATTGCCCCGACGGAATAGCCAGGCTGCGCGATCCTCACGCGGGCAGCCCCGGTCGTCGTCACCGGCACCTCCGCGACCATCCACCCCGAGGGGGCTGCCTCGGAGACTGTATTCCACGAGACCGCCGAGATCCCATCGACCACCACATCCGGCGGCTGGCAGCCAGAGCAGGCCCCGCGCCAGCGAAATCCCAGCAACCCCGGCCCCGGCACCACAAAATCAAATCCCGGCTGGTCCGGCCCCGACGCCCCCCCCGCCCCCTCCCCCACCAGCACGGAGTCCACCCCGTCCCACGAGGCGTCCGGCACCGTCTGGGCTGTCACCTTGTCCGGCTGGTCCGTCGTCACCGTCCAGCCCGGCTGATCCAGCGCCGCAGCCAGTGATGGCCCGACCGCCAGCGGGCTCACCTTGAATTCATCCAGCATGACCGCAATATCCCAGACGGCAAAAACCCCATACCCCCACAGGCCACTGTCCACACCCAATCGCAGCCGGTGGGAGCCTGCCGGCAGGATGACTTCATATCTCACCCATTTCCCGAACCCATGCGGCGGGTAGGCCACCACCCCGTCCACCTCGACCGAGTGGGCCGCCCGCTCATGCGCCATACCCCACCACGACACAACCGCCGGCCCGGCCACCACCTCCACCACCGCCTCCAGGAAGGAAACCCCAAAAATTTCCGACCCATGGAAAACCACCGCATCACTGCCGTCGTGCGTCAAAACTGGCATCCCCGCCCGGCCCTGCCATCCCGCACCGTCCACCCCGCCCACCGTCACCTGGACCCCTGCCGGCAAATCCAGCGCCTCCGCCACCGTCACCACGCTCCCCGGTTCCCAGCGCACCTCTCGCAATCCAAAAAGCCCGGTCGAACCCGCCACCACCGGAGCATAAAACCGCACTTTTTGCACGCCAGGCGGCACCTCCACCTCCCCATTCAGCCAGCCGTCGGGCTGGACTGGAAATTCTGTCGCATCCACCCATCTGCCGGGAAATTCACCCACGGCAACTATGGCGACCGAGGGGTATTTCCAGCTCAGAGCTTTAAAGCGCATCATCCCCGGCCCGGTGACCGTCGTCTCCACCCACGGTGCGGTCTCAGCGGCAGGCGGCGACGAGACCGGCGGAACCAGCGCCCAGGCAGCATTACTGCTGTCACCTCCCGCCATTGCCGAATGACTGCCCACCCAAACCGCCCCCGGCGAATGATCCCAAACCAGCCCTGAAGTGTCCAGCGCCACCTCCAGAGTCGCCTGCTCCAGGCAGGGCTTACGCATGAAAATTATCAAATCTAGCGGCGACCACTTCCGACCTGAACTTCGACGAAAGCGCGGCCCGTTGTCGTTTGCCCTTGATTGAGCCTTTGAGCGGATGCGCCTTGAGCAGCGCCCCGGCCACTTCA
>JANOAS010000432.1:0-6983 GCA_031411255.1 bacterium
CCGGCGGCGGCGGCGATCATGCCGGCGTGGTAGCGCATCTCGGCGTCGGGGGTGTTCCGGCTGAGGGCTTTTTTCATGGTGGCGACGGCTTTGGCCTTGTCCCCGGATTTCAGGTAAACCCAGGCGAGGGTGTCGGCCTCCTGGACGTTCTTTGTCCCGGCGGATTCGACGGCGAGGCGGAGGGCCTCTGGGAGATTCCGGTCGTGGTCGGCGAGAAACCTGGCCATCTGCATGTGGTCGTGGACGCCGGTGGCGGCGTTGGTGGCGTGGAGTTTTTCCACCTGAAGGTAGAGGGCCTCGGCGCCTGCGGCGTCGCCTGCGGCGGCCTGGATGTCACCGAGGGCGGCGAGGGCCTCGAGGTGGGGCGCGGTCTCGATGACGGCCTGGTAGTGGCGCTTCGCGGCGTCGGTATTACCGCGGGCGGTCTCGATGCGGGCGGCGGTGAGGAGGACGCGGGTGTTCCGCGTGCCGGCGTCGAGGGCGGGCTGCAGCGTCTGGGCGGCGGGGAGGAGGGCGCCGTCGTGAAACTGCATCATGGCCAGCTCTGCACGGCACCAGGCGGTGTTCTCCGCGTAGGGGGCGCCGGCCTTGATGGCACGCTCCATCAGCCACATGGCCTTGCTTTTGTTTCCCACGATCCAGAGGAGATGGGCGCCGCGGCTCCAAGAGGAGAGGTCGGGGCGGAGGTCCATCATTTTCTGGTAGTGCTCGAGGGCGTCGTCGTAGTGGCCGAGTTCGAGTTCGGCATCGCCGATGATGCCCCAGGCGTCGGCGAGTTCGGGGTTTTCCTCCAGGGCGCGCTTTGCCCAGGCGATGCTCTGGTCAAAGACGTGGCGGCCGCCGCAAACCCAGGCGAGGCCGGTCATGGCCTCCGCGCTGGCGGGGGCGAGACGGAGCGCCTCGGCGTAGGCCTTTTCCGCACGCGGGTACCAAGCGGGTGAACCGCTCTCGCGCAGCTCCTGGGCGAGGGAGTCGCCCAGATCCAGCCAGGCGGCGGCATTGGAGGTGGAGACCTTGAGCTTGCCCATGGCGGCGGTGCGGGCCCTGCCCGTAGGGGTGGCGGCGGAGGGTGCGGGCAGGGAGGCGAGGAAGTCTGCGGTGGCGGCTGGTTTCTCCGCCTGCGTCTGTGCGGCAGCGGCGGCCGGAGCCGGGCTGGAGTGATCACGAAGAAAATGTTTCCCCGCCAGCACCAAGGCCGTGGCGCTGGTGAGGCAGGCGGTGATGAGGATGAGGCGTTTTGAGGAAGTGGAAGACGGGTTCGAGATCATGGCGTGGGCGGGTGGCGGAGTGGCGGACAGGGCGGAGAGCGGATGGTAGAAAGGGTGGGCCAGGCGCCCGGGGGGGAATGCGCCTGGCCCTGTGGACTCATTCAGGGGAATTAGAATCCAACGTTCGGACCGGAATCCTTGCTGTTGCGCGCGCCGGCGTGGGGCGTGGCGGCATACGGAAAGGTGCGGTTGTAGACCTGGTCATTGGCGGCGGCATTGTCACCGACGATGGTGATGGTGGTGAAGGACGGCCCGCTGGCCACGGCGGTGAGGGCGATGTCCACAACGTCGTCACCGAAGCGGCGGCCATTGGGCCAGCCGGCGGGGATGGCCTGGCCGGCGCCGTTCAGGATGGTGTCGCCACCGATGAAGCTGAGGCGGTTGAAGCCGGGGTCGCCCGCTGTCCTGGTGGCGCCTGTGGTGGTGTTGACGCGGATGACGTCGGGAATGAAGACGGCCTGGAGGTCGGCGCGGCCCGTGGTCTGGAAGTTTGTGCCGTAAACAGCATTGATGAGGACGGCGATTTCCGGATTTTGCGCATAGGTGGCAAAGGTGGCCGCGTCCGCCGTGGGGGAGGTGCGGTTGTAGTGGTCCTTCCCGGCGAGGGCGACGAGCACTTCATTGAAGAGCGGGTTGCCGAGGCGGTTCACCTGGACGAACGGGCCGGACGAGGCGTCCGCAGCCGTGGCGGAGCGCAGCGTGACGCGGGGGCGGCTGACGCTGGCGTAAACGCCGACGCCACTGCTGGCAGGCTGGAGGGCGCCGGTGTAGGCGAAGCTGGGCAGGGACGTCAGCGGAATGACGATGCCGTAGTGAAGGACGTTGAATCCTTTGAACCCGTCCACGCCGCCTCCGTCCTGGCCGAGGCCGTCGGAGAGGGAGCCGTTATTGTCGAGGATGCGGGACTGGAGGAGGTCAAAGATGCCGGGGGTGTCCGCATAGAAGCCGTCCTCGCGGGGTCCGCAGAAAACGGTGTAGCCGGTGGGGACGGCGGCGGTGGGCAGGTCGTAGGTGGTCTGCTTCGTGTAGGAGTCAAGCGCGGCGCGGTTGACGGCGCCGGAGACGGCGCGGCCGTTGGCGTCGTTGTAGAGCGGGGTGGTCTGCACGCCGACATTCGGCGGAGCACAGTAGAGCGGGGCGGAGCCATTCAGCACGGTGCGGGTGGTGCCGAGAAGGTTGGAGACGGTGTACGTCTGGGAGAAGTTTTGGCGGTTGTCCCCCACAGTCTGGATCGGCCCGATCTCGGTGCCGCGGCCGTAGCGCAGGATGGTTCCGGTGTTTTTGTAGTTGCCACCGACGGCGCCGACGGGGGAAAACTGGAAGTCGAAGCGCTGGGCTTCGGCTCCGGTGTTGGGATCCGTGATGTGGATGCTGTAGAGGGCGTCCGAGGAGAAAGCCTCGTACATGACGCCGTCACCGGGCTCGGAAAATGGGTGGACGAGCACCTCGACGACGAGGGCGCGCTCGCCGGTGGGGCGGGTGCGGATGAAGGCGTAGACGTCCGTCAGGTTGGCCTGGGGGTCGAGCTTGATGAGCGGCGCATCACTGTGGCTGGAGGCGCGGCTGGTGGATGGCGTGGTGGTGAAGGCACCGAGAGCGAGGAGCGCTCCGGCGGTGATGGTGGTCAGTCTGGCTGGTGTTTTCATGGTCTGTTGTTTGGGTTGTCGGGTTGGTGTATTGGGTTTGGATTGCATGGGGGAAATCAGTTGCGGCGGCGGCGGGTGATGAGACCGGCGGCAGCGAGGGCGGCGAAGAGGCCGGTGGCGGGCTCCGGCACCGGAGCGGCGGCAAAACCACTGAACTCCGTGCCCGAGGCGTCGTAGGCAAGGAAGGGGGAGGCGGCCGGAGCGATGGGGCTGGTGAAGGTGAAGGTGCCCACCGTGGAGCCCGGCGCGAAGGTCTGCGGGGTGAGGATGCTGCCGTCCTCCATGAAGTTCACCCAGCCCTGGCTGGGATCAAAGGTGAGGGTGAAACCCACAGGGGCCGAGATGCCCAAGATGGCGGCCGCTGTGTTCACCTGAAGTGTGATCAGGGCGAGATCGTCTGTGATTCCGGTATTGGTGACGGAATAGGAGTAGGTGTACTGGCTGGTGGTGGTGCTGTACACGGCGCTGCCGGTAATGACCGCCGCAGCGCGGGCGGATCCGGTAAAGCCAAGCAGTCCGAGGCAGACGGCGGCGAATGCCGGGGTGATGGGTGTTGTTTTCATGAGTGTTTTTTCGTTTTCAGGTTTGGTTGATTCTGTTTTGTTTGTGCAGCGCTGCATCCGGCTGGACGAGCGTGCCTCCGCCGACGAACGGAATGCCAGGCCGTCTGGATGCAGCGGGGTGAAAAGATTTTTTTCAGGGCCGCGCGGCAGCCTTTGAGAAAAAATTCAGGGGGGCTGCATCCAGAGAGGGGGGCATTCCGTTGGGCGGATGAAACCTTTTTACTTTCCACAACCGGCTGACGGGTGTTCTCTGGCGCGGTGGAATCCCAACCTGGTGATTTTTCATGACAGCTTTCGACACCACAGACTCTGCGATCTCCGACGCCGCCCTGGTGCAGCGGGCGGCGGATCGCGACCACGAGGCCGTGCGGCTCCTCTACCAGCGCCACTCGACGCTGATCTACTCCGTGCTCATGGAGATGCTGGGTGAACCGGAGGAGGCGCAGGACATCCTGCATGACCTCTTTGCCGGGCTGCTGACGAAGGGGAAAACGTATGACCCCTCGCATGGAAAACCGGTGGGCTGGCTGGTGACGCTGGCACGCAACCAGGCGATCGACCGGCTGCGCCGCCGGGCGAGCCACCGCCGCTACGTGACACTGATCACACCGACGGTGGAGGCCAGCCAGGACTCCCACACCGGGCCGCATGGCGACGAGGTGGAGCTGCTGCACGAGTGCGTGGCCGGGCTGCCGCCGGACCAGCGGCAGACGCTGCACTTCGCCTACTTTGGCGGGCTGACGCAGCAGGAAATTTCTGAAAAAATGAAACACCCGCTTGGCACCGTGAAGGCGTGGATTCGCCGGGGACTGTTGAAGCTGCGTGACTGTCTGGAGGGCCGCGCATCATGAACGAACTTCGCGAAGAACTGGCCTGCAGCTACGTCCTGGGCATCCTGTCGCCGGAGGACGCTGCCGCCTTTGAACAGGAGCTGGCCGGTGATGCCGAGCTTCAGGAATTTGTCCGCCGGATGAGGGATGCCACGCTGGCGCTGGCCCAAGGCGCGCGCCCGGTGAAGCCGCCGTCGTCGGTGGAGGCGCGTCTGCTGCGCTCCCTGGCCGAACAGGGCGGGCGTCCGCTCGACAACGTCATCGCGATGCCTCCGCTGCGCTCTCCCTTTGCCTGGCTCCCGTGGGCGGCCGCGGCCGGGCTGGCCGTGCTCTGCGGCTGGCAGTGGGTGGCCGGAAACCGGGAAGCCACCGCGCTCCGGGCCGCCGTGGCTGCCCAGTCCGAGGCTGTGGTGCGGGAGGCAAACGCCGCGAAGAGTGCGGGGGACAAACTCGCCGCCGCCACTGCGGACATCCAGAAGCGCGAGGCCGAGGCGCGGGATTTGCAGCAGAAGCTCGCCACCGCCCAGACGGCCCTCGCAGCGAGGGACGCCGCAGCGGTGGAGCTGACGGCAAAGCTGGCCGCCGCCGAGAAGGCGAACTCTCTCGGCCAGGCGCGCATCGCCCTGCTGGGCTCGCTCATCAAGGACCGCCCGAAGGCGGTGGCCGTGAGCGTCTGGAACCAGAGCAGCCAGGACGGCGTGCTGGTCGTGGAGAACCTGCCCGCCCTGCCCAAGGGCAAGGACTACCAGCTCTGGGTGATCGATCCCCAGAGTGGTGCGCCCATCAGTGCGGGCGTCTTCAAAGTTGACCAGAAGGGCAGCGTGCGCACCTCGATCAAGCCGAACCGGCCTGTCATCGAGGCGGGCAAGTTCGCCGTCACCGTGGAGAAGGAAGGCGGCGCCCCCGCCCCGACCATGAGCACGATGGTGGTCATCGGCGGCTGATGAGCCGGCCTACCGCGCCAGCCCGGGAAACGCCGTGGCCTGGGTGCGGCGGGCGGCCTCGGCGAGCTGGTGGGCCCTGGCCTGGGCCTCGTCCTCCTCGTAGACGGCCAGGCCGACCACGCCGACGTTTCGCGCGGCGCCCGCCCTGGCTGCGGCGGAGTCAGCGACGCTGCCGAAGACAAACTGCCTCACCGTGGTGGCGCCGGAGCGGAACCCCTGGATTGACGCGTGGCTGTCCGGGGGAATCACGAGGCCGCGCTTTTGCGCGGAGGCGGCCTTGCCATCCATCACGTCCAGCCCGTCCACGCTCACCACCACCTCCAGCCGCTTCTTTGTGTCATTCTCCAGATAAATCTCATACGGACGGCCAGCCTGTCCGGCCACGATCCGGCGGTCTGCTGACTTGAAGTGCGGGAGCGTGTCTCCGTATGTTTTGAGCCCGCCCTCCAGCCGTCCGCCGGCCAGGCTCAGGAGGCCGCTCTTTTTGCTGCCGCCACCGCTCGCTGCGGCCATGGCTTTCGCGCCCTCCTCATCGTTGTAGTGAAAGACGTCCGTGGCCTGCGGCCGGCCCGTCTGGTTTCGGAAAAAGGTGGCGTCTGCCAGTGAGGAATACGTCTCACCCCCCACCGTCGTGGCCAGGCCGGGGCGGGACTTGACCTGGCTGCTGACGGCTTCGGCGGAGGCTCGGGATTCTCCGCTGCGGAGTGATTTGGCCGGGGTGGCCTCCATGTAAGCACCCGTCGCCCGACCGGCCCGAACCGAGGTGTCGGCGCAGGAAACGAGGGACGCGGTGATGACGGCGAGCAGGGCGCCGGGGAGGAGGAAGCGGAGAATGGATGTCATGGCAGGAGGATCCGGTGGGTGAAGGTTTGATGGATGCTTCGGTGCGCTGGCTTTCGAATTGCTGAAAAATCCGCACTTTCTCCGCGAGGGCAAGTGTTTTTATGCGGAAAAAGCAGCATTTAGCGTGGAGGGCGGCGGATCAAGGGGCGAAAAAGCTGTCGAGCACTGCGTCGAGGGCGGCGGTGGCGGCCTCGAGGGTGCCCGGGGGCGGGTTGAGGAGCTGGTCGCGTGTCTGGATGTAGTCGCCGGGCAGGGTGAGTTCTGCGGCGCAGGCATCCGCGAGGGCAGTGATCTCCGGGAGGCCCATTTCGAGGTGAAACTGGAGGCCGAGGGCGAGGTCCGAGTACATGAAGGCCTGGTTTTCGCAGGCCGGGGAGCAGCCGAGGTGGACGGAGTCGGCTGGGATTTCAAAGGTGTCGCCATGCCAGTGGAAGGCGGTGAGGGTTTCCGGCAGGCCGCGCAGCATGAGGCGGGCTCCGGCGCCAAAGTGGACGGGGTGCCAGCCGATCTCGCGCTCGGGATTCTGGACGACGCGGGCGCCGAGGGCGTCGGCGATGAGCTGGGCGCCAAGGCAGATGCCGAGGACTTTTTTCCCCGCTTTGATGGCTTTCTGGATGAGGTCGCGTTCGGCACGGAGCCAGGGGAAATCCCGGTACTGGAAGATGTTCATGGGGCCGCCCATGACGACGAGGGCGTCGAACTCTTCGAGGGGCGGCGGGGGATCGCCCTGGTGGAGGTGTGATTCATTGAGTGCGTGCCCGTGGCGGGTGGCCCAGCGGGCGATGCCGGCCGGGCCCTCGAAGGGGACGTGCTGCAGGATGTGGAGGCGCATGGGGGTGATCCTGGCACAGGTGGACGGACGGGGCGAGGGGAGGGATTCCGATTCGGT
>JANOAS010000433.1:0-36645 GCA_031411255.1 bacterium
ACTTCAGTCGGGTTGTAGTGGCGGAAGGCAAGCGGGTTTTTCGTGTTTGGTCCCTCGTAGGCGACCTTCTGGATTCCAGGGAAATACTCTGTGGCCATGGTGTTGGTGTGGGTTCGTGGTGAAGCTGGCTCCTTTGCCAGAATCGAGGGGGAGTGTCAACTGATGATGGGGGGTGGGAAAAAAGGGGGATTTCCCTTATTCGGCGCGGGGCGGTGGGGGTGGGGGTGGCGGCAGGGGGTTGGCCTGAAAAACGGCGTCACGATCGATGAGCAGGGCGATCTCCTTTTGCGATGGCTTGTCCGCAGGCCAGTCCACAACGTCTGCGTGGTTGGGATTGTTGGGCAGGGGCTTGGGCGTCACATGGAGGTTGCGCTTTTCGAAAACCTCTGCGGTCACATCGGCCCGGCCATGCAGGGTGGTACCGGTCTCCTCCGCCACAAGACTGCCGGCGGCCCAAAGCTCGCTGGCTTCCAAGCCCAGATGCCTGGTGACCGACAGCTCAACGTGCTTGAATGGCATGAAGGGATCCGGGCGCAGCGTCCCGTCTGCACGAACGCAGCCATCCCGGAGGATGAAACGGGCGAGGATTTCCTCACTTGCGACAGGACGTTCGCCGATGCCGGGCATCATGCTGCGCAGACTTGCTGGATGAGGTGCAAGAGGTCACCTGGCACAGCGTTTTGGAAAATCTCTGAACCTGTCCGGCGACTGGTGTCACCCACGAGTGCAGCGTAATTCAACTCGCCCTCGGGGCCGACACTTACGGACAGGACCCGGCTGGGGGTGCGGTACCACTCCAGAGTCAGGTGTCCGTCGGGCTCCGCACCGATTTCGGGCATGGGGCAGCCGGCCGGCAGGCTGTTGAGGAAAAGTTGGGCGCGGTCGCGTGCCTGCGGGGAAACCGGTTCAGCGCCATGGCCGTCCCAGCCGGATTTTGCGCAGGATTCCTGCCTTGCGCGGAGGGCCTGAAGGGTCCCCTGGCGTTCAACGATGGTGTGCGTTTCTTCACTTCGCCGGGCATGGTGGCCGAAAAAATCCCTCAAGGCGGCCTCAACCAGCCCGTTGATGTCTTTCAGGCTGGAATGGGCCAGAAAATCATGTGCCTGGCTCACCAGTTCGGGCGGGAGTTCGGCTTGGATGGTGGTCTTGCTCACGGCGTGAGGCTAGCACAAAAGAGCCGGGCCCGCATTCTGAAAATGCGAGCCCGGCCTGCTTGAATGGATGGCTGGTTACTTCTTCAGTTCCAGCTTGGTGATGCGGCCGGATTTGTTCCAGTCCTGGACGTAGAGGTTGCCGGCGGCGTCGTAGGAGAGGCCGTGGGGCGCGGTGAAGATGCCGGGTTTCCAGGCGTTGATGGGGACGCCGAAGTTGGCCCACTGGCTCTTGTCCGGGTTGTCCCCGAGCACGGCGACGACTTTGTTTTCCTTGTCGAGGATGGCGACGCGGGCTTCGAGTTCGGCGACGGCGACGAAGTCTCCGTGAATAGAAACGGCGCAGGGGAGGCGGAGGCCGGTGGTGATGACGCCGACGAAATTTCCGTCGAGGTCGAGGTGCTGGAGGCGGCGGTTGGCGCGGTCGCAAACGAGGAGGAGAGGCTTGGCCCCGCGCTTGTCGAGGGCGATGCCGTGGCAGGTTTCAAACTTGCCGTCCTCCTTGCCCTTGCCGCCGAAGGTTTTTACGTATTTGCCGGCAGCGTCGAACTTGTGGATGAGGGAGGTGCCGTAGCCGTCGACGACGAAGATCTCACCCGCAGGGCCCACGGCCACGCCGGTGGGCTTGTAGCCCTTGCCGTCCTTGTAGGCGCCGCACTCGACGGGCACGGGGATCTTGAGGACGGGGTCGCCCGTCAGGGTGAGCTTCACGATCTGGGAGCGGCGGAGGTCGGCTCCGTAGATGAATTCCTTGCCGTTTTCCTCATTGATGCACAGGCCGTGAATGCCGGCGGCGTCCGGGCCGAAGGTGCTGGCGAGCTTGCCATCGGGGGAGAAAACGTAGATGCCTTTTTCCTGGCCGTCGGAGCTGACGTAGATGAGGCCGGCCTTGTCGACAACGACGCCGCCGTGGGTGGGGCCGATGGAGAGCTTCTCCGGCACGTCGCCCCAGCCGGGAACGAGGGTGTAGGAGTGGGCCCCGGAGCCGGTGGCGACGGCGGTCTTTGGCGGATCGCAGAGGGGGGCGGTGGAATCGCCCTCGTGGGCGGTGAGGGTGCCGCCGGCGAGAAGTGTCGCGGCGAGGGTCAGGATGAGGCGGTTTTTCATGGTTTGGTTTCGGTAAAAATGGTTGGTCTTGCGGATTTCATAGCGGGTCCGCCCGCCCGCGCCAAGCGGAAAAGGGGGGCGTATGAGGGTTCGGGTAAAACCGTAGGCTGAACTCACGCCAGGAGGTTCTTCACGACTTTTCCGTGGACGTCGGTGAGGCGGTAGTCGCGGCCCTGGTGGCGAAAGGTGAGGCGCTCGTGGTCGAAGCCGAGGAGGTGCATGAAGGTGGCCTGGATGTCGTGGATGTGGACGGGATTTTCCGCGACGTGGAAGCCGAGGTCGTCGGTGGAGCCGTAGGACTGTCCGCCTTTGATGCCGCCGCCGGCCATCCAGATGGAGTAGGCGGAGGGGTGGTGGTCGCGGCCCATGGCGCGGCCGAGAGCGGGGTTGGTTTCGACCATGGGGGTGCGGCCGAACTCGCCGCCCCAGACGACTAGGGTTTCGTCAAGGAGGCCGCGCTGCTTGAGGTCCGTGACGAGGGCTGCGCTGGCCTGGTCGGTGGTCTTGCAGTTGCCGGTGTGGTTGCCGGTGATGTCTGAGTGGGCGTCCCAGCCTTCGTGGAAGATGTTGATAAAGCGGACGCCGCGCTCGATCATGCGGCGGGCGAGCAGGCAGGCGCGGGCGAAGGAGGGCTTGGCCGGATCACACCCGTAGAGGTCGAGGGTGGTTTTTGTTTCCGTGCTCAGGTCCATGAGTTCGGGGGCGGAGGACTGGAGGCGGAAGGCCATTTCCGCAGCGGAAATGCGGGTGGCGATCTCCGGATCGCCGATCTGGCCGAGGCGGTGCTGATTGAGCGAGCCGGTGAGATCGAGGGTGTCGCGCTGGAGTTTCACGTCGACTCCGGGCGGGCTGGTGAGGTTCAGGATGGGGTCCCCCTGGTTCCGGAAGCGGACGCCGGTGTAGGTGGTGGGGAGAAATCCGCTGGACCACAGGGCCGAGCCGCCGCTGATGCCGCTGCCGGTGCTCATGACGACAAAGGCGGGCAGGTTTTCCGTCTCGCAGCCCAGCCCATACAGGGCCCAGGACCCAATGCTGGGGCGCCCGGGCTGGCTGAAGCCGGTCTGGAAAAAGATCTGCGCCGGGGCGTGGTTGAACTGGTCGGTGTGCACGCTCCGGACCAGGCAGACGTCGTCGGCGATTTTTCCCAGGTGGGGGAGCAGATCGGAAATTTCCAAGCCGGACTGGCCATGGCGGTTGAACTTGAAGCGCGGGCCCATGACGGCGGCGTCCGGCCGGATGAAGGCGTAGCGCTGGCCGCCGATGACGGACGGAGGAAGCGGCTTGCCCTCCAGTCTGGCCAGTTCCGGCTTGTAATCAAAGAGGTCCAGCTGCGAAGGCGCGCCGGCCATGAAGAGGTGGATGACGCGTTTCGCCTTCGGGGCAAAGTGGGGCTGGCGGGGCTCTAGGGGATTTCGCGCAGCCACGGCACCACGCGACGACCCGGCCAGCGACTGGCCGAGAGCGGCGGCCAGCCCCATGCGGCCAAGGCCCACGCCGCAATCGCGCAGGAAGTGGCGGCGGGTGACATTCAGGGCGTGGTTGCGGAGGAATTCAGGAGTCATCTGGTTGGAAAATGGAGGCGTCCGGTCACAAAGGAAAGGGTGGATATCCCCCGCTGAAGCCTCGGGGAGTGGCGGAGGCGGTCAGCTAATGAACCGGATGGCGAGCGGGTAGCGGAAAAGTCTTCCCTCCGAGGCCTGCACGGCCCCCAGGATGCAGCACACAAGGTGGCCGATGATGAGGAGGAAAAATAGGGGCATGAGTGGGATGGCACCGAAACCAAAGGTCAGGAAAACGACCGGTATCATGAGGATGGCGCATGCAAAATAATACAGCAGGAACGAGAGGTGGAAATTGAGTGCCTCCTTCCCGTGTGCGTCCACGGCCGGGCTCTCGTCCTTTTTGACCAGCCAGAGAATGAGAGGGCCGAGGAAGCCGAACATGACTGGAAGGGCATGGATGAGAACGCAGATCAGCTTTTCATCCGAGGGCGAAAGCCTCGTCGGCCAGTGAACCGGGCGCGGTGCGGCGCACCACTGGGGTATGGGAGGCGGGCCGGAGGGGGCTTCCGGAATCGGAGGCGGGGACATGGGGCGGTTCTATTTGACCAGGCGCCAGCAGACCGGGTAACGATAGAGCGTGCCTTCGCTGGCCTTGATGGAAGCAATGATTCCAAGGATCAGCATGGCCGGGCCAGCCAGGAAAGCTCCGAAACCACAGGTGGCAACGATGAACAGGACCATGGTGATGTGGAAATTCAACGACTCCTTACCGTGAAGGTCCACCGCCCGGCTCTCGTCTTTTTTAATCAGCCAGATGATGAGTGGTGCAAGGAAGGAAACCACCAGTGGAAGCGCGTGCAGCAGGACGCACATCAGCTTGTCATCTGAAGCGGAGAGTTTTCCTGCTCCGTAGGGAGGGCTGTCGAGATTCGCGGAGGTGGGCTGCCAGGCAGGCTGCGCCTGGGGTGGAGGTGTGTAGGCCGGCTGGGGCGGGGGAGCGTATTCCGGCTGGGGCGGAGGGGGCGCATAGCCCGGTGCGGCTTCCAGCGGGTCCGGCCCCGAGAGCGGAGCGGGCGGCGGCGGAACACTGAAGTCGGGTGAATCCGGAGGAGGCGGCGGCTGGTTGGGATCGTAGGACATGGCCTTGAGCGATGGGGAGTTATTTGATGAGGTTCAGGCTGAGCGGGTATTTGTAAAGCGTCCCATCATTGGCCTTAAGCGCCCCGATAATGCTGAAAATCAAGCCTCCCAGGCCAACGATAGGATAGGCGAAAACCGTCAGGCAGCCTACCAGCGGGATGTGGGCTATGACATAGAGTGCCAAACAGGCAGCAAAGACGGTCAGGTGGAAATTGAGCGCAACTCTTCCGTGAACGTTTACCGCAGGGCTTTCATCTTTTTTCCACAGCCAGATGATGATAGAAAAGAAGTGGGCCAGAGTGCAGTACAACTTGTCATCCGTCGCAGAGACCGAACCACTCCCGTAGGCGGGGCTGTCCCCGCCCAACTGGCCTGTTGGTGGTGATGAGGAAGGCGTTACGGGCGCGGCGATGGGCTCGGGTGGCGGCGGCGGTGGAGGTAGATCTTCGCTCATAATGTTTGGGTGTTCTTGTTCTCGTCGGACTTTGATACTGGGATGGCGGCTTCTCAAGCCTCTTGAGTGTAAATTTTTCCACGATGGGGGTGCCAGCCGGCGCTTTACGTGAGCAGGGACCGGGCCGTGAAAGGTGCGTTTCCTGTTTCGCAGGGGAAAATCCGCGCCTAGATTCTCCGCTTCCCCTCTCCAACCACCGACCCACCACCCATGCCAACCGCCGCTGTTGCCACTGACCTGCGTGAAGACATCCTGCGCCTGAAAAAAGAGCGCAATGCCATCATCCTCGCCCACAACTACCAAATTCAGGCCATCCAGGAGGTGGCGGATTTCGTGGGGGATTCCCTCGGCCTGGCCTACAAGGCGAAGGAGACCGGGGCGGACGTGATCGCTTTTTGTGGCGTGCACTTCATGGCCGAGACGGCAAAAATCGTGAATCCCGGAAAAATCGTCGTCCTGCCCGACCAGCATGCCGGGTGTTCGCTGGAGGAAAGCTGCCCTGCGGATGAGCTGGCGGCCTTTTTGAAGGCAAACGCGGAAAAAGACTACTACGTGGTGGCCTACATCAACTGCAGCGGCGGGGTGAAGGCCCTGAGCGACGTGATCGTGACCAGCGGGAACGCCTGCCGGATCGTGGAGCGGGTGCCGAAGGACCGGAACATCCTGTTCGTCCCGGACGCGAACCTCGGCTCCTGGGTCATGGAGCAGACCGGTCGAAAAATGGAACTCTGGCAGGGTGCATGTTACGTCCACGTCGAGTTCACACGGGACAGTATCCAGAAAATCAAGGCGGAGCACCCCGATGCGGAAGTGGTGGCCCACCCGGAATGCACCTACGCCGTGCGCTTGCTGGCCGACGAGGTGTGCTCGACGGAAAAAATGGTGACGTATTGCCGCGACAGCCCGGCGAAAAATTTCGTGATCGTCACCGAGAGCGGGATGCTGCACCGCCTGCGTCGGGAGATTCCGGGCAAGAATTTCATCCCCGGGCCGACGGACAACTGCCGCTGTGCGGACTGCCGTTTCATGAAAATGAATACAATGGAAAAATTGCGCGACTGTCTTGACCGCCTCTCCCCCCGGGTGGAAATGGAAGAGGGGATCCGGAAACGGGCGGAGGCGCCGATTTTGCGCATGCTGGAGTGGAGCCGTTGACTCTTCGCCTCTCCGGGGCGAAGAAACGTTACGGGACGATTTTTGTTCCAGGGAATCCGCGAGGTGCGGCGTTCCGCTGGAGCAGGGGTTTTCCCAGGGGGGTGGCAGCCGGTTCCTCAAAGATTTTGAAATCTTCCCTTGCCGCCCCTTCGCATCCTGTGTTAATCCTCGCGCCTCCGAAAAAATTTGTTTTTCCGACACCCAACCCTACCTGAACCATGTGGAAGATTTTGACTTGGATTGCTGCCGCTGTAGTGGCCGTTTCCGCTTACTTGGCCCATACCAACGGCATTGAACTCAAGGCCGAGAAGAACCTGCTCGAAGTTGCCAAAAACAACGAGAAGGCGGCTGCTGCGCACCTTGCGAGCGCGAAAGAGGCCCTCGTGAAGCACAATGGGATGCTGACCGAAGCCCAGGCTGAACAGGCGAAGCTCGAAAAGAACGTCGCTGATACCAAGGTGAAGGTGAAGGAGAAAGAGGACGAGATCACCGAGAAGAAGGCCGCCCTCCAAGACGTGACCACCAAACTGGCGGACATGAAGAAGAAACTCGACGACGCCGGCGGCATTGAGAAGCTGCAAGCCGAGATCGCCAGCCTGAAGCAGCAGAAGGCCACGCTGGAGGAGCAGCTGACCGCCCTGAAAGGCCAGGTCGCCGCCACGGTGGACAAAAACAACAAGCTTGAGGCTGTGATTACCACCATGAAGGAAAAGGAGAGCTGGCAGAACGCCGGTGTCATCCCCACCGCCTTCCGGGCGCGCGTCAGTTCCGTTGACAACGCTTGGGGCTACGCCGTCATCAGCGCCGGAGACAACTCTGAAGTCGTGGGCGGTGCCACCCTCGACGTGAAACGCGGCAACAGCGTCATCGGCCAGTTGAAGGTGACCAACGTCGAGCCCTCGCGTGCGGTTGCCGATGTGATCAAGGGTTCCGTCGCCCAGGGCGACTCCATCCACCCCGGTGACGTGGTGGTCGTAAACAGCGAGTCCTCCGTGGACCGCTGGAGGGCCAAGCAGGCGGCACCAGCCAAGCCTGCCGGTGCCGCTCCGGTGGCTCCCGCTCCCGGTGCCCTGCCTGATCCTGCAGCGGCTCCCGCAGATCCCTTCGCGGCTCCAGCTGGCGCGGCACCTGCCGCCGCTCCTGCCGATCCGTTCGCCGCACCCGCTGGTGGTGCTGCACCGGCTGCTGCTGACGCGCCTCCGGCAGAGGCTCCTGAAATGAAGAAATAATTTCCCGCTTTTCCCAACTCCTGATTTTCCCGAGCCATGCTCCAAAAAATTCTCGCCATTCTCGCCATCGTCGCCACTCTCGGCGCGAGCGCCCTTGCCTACCTGAACCACAACACCAAGGTTCAGACCCGGATCGACAAGGCCAAGATCAACAAACGTATCAAGGATGTCCTGATGAAGGACATCGTCGCCGAGGTTGCCAAAAACACGGACACCTTGGGGACGCTGAAGGACACCGAAGGGGTGATCGAGCAGAAGAAGGTCGAGCTGGACGGGGCCACCAACAACCTGAAGAGCAAGACCAACGATCTGGAAAAGCTCGTCAAGGACATCGCCGACAACACGGAGGAGGTCAGCAAGCTTGAAGCGAAGGTGAAGGAACTACTCGGTGACAGCACGCCGGACATGCTTCAGGCTACACTTGAGACGCTCAACAAGGAAATCACCGACCGGAAAACGGAAATGGAGACGACGACCAAGGAAAAAGAAGTCGCCGACAAGGCCGTGGCCCAGAACACCACGGTTCTCAAGGGGTTTGAAGACCGCCGCGAGACCCGCAAGAAGGGCATCGCCCTCAACTCCACCGAAGGCACCGTTCTCGCCTCGAATCCTGACTACGCCTTTGTCGTCATCGACATCGGTGAGAACAAGGGCGTCACCGCCGATTCCAAGCTCATCGTCATGCGCAGCGGCCAGCGTGTCGGCCTGCTGAACATCACTTCCATCGAGAAGACCCGCACCGTCGCCGACGTCATTGCTGATTCCCTCAGCGAAGGCGGCCAGGTTCAGCCGGGTGACAAGGTCATCTTCGAAAAGACGACCCGTTAATCCAGATTTCCCGCAGTCCAATGTGGCTCCAAAACGGCGGTCCCTCCAAGGGCCGCCGTTTTCGTTTGGCAGCACCTCACCGCGGTTTCGAGAGCCGATGCGCCGGACCACGCGTGGCCGGGCGTAAATGTGGCGACCGCCGGGGAATATCCGGTTCATCCTAAATGCCGGAATGGTTTGGAACAGGAGGGGAGGGAGAGAACGGAGTTCCAGAAGTTAAGGCGCGGACATCAGAGCCCGTCCACCTCATCAAGCAGGTGACTGATGGTATGGGCGCAACAGGTTCTTTCCCCTTTTTTCTCCGTTCCCTCCTGTTCAATTATCACCGTTTTTAGGTTCATTTGTGTGGGCTCAAAAGGGGGGAGAGGTCGCTGATGCCGGAGATTTCGACCCGCTTGAGGCGCGATGACTGGCCGGACACGAGGTTGACGGAGGATTTCGAAATCCTGAGACGGCTGGAGAGAAATTCCACAAGGGCCTCGTTGGCCCGGCCATCGACAGCCTCGGCGCGGAGCTTGATCTTGTGTGTCAGACCGTCGTCCATGAGGCCGAGGTATTTGTCGCGGCTGGCGTTGGGGACGACTTTAAGACTGAAAAGCATGCCCGGGCTGTGGCTTACTTTTTTATGGTCTCGTTGTAGTCTTTGATGAGCGCAGAACGATGATCCATGGTGAGCTTTTCCATCCGGCCGTCAAGGGGGAAGGTCAACCACAGCCAGCCCCCGTCCTTTTCCTGGGCGCGTGCTGCCAGCAATTCGGAGGGAACACGCTGGGCGTAGGGTTTGGTCATGCCCACGGAGTAGGTGCCCTTGATCACGCCGTTGTCCCACGTAAAATTGCCGGTGACTTTGACTTCCGCTCCTGATTCCAGGGAAAAGTCCGACACGGAGACAACCCCGTTTTGCACCTTGAAGGCGATCTGGCCGCCGGTGACATCGAAGGTGCGGAAGCGGGGGCGGCCGGTGACGACGGCGAGGGCGTCGAGGACAGGCAGTGTGCGAATGGTTCCGCTCTCAATTTTAAAGGCTCCCGACGATGCCACTCCGGCAGGGGAGTTCAGGGCGCCCTCGAAGGCGGCTTCACCAGTCACCAGAAGGTCAAAGGACTGGGCGGCCACTGGCTCAAGGAATTTTGCCACCGGCATCTTTTCGCAGGTGAACTTCAAATTCAGAACAGGCGAAGCCCCTGTCTTGATGCTCCCGTTCAGTGTGCAGGGGGCTCCGCCCACGCTGAGCCGGCCCGGGCCGAAGGTCAGCTCTGCCGGCGCCAGCGTCGCCTCCATGCGCTCGATTTTCATTCGGTCCAGCCAGTTCTGGGTCAGTGAGCCCGAGGTGGCGGACAGGTGCCAGGTCTGGTTGTCCTCCGTGTTCATTTCGACGGTGGCGTCTTCGAGACGACCGGCCGTGCCTGCGGTGAGGCCCCAGAAAAGGCTTGTTTTGCCAATGTTGATGTTGCGGAGCTTCAGGGAGTCGAAGACCGGGCTCACCCCCAGACCGGCGTGGCGGACGCTCTGTGGCGGGGGGACGGCGGCGCCCTTTTTTATTTCCGGTGCGCGGATTGGTTCTGAGGACTCGACGGGCGTCGTGACGCCATCCGGCAGGGTCATGCGGTCCAGCTCATCCAGGTGAATGTCCGGTGCGGCGCCGGCGGAGCCGCTGCGGATGGTGGCGCTCAACTCGCGGATTTTGACCCGGTTGATGGTCCAGTCCTTCTTCCAGAGCATGAGATAGGGAATGTCCATGTCAAGCCCGTTGATTTCGAGTCGCTTGAATGGCGCGTCAGGGCCTCCCTCGGCGGTGGTTTTTTTCACCACGCCCCAGCCCTCGACGAAGGCGAGATTAGAGAGGGTGAGGTGGTCGGCCTTGAGGTAGCGCCCAAGCTCCCGGCCGATTTGATCCCTGAATTCGTTGCCGCGAATGTGAAAGCGGACGGCGAGGAGGTAGACGGCAAAGCCGAGCAGGGCGAGTGCGATCAGCCTGAAGAGGTAACCGAAAATGACGGAGACGGTGCCGCCGAGTGGATCCGGTCGCAGGAGCCTGTTCCGGCTTTTGCTCATGAGCACCATCTGGGCCTCCCGGGTGGAGGCCCATTCGTTCATGGCTTCGCTGTAGGACTTGCGTGGTTTTTCGGGAGGTTCACTCATGGGAGGCGTTGGGAAGGCAGCATGCGCGTCATTCTTTAACATGCCGGACGCCAGTCCGCCAGCGGGAAGCGGGCCAGGTGTGAGGCTCTCCCCGATGGCCGGGTGGACATTGACACTCCGCTTCCAGCCCGCGATGTTTGCTCGAATGAATAGCCGACTTCTTGTTCCCGTTCTTGCGTCTGCCTGGCTGGGCTCCCTCGGAGTTGCAGTGTGGGCTGGTCGCGTGTTTTTCCAGCCTCCTGGAGCTGGCAGCCGGGTGACAAGCAGGGGCGGGGGCGGCAGTGCAGAGATGCAGGGACAGAGTGGGGCAGAGGCAGCCGCGCCGGCCGGGGTGAAGCCCGCGGTCTCCGCAGCTGCCGGCGGGCTCAAGGGGGCGGGCCTGGTCAATCCCCGGGCCGATCCAGCGGTGCCGGCCGGCGAGCGCATGGCCAGGCTGCTTGCGCTGGACAATCCGGTGGAAAAGATGACGGCTTTCATGGATTTGCTGAAATCTCTGGGCACCAACGAAGAAAGGGCGGCTGCGATGGACACCCTGATGGACGGGTTTGACCCCCGGGGCCGCGGGCGTGAGCTTTCCATGCTCATGCACACGTGGGCGATGATTGATCCGGAGGCGGCAATGACGAAGGCGGCTACCATCAAGGACTGGCCCGGATCCTACGCCAGCTACATGGGGTTGCAGGCGTGGGCGCAGCGGGATCCACAGTCGGCGGTGGCTTGGGCGCATGAGCACGGGGAGGGGGAAAAGGGAGAGGACGGCAAGCCCAATGAGGACGGCAACCATCTGATGGTGGGCGTAATCGCCGGCCTGGTGAAAGGGAACCTCGACCAGGCGGCCCTCCTGGCGCAGAACGAACCGCGAAGCCGCGCCCGCGGCGAGATGATGGACAAGGTGCTCGACGGATATTTCAAGCAGCGCAGCCCCGAGGCGGCGCGCGACTGGGTGACCGGTCTGCCGGAGGGGGCGTTCCGCGACGGGATCACGCGCCGGCTCACGAGTCGTCTGGCGGACCAGGATGTGAAGTCCACTGCCCAGTGGGTGGAGAACCTGCCGGCGGGGGCGGCGCGCGGCGGGGCGATGACCGAGGTGATCGACCGATGGTCGGAAAAGAACCCGAACGAGGCCGGGACGTGGCTCGGGAAATTTCCCTCCTCGCCGGAAACGGACGACCCGCGCCAGTCGTTTGCCTGGAACATTCGCGAAAAGGACCCGGAGTCCGCCCTGGCCTGGGCGGGCACGCTGTCTGACGAGAAGCGCCAGACGCGCCTGACGATCGATCTCGTCCGAGACTGGATGAAGCGTGATGCCGCCGGGGCCAAAACCTGGCTGGAAAGCAGCAAGCTGCCGCAGGATTTCCGCGCGCGCGGCTGTTAAACTAGGCTAACATTGACGTCATGGTTTCTTCCCGGTGGCTGGCAGGTGGAGTGGCACTCTGGAGTGTGGCGGCAGCGTCCGCCGCTCCGGCGGAGTGGCCGCAGTGGCGCGGTCCGGCGCGGGATGGTCATGTGAGAGGTGCCTGGCCGGCGGCGCTCTCGGGTGATCACCTTTCGCTGAAGTGGCACGTTGACCTGGCCCAGAGCTACTCCAGCCCCATCGTGGGCGCAGATCGCGTCTTCACCACCGAGTCCACGGCTGACGGGCGGGAGGTGGTGCGCGCCTTTGACCGGGAGAAGGGGACCGAGGTCTGGAAGCATGGCTGGCCGGGCCAGATGCAGGTTCCGTTTTTCGCCGCGAAAAACGGGAGCTGGATCCGCGCCACTCCGGCACTGGATCGGACCTCGCTCTACGTGATCGGGATGAAGGACCTGCTGGTCTGCCTGGACACGGCCACGGGAAATGAAAAGTGGAGGCTGGATTTTGCCGATAAGCTGAAGGTGCCGCTGCCGGCCTTTGGCTCGGTCTCGTCTCCACTGGTGCACGGGGATGGACTGTTCGTGCAGGCGGGCGCTTCTGTGCTGCGGCTGAAAAAGGACAGCGGGGAAATCGTCTGGCGGGCGCTGCAGGATCAAGGGGGGATGATGGGCGGGTCCTTTTCCTCGCCGGTCATTGCGACCCTCGCCGGGCGCGAGCAGCTGGTGGTGCTCAACCGGGAGAAGCTGGCCGGGCTGGACTTGGAAACGGGGGCGGTGCTCTGGGAGCAGGGCATCCCGGGAGACCGGGGCATGAACATTCTCACACCGGTCATCCATGGCGATGGCGTCCTGACCAGCGCCTATGGCTGGCGGACGGTGTTCTGGAAGATTTCCAAATCCCAGACCGCTGCAGAAGCTCCGGTGCAGTGGAAATGCGAGGAGGCGTGGGCGCAGAACGAGCAGGGCTACATGTCCTCCCCCGTGGTGGTGAAAAACCACGCCTACTTTGACCTGCGCAGCCAGCACCTCTACTGCGTGGATCTGGCCACCGGGGAGGAAAAGTGGACCTCGGACGAGCGCGTGGGTGACTACGCCAGCCTCGTGGCCAATGGCGACCACGTGCTCCTGCTCAGCGAGCATGGCGAGCTGGTCCTGTTCAAGGCGGGCGGGGAGAAATTCGACATCATCGACAAGCGCAAGATCTCCGAGAGCGAAACGTGGGCGCATCTGGTGGTGACGGGCGGTGAAATCTTTGTGCGCGAGCTGAAGGGGCTCTCTGTCTGGCGCTGGAAGTGAGCCGGCCGCATTTTCCCATGTCCTCACCCGCTCCGTCATCCTCCCGCCCTGCGTCCACTGGCTCCCTCGCAGGCGGGCTCATCCTGGGCCTCATGCTGGCTGGCATGGGCGCCGTTTTTGTCTTTCTCCTGGCCCGCGGCTACCAGCACGCGCTGGTCACGCGCGCTTGGACGGACACGCCATGCGTGGTGGTGGAGTCCCGGCTGGTGGAGGACGTGCCGGTGCCGCACGCGGCCGTCAGTTTCATCGCCGTCATCAGATATCGCTACACCATTGGCGGCAGGGAATACACCGGCTCCGGCATCCGCCGCGTTCCGCCCAAGTCCGCGCAAAAGGACCGCATGGAGGAGCTGCTGGCTCGGTTTCCCGCCGGATCCCAAACGGTCTGCCACGTCAACCCGGTCAATCCCGCAGAGGCCGTCCTGCTTCACGACACGAAGGCGGTCGGCTACACCATCTGGTTTCCCGGCCTCTTCGTGGTGGGCGGACTGGGCATTGCCTTCAATGCGGTGAAACGGCGCTGGCGTGAGCGGCGGTGAATCGTCAGCCGCCGCCCGTCATCCCGGCCCGCGCAGCCCCGCAGGCGCCGGCCCATGCGCCCAGGCTGGCCTTGACGAGGCGGACGCTGTGCCCGCGCGGCTTCCATTCCATTTCCTCCAGGTGCGCGGCCAGCGGGGAAAAGAGGAAGTCGTCCAGCTCGCTGAGGCCGCCGCCGATGACGATGACCTCCGGGTCAAACGCGCAGATGAGCCCGGCGCAATGGGCCGCGAGGGCGTGGAGGGACGCGTCCCAGATTTCCTGCGCCTCCGCATCGCCGGACTGGGCGGCGGTGGAGAGGTCCCGCGTCATGGTGAAGCGCCCGCCGCTGCGCTCTGGAAGTGTGGCATTGCCGATGGCCCACTCGATGCTGCCCGGGGTGCCGGTGATGCCGGGCGGGCCATGCCGGTCGACGGTCATGTGGCCGAGGTGTCCGGCGCGGCCGAGGTGACCGCGGAGCAGGCGTCCATCGCAAATGACGGCGCCGCCCACGCCGGTGCCGAGAGTGAGCAGGATGACGTTTTCCCGGCCAGCGGCCGCACCCAGCCAGGCCTCGCCGAGCAGAGCGGCCTGCGCGTCATTGAGCACGGGCACGGGGGAGGGGAAATTCAGGGCGTGCTGCCAGTCCAGCCCCTCCAGCCCGCGGAGGCGGCCTGGCATGAAATCGATGCTGCGCCGGTCCCTCGCCGGAAGACCCGGGACCGCCAGCCCCAGCGTGGAGGCGGGCCCCAGCTCGCGGACCAGGCGGCGCACTTCGTGCAGAAAAGCGGGCTCGCCGTCCACGGTTTCGCCATCGCGGGTCGGAGCCTCGAGCCTCGCCAGCACGCGTCCGTCGGCGGAGAAGGCGGCGGCTTTGATGCCCGTGCCGCCCAGATCGATGCCGAGGTGCACTGGGTCTGTGTTCATGTGCCGCGTCCTTCACTGACCGTCCAGCCGCCGTCCACGGCCAGCACCTGGCCCGTAATGAACCGCGCCGCACGGCTGAGCAGAAAGACGGCGGCTCCGTCGCAATCCTCCGGCACGCCGATGCGTCCGCCGTCCAGCGGCTGCTTGGCGTGGATGAAAGCCAGGATCGCCTCGTCCCCGGCGGCACGCTGGGACATGGGCGTCTCGATGAGCGCCGGCGCGATGACATTCACGCGGATGTTTTCCGCCGCGTAGGCGCTGGCCACCGCACGGGAAAATCCGATCACGCCCGCCTTGGCCGCGGCGTAGGCGTGGGAGGAGAAAAACTCCGGGCTGGGAGAGTAGCCGAGTACGCTGGCCATGTTCAGGATGACTCCGCCACCGCCCTGCGCGCGGAACTGGCGCACGGCGGCCCGGTTGCTCAGGATGACGGAGCGCAGGTTGAGGTCCAGCGTGGCGTCCAGCCCCTCGTCCGTCATCTCGTGCAGCGGCCCGTCGCCCATGCGGCGTCCGCTGCCGCCGGCCACGTGGTAGAGCCCGTCCAGCCGGCCAAACTCCCGCACGGCCAGCGCGACCGCCGCCTCCGCAGTTTCACTTTTCACCGCATCACCCGTCACGCCGCGGGCGCGCCCGCCCAGTTCCGCCAGCGCGGCCTCCAGGCTCGCTGGATTTCTCCCGACGACGACGACCGAAGCCCCCGCGCCCACGCAGGCCCGCGCGGCGGAAAGCCCGAGCCCCGTGGTGCCGCCGATGATAACGAGCGTCTGGCCGTCCAAGTCCATGCGCGGAAATCAGGGCGCGGTAATGTCCTTGGCGCGGTAAAACATCCGCGTGGCGGTGGGGATGAGCGGCACCGGGCTCTTCTGGTCCGGTCGCTTCGTCCAGCTGCCGGCGCCCAGATTGGGGGATGTTTCCAGCCCCAGGATGTCCGTGTCCAGCCAGTAGAAATAGTGGTCGCTGCCCAGCTGGCCGAGGCCGTATATGCCGGTCGGCGCGGGTTTGAACTGGGCAGTCACCTGGCAGTCCCACACAAGGTCGGACGAGGTGAGGCTGCCCTGGTGGACCTCCGCCGCGAGCACATTCACCCCGGTCCTTAGCGCCCCCAGCAGCCCCGCGTCAGTGATGACGACCGTCACGGCATCGCCTTCTGTGTTGGCGTCCACGGTTGCCCCGGTGCTTGTGGTGTAGGTGTAGCCCTGGGTGCCGGCCCCCTTGCTGATGTTTCTTGCCAGCAGTTCGGTTCCATTCAGGTAGATCACGGCGGCGTCATCATACCAGTATTTCAAGGTGAGGCTCTTGATCGTGCCCACGTTTTTCGCAGCATCGACTGAGGGGTCCTCGATGGTGAATTTTTTCCTGCAATACATGGCCTTGGTCCGGTCGTTGGAGGGGCCCTGCTCTGCGGCAGTCAGCGTGGTGCCCAGCAGCAGGGTGGCCGTGCTGGTGGCGGAGCGGAATCCGATGGGGGCGGTTTTGTTCGTGTTCCAGAAGACGACGGAAGCGCCATAGGTGATCGCTTCATTGTGGTTCCAGCCCTTCCAGCTGTTTTCCGGAGCCTGGGAGGCGATGCCGAGCAGGAGGTCGGGGTTGTAGAGAGCGGCCGTGTAGTCGCGCTTGGCGGAGTAGCTCCAGCCGGTGGATTTCGCGGGGACGTAGGCGAAGTCTGCCGTCGAGGAGGGCACGGTGTACTTGAAATAAAACGCCGGGGAGCCCGTGACCTCGGCGTTGACCGGGTCGCTCAGGCAGAGGCAGACTTGATTGTAGGGATGGCCGACCGGCAGGGAGAGGGCGACGGATTTCACCGTCTCACCAGGCGTCCAGGTCAGAGTGCCGGTGGAGATCACGGTTTCAGTCGTGGATTCCGGCGTGGGCTTGCCGATCAGGTTGTACTTGGTCGTCACCGTTTTGCTGCTGAAGGTGCTCAGGCGCACATTCACGCTGGCGGGAAATCCGGAGATGTGGTCCTGACGCTTGTCCAGGAGCAGGTCCACGCCCACGTTTGAGTCCGGCACCGGCATGTAGGAGGAGAGCTGCGGACCGTCGGTGGCAGGGTTCCAAAGGTGGTTGGCATCCGCCCCGGCTCCGGGCCAGTTGGCCAGATCCGCCGCTTTGGAAATGTAGCTGCGGCGGATGGTCATGCGGGCGTTTTGGTAGGCCCAAGAGGTCCACTCGATGGCCCAAGCGTCGTGGAAGCCGTTGTAGAGGCTGAGGGAGTCGTTCATGGTGAACGTGCCGCCGTAGGTCCAGGAGCCGGAGCCGTAATTGTCGCCGTAACGCGCGCCGACCATGTTGCCGATGAGCAGGGAGTGATCCACCAAGGATTGCGGGCCAACCGAGGCGTCGCCGTAGCCGCACTCCATGGCCTGGCCGGAATTGAAATGAACACTGTAGTGGCTTTCCGGGATTCGGTTTCCGCCGGAGTTCGACACAGCCTCGTGCACGCAGTTTTCAAACCAGCAGCCGGTCATGATCGTGCTGCCGCCGTTGCTGCCTCCGGTGTCGATGCCGTCGTCCTTCGTCCAGCCGACCAATGTATTGTTCAGCGTGTGGGTGTTGCCGTTGTTCGGGAAAAGGTAGAGCCCGTCATTGTCGCCATCGACGAATCCTTCCGAGTCCACATCCATGTTGGGATTGTTGAACTCGATGAAGGCGCAGTTGTTCATGAGGATGGAGCCCTGCACCTGCTCGCCACCGGTGATGGCACGCTGGCAGAGCACCCGGGTCAGGTTCATGGCGGGCTTGTTGCTGGCAATGCCCGAACCCCGTGATTCGGAGAGATTGATCGGGCCGATCATGGCGCAGTCAGTCAGCGTGAGGATGGCGCTGTCCGCCACGCCAAAGGCGGCCTGCTCGGAGCGGTGGGCGGAAAACCCGTGCGCCGAATTCGTCCAGGCCGGATCCGCCCCCCAGCGGCAGAGGATGAGTCCGGTGGCGACGAAGCTGGCCTTGGCCGGGGCGACTGTCGGCCTCAGCCAGACGCCACCCCAGGGAGCGGTGGACGAGGCGGGCGCGATGACCACCGGGTCGGCCACCGTTCCGTTCACCACGACACTGCCGCCCGCGGCCACCTCGATGTTCACCCCAGGATCCGCCCAGACAATCGTCCCGGCGCCGATGGTCAGCGTCGCGCCATTTGCCACGGTCACGGTGCCAGTCATGTGGATGCGGCTGTTCGCCGGCCAAGAGCCGGTCACCGCGCCCGTCACCGCCGTCCAGTAGCCCGGGGCCGAGGCAGGCTCGATGACGATGGGGGCCGTGGCGGTGGCACCGTTGACGTTCGCGTCGTAGCTGGTGCTCGTCGTGGTGGTGATCGCCGTCTGGGCGGGTAAAATGGTGGAGCCCCACCCGCGGCGCAGCTGGAGCGGGGAGGCGGGGAAGTTCCCGGCTTTTACCACACCATTCAGGAAAAGCGGATCGTCGTTTGCCTTGGCAAGCCGCGCCTCCACGGGCAGGATCAGGTTGTTCGGGTAGCGGGAGGGCACCATCAGCTTTAACGTTCCGGCCGCAAAGGCGGAGGGGGCGTCGTTGACGAAATGATACGGCTTCATCGTTGGAATGCCGTCTTCTGTGTCGAGGCGCTCGGAATTTCTGACGATGAAGTAGGCCTGCTTGTGGTTCGCGGGAACCCCGTCATCCGCCTGCAGGTCGTGGAAGCCGATGCTCGTCACCGTGACCGGCGTGCCGAGGGAGATCGGTACTCCATCCAGCGTCGCGGAGGTGGCTCCGGCGATGGTGAAGGTGACCGAATTGGTGTAACGCGTCTTGTCCACCACGCCGGTGGTGGTGATGACTGCCCTCGCCGACATGGGTAGGAGCAGGAACAAGGCGCTGGCCGTGAGGCCTCGGAGAGAAAGTGTATTCATGGGGAAGTTGGCGGGCGGGGTGGGGCGGAAATTCTCAGGACGCAGGCTGCCACAAGATGGCTCATCCGCCAAGTGAAGTCGCTGTCACACGACGCCTGTCGGGGAAATGCTGAGAGGGTGGAGGTTTGACAGGGGCGGGGGAGTTGCGAGGGTGGATGAATATGAAACTCCTCGCTTTTATCCTCACCGCCATGTGTACCACCGCCGCCCTCGCCGACACCCCGCCAGCCCTTCAGGACATCCCGCTCAAGGACATCGACGGCAAGGCCACCTCCCTCAAGGCCTACGCTGGAAAGGCAGTTCTCCTCGTCAACGTCGCTTCGAAATGCGGCAACACCCCGCAATACAAGGGGCTGGAGGAACTGTTCCAGAAGTACAAGGACAAGGGCCTCATCGTCCTCGGCCTGCCCTGCAACGACTTCGGCGCCCAGGAGCCCGGCTCAAATGCCGAGATCAAGGATTTCTGCTCCACCAAGTACAAGGTCAGCTTCCCCATGATGGACAAAATCCACGTCAAAGGCCCCGAGCAGCACCCGCTGTATCAAGCCCTGACCGGCGAGAAGGGGCCGTTCCCCGGTGATGTGAAGTGGAATTTCGGCAAATTCCTCGTCGGAAAGGATGGCAAGGCCGTTCAGCGTTTTGAGCCAAAGATCCAGCCGGACTCAAAAGAGATCGCCGATGCGGTCGAAAAGGCCCTGAAATAACGCCGATATTCGCCTCGAAAGCGTTTGGTCTGACCTTGGGTCGCGCGCTGTTGTATAATTTCCATAAACGAGGTGAAGATTTTTCTGGTCATTCCTCCTCATTTCTGAGAGAATCCCGAATCCGCCGAAAAAATGGGCGGAAGGCTCCCTCGTCTTCCCAAATCAGGGTGGTTTTTACACAGTTTACCTTTAGGGGAATGTGGCGGTGTTGCCACAATCGCCCGAGTTGCAGTGTGAAATCACTCCCGACCAGAGGAAGTCCTGCTTGGGGGGAGTCGGCTAGTCTCAGCCCTTGACCTCAGAAATTCCCCTAACGTGATTTTATTGCCAAGATTCGGTTTGCCAGCATAGTTTACCCCAAGGCTCCTTGCCCTGCTTTTCCCGCTCCTTTCTAAAATATGAAAACCTCCACATTCGCCCGCTTCCGCCGTGTTCTGGCCTCCGCTCTGCCGGTTGCCATCGCCGGATTATTGGTCGTCAAGGCCTGCGCCGTTGCTGATCCCGCCACCGAGCTGATCGACAAGCTTGTGGAAGAGGGACTCAAGCGCCACAACCAGGAGCCCAACGCTCCGGCCGCTGACGACGTTTTCCTGCGCCGCGTTTATCTGGACGTCATCGGCCGCATCCCGACCAACAACGAGGCTGCTGAATTTCTGAACTCCACGGCCCCGGACAAGCGCGCCAAGCTGATCGACCAGCTCCTCACCTCAGAGGGCTACGTCAGCAATTTTTACAACTACTGGGCCGACATCCTCCGCATTAAGACGGACATCGGGAATGGAAACAACGCCCCCGCTGGAGCCGGATCGGCATACATCGACTGGGTCAAGACCGCGCTGGCGAAAAACCTGCCTTACGACCAGTTCGTGAAGCACCTCGTCACTGCGGAAGGATACGTCTGGGAAAATGGTGCCGTCGGCTACTATATGCGCGACGCCGGCATGCCTTTGGACAACATGTCCAACACAGTTCAGATTTTCCTCGGCACCCGCGTCGTTTGCGCCCAGTGCCACAACCACCCGTTCGACAAGTGGACCCAAAAGGACTACTACGAAATGGCCGCCTTCACCTACGGGATGGAAACCCGCCTTCGTCCGGAGGATCTGATCCCCGACATGCAGGCCAAGGAAGGCAAGATCTCCAAGAAGCAGAGCAAGAAAAAAGCCTACATGGCCATGGACGGGGGCTTCCGCAAGGCGCTGGAGGATCTCATCGAGCCTCTCAGCTACGGAGCCAATCATAATCCGGGCAAGATGCTCAAGCTTCCCGACGATTTCAAGTACCTCAAGGAGGGGCAGCCCAGCGAAGAGGTGAAGGCCATTCCGATCTTTGGAGAAAAAATCGGTAAAGGCAAGAACATGCTGGAGAACTACGCGGACTGGATGACCTCAAATCAGAACCCGACTTTCTCCGTGGTCATCGCCAACCGCCTTTGGAAGAAATTGATGGGCGTTGGTTTGATCGAGCCTGCCGACGACTTCAAGGGCAACGATCCGCTCACCCTGGCCACCAATCCCGCGCTGATGCGCCACCTCAACACCCAGATGGTGGCAAACAAGTACGACATGAAGCGCTACATGCGCCTCATCTTGAACAGCCGCACCTATCAGCGTGAGGCCACCCCCAAGGACATCAGCCCGGAGCAGTATTATTTCCAAGGTCCGATTCTCCGCCGGATGAGTGCCGAGCAGCTTTGGGACAGCGTTGTCGGCCTGGTCATTCCCTCCCCGGACTTCCGCAAGAGTTCCAACGGTTATAAAGCCAAGCTCGTTGAGATGAAGGCCAAGGCCGACGAACTGAAGGACAAGATCAGCGTCAACGGCGGCAAGCAGATCATGGAACTCGCCATGTCCATTGCCAAAGTGGAAAGCACCTTTGAAGCAGAAGGAGCAGCCCTCCGCAAACAGCTGGCAGAAGCTCGTAAAAAAGAGGACGCTGCAGGCATTAAGTCCCTTCAGGCGAAAATCGAAGAAGTGGATTCCAAGAAATTCGATGCCCGCACGGCTGTCATCAAGGAAGATGCTGCCAAGGCTGCCAAGGCCAAGCCGGTCAGCACCTTTGGCAAACCGGCTGCTCCAGCTGCCATGAAGAAGGACGACAAGATGGCCATGATGGACGACAAAAACAAGATCTTTGAAGTCTCTGAAAACGACGAGCGCTGGAAAGGTTTTGGCGGCGAGTGGATTCGCGCCTCGGAACTTTCCTCCCCGGCTCCGAACAATCACTTCGTCCGCATGTACGGCCAGTCTGATCGTGAAATCATCGATCATGCCAATACCGACGCTTCCGTCACCCAAGCGCTGGCCATGCTGAATGGACCGCTGTTCGACCAGCTCATGGGCAAGGACACGATTCTGGCCAAGACCCTCGCAGCTGCCAAGACAGTTGACGAAAAGCGCGACGCTCTGTTCATCACACTGCTCTCCCGCCTGCCGAACGATGCCGAAAAAGCCATGGTTGCCAAGCAAGTCGCCGCTGACGGGGCTGAGATGGCCATCCGGAAGGTGGCTTGGGCTCTGCTCGCCACCAAGGAGTTCATTTTTGTCCGCTAACCAGCGCATCACTTTAATAGAAAAAACACATCAGACCAAAAACCCGCCACCACACCGAAACCGTTATGAAAAACCTGCTCATGCAAAGTGACGAACTGAGCCGCCGCCAGTTCATTGCCACCACCGCGAAGTCCCTCCTCGGAGTTAGCGTCTTCACCCCGCTGCTCGCCAAGGGTGCGCTTTCGGGCGCGAAGGAAACGGCCAAAAAGCCCGCCGGGCCTGCCGTGCCGAACCGCAAGCCGACAGCTCGCAACGTCATCTATCTCTACATGTCCGGGGGCATGAGCCACCTCGATACCTTCGATCCGAAGCCCGGCCACGACAACGCGGGTCCTGTCAAGGCGATCAACACGGCTGCCGACGGCATCCAGCTCTCCGAGTACCTCCCTTCCATTGCCAAGCACATGGACAAGGCGGCGGTCATTAGGAGCTTCAGCACCACCCAGGGTGCACACGAGCAGGGCAACTACTTCCAGCACACCAGCTACACCATGCGTGGAACGATCACCCACCCTGGGATGGGCGCGTGGATCCTGCGTCACGAAGGCCGCACCAACCGCACTCTTCCCGGCAGCGTCCGCATCGGTGGCGGCGCCAACGGCGGTGGTTCCGGTTTCATGGAGTCCAAATATGCTCCCCTGATCATGGGCAGTGCCAGCGAGGGCGTTCCGAACAGTCGCCGCCAAGTGACTGAGAAGGAGTTCAATGATCGTCTGATGCTCGCCCAGCAGTTCGATGCTAACTTCCACGCGAAGTACGACCAGAAGAACGTGCGCGCGTACAAGGACATGTACGACGATGCTCTGAAGCTCATGAAGTCGGAAGACCTGAAGGCCTTCGACCTCGGCAGCGAGCCTCAGGCCGTTCGCGACGCTTACGGCAACAATGGATTCGGTCAGGGCTGTCTTCTCGCCCGTCGTCTGGTTGAGAACGACGTCCGTTTCGTCGAAGTCACCCTCGGCGGATGGGACACCCACGCCAACAACTTCACCAGCGTGCAGCGTCTCGCGGCTTCGCTGGACCAGGCCATCGGCACTCTCATCAACGACCTCGACCGTCGCGGTCTGCTTGAAGAGACCGTCATCGCTCTCGCCACGGAATTCGGACGCACGCCGCGCATCAATGATGATGACGGACGTGACCACTTCCCGCGTGCTTTCTCCGGCTTCCTCGCTGGCGGTGGCATCAAGGGCGGTGTGGCCTACGGCAAAACTGACGCCGGCGGTGAGAACGTGATCGAGGGCAAGATCCTGCCTCCTGACTTCAACGCAACCATCGGCTACGCTCTCGGTCTGCCTCTCGACCAGATCATCTACTCGCCGTCCAAGCGTCCGTTCACTCTGGCGGACAAAGGGCAGCCGATCATGGATCTCTTCGCCTAATATTTTCAGACATATGACAACCTGCTGGCAGCGTAACAAAACGCTGTTCGGCCTCGCGATGGCGGTGCTTTTTGCGCCGCCGTCTGCGTCTAGGGCCGAAGACTCCACCGCATTGCCACCGGATGCCCTCCCTCTTGATCACGCTTGGGGGTTGGGGCTGAACGTTTTCCTGTTTTTACCTTTCGGGCTGCTTCTTGCTGCCCTGGTTCTCGAGGCGTTTGCCGTCTGGAAGAAAAATCGGGAAATCGAACCGGGGGTGCTCTTCCTCATCTTTGCCGGCACGATTGCGGCCGGGGCGAGTGTCGTGTTCGCCCTCATGTTCCTGAACATCGGGCGGGAGACGGGAGAGTTGAGCCGGTTCAACATGTGGATGGTCTTCGTCGGGGTGCTGGGTTGCCTCGCATTTTACCTCAAAAGAAAATGCCGCAACCAAGGCCTGCTCACGCTGGGCCATGCGCTGACCGTCGCCACGCGGCGCGAACCACCACGCACATCATCCCAGAAGACCCTGATCGTGGGCTACCGGTTTATGCTGGGGCTGGCGATTTTGACGGCGTTCATCACCCTCGGGCAGCTGCCCTTGAAAAAAGCGCCGGTGGTGGCCTTTTCCCAGTTGATGAAGGTGAAAAAGGGAGCTGTGGCAAAAGCCGAACCAGCTCCTGCCACGACCTCCACCCCTGTTGCTGCGCCAGCCCCGGCAGCCGCCCCCGGTGGCACGACGGCCGCCAGCTTGGCCGACCTGCTGGCCAAGCGGCCTGACGGTGGAAACATCGCCGCGGCCCCGGCACCCGCTGAGCCCTCTGCTCCAGCCCCTGTCGAGCCCGCAGCCCCGGCTCCTGCTACAGCGCCACCGGCCGCCCCGGCGGATGCGGCAGCCGCCCCCATGGCCGTTGCCGATGCCGGCATGACCAAGCCGGCAATGGCGGACGCGGCAGCTCCTGCGGCCCCTGCCCCGGCAGTTGCGGCTCCTGCGGCTCCAGCTGCCGCACCCGCTGCTCCTGCCGCCGCGGCTACGCCCGTTGTGTCGATGAAACTTCCCAAGGACACCTTTGCCAAGTTCATCAAGCCCGTCATCGATTCCAAATGCGTCAGCTGTCACGGCTCCACGAAACAAAAAGGCGACCTCCGTCTTGATTCGATCGACTTCATCAAGAAGGGCGCCAACGGTCGCCCGGTCATTGCCGCCGGTGTTCCGGACAACAGTTCCCTGTACACCAAGGTCATTCTTCCTCCTGATGATCCGGACATCATGCCGCCTACAGGCAAGGGTCAGCCCTACACGAAGGCGCAGGCCGAGGCCCTCAAGCAGTGGATCATCGCTGGTGCCGACTTCGGGGATGGCGCTGGTTTGGTGGCTGCCGCCGCTGGAGCGGGAAATCTGAAAGCCGGCGGCAAGGCAGAGGAGGCCCGCGCCGCGAAACTGGCTCCACCTGATCCCGGCTTGGTTGGCCGCCTCACCACCGCAGGTGTTCTCGTCCGTCCCCTGTCATCCAACGGTGCACTTCTCGACATCGACTACAGCCACGCCGAGCTGTCCCAGATCAAGCTGGAGGAACTCATTCCCATCGCCAAAAACGTTTACACCCTCGACCTCAGCAAGACGAAGGTGAAGGACGACGGTCTGGCTCCAGTCGCGCAGATGACGAACCTGACCAAACTGCTCCTCAACAAGACGACCGTGTCGGATGCCGCACTCGTCCATCTGAAGGGACTTAACGAGCTGGAAACGCTGAATCTTTACGGAACTCAGGTCACGGATGCCGGCCTCACCAACCTTGGGTCCCTGAAAAAACTGACCAAACTCTTTCTTTTCAGTACCAAGTGCACTGAGGCCGGAGCCAATCAGCTGAAGGCCCAGATTCCAACCGTCTCGGTCAATCTGGGTGACGGTTGATCCTGCCCGACATCAGACTTTCCACAAAAAAGGGCGGCCGCCTGGCCGCCCTTTTCGTTTTCGGAGGGATTGTTATTTGGCCTCATCCGCAGGAGGCGGCGCCGGTTCGCGTCGCTTCGCCTTGCGGGCTTCGATGGCCTGCTTCTCCTCCTCGGTGAGCGGCGGGAGGTCCTTGACCACGCGCGGCGCCCCGGGAGGGTCGAACGAGGATTTGTTCCAGTAGATAATGACATTGTGCGTGGCGCGGCCCGAGGCGACGAGGTCGAGCCGGTTGTCTCCGTTCAGATCGACGGCCAGCAGGTCCTCGCAGGCCATTTTGTTGGTGTCGATGGCGGTCGTGGTCCAGTTTTCCGAGCCATCCTCAGCGCGGAGGTAGAGTTTGATCCCCACCTTGCCGTCCGGATCGGGCTCGCGCCAGCCGGCGACGACGGCTGGAAAGCCGCGTCCCAGCAGGTCTGCGCAGACCAGAGCGTGGCCCTGGCTCAGCGTGGCGTCCAGCTCCGTGCGGGTCCAGCCCACCATGTCCTGGCTGACGTCTGCGTGGTAGAAGGCGACCGTATTTCCATGCATGGGCTGGATGGTGGCGATGACCTGGGTGCTCATGGCGCGCACCTCGCCCACGCCCTTGGCGAAACCCGGATCCGGAATGCTGGCTCCGATCCATTTTCCATCCACAAAGCTCAGTTTGCGCAGTCCCTCCATGCCGCCCAGAACGATGTTTTCCGCTCCTGTTTTCGCCTTCCGCACGTCGAAGTTGTGTGTTTTGTGGAGCGTTTCATCCACCACGAGGGTTTTCCATGCGGCCGCGTCCTTCACGTCGGCTGGCGGGATGTAGGCGAGGATTTTGGCGGGGACGCCGTCGCCTGTTTTCGGGTCGTTGCCCCGTCCGTGCAACGGGGCGACGACGAGCTGCCAGTCCTTGTCGTTAATGCGCACCCATTTCATCCGGTGCACGGTGGGCTCGTGGGTCAGTTTCACCGGCTCCCAGCGCTGGGTGAGGTCTGCGGGCCGGACGAGGTAAAAAACGGCTCCTGATTTGGCCTCGTCCGTCGTTTCAGACGGATTCCACTGTGCACCCACGGCCACTTCCACCTTGCCGTCGCCGTCGATGTCCCTGGCGGCGATGCAGACGTTGTCCATGAGCGTGAGGTGGCTGGCCATCACGTGTTTTTTCCAGTCAGGAGCCTGGTACCAGACGATGTCGGTTTTGTCCGCCAGGAGAAGGTCCGTCTTTCCGTCCCCGTCCACATCACCAGAGGCCAGACCGTAGCCGATCTGGATGGCATCGTCGATGCTTTGGGGTTCGAAGACAGGTTTCACCGCCTCCTGGGCGGTGCAGGCGGTGGCGGCGGCGAGGCCGAAACAGAGAGAAAGTGCGCGGGTCATATTTGGGGCTGGGAATTTTTGAAATCCGCGCCATTTAATCATCCCGACTGCGGTCCGGCCAGGCGAATCTGACCTGACCTGCAGGGAAGGAAACTACGAGGTCCCGTCCTGCATGAGTGAAAACAGATATTTATGGAAGCTGGTTCAGTGCGGCCTGCTGCTGGTGGCCTGCGCGCTGCTGGGTGTGTCGTGCGGCAGTCGCGAGCAGAGGACAAAGACGGCCGCCCGTGACGGCATCCTCCTGCTGGGCAACGGAACGGAACCATCCACGCTTGACCCGAACATCGCCAATGGTCTCTCGGAGCACCACGTCTTCATGGCGCTCTTCGAGGGCCTCGTCAGCGAGCTGCCCGACCGCGATGATGGCGTCGAGCCGGCGGTGGCGGAGTCCTGGGAAAGCAACGGCCGGAAGGATGTGTGGACGTTCCACCTGCGCCCTTCGGCGAAGTGGTCCAACGGCGATCCCGTGCTGGCGGGCGATTTCGTCTTTTCCTATCAGCGCCTCCTGACGCCGAAAATCGGAGCCGAGTACGCGGCCATGCTCTTTCTTCTGAAAAACGGAGAAGCTTTCAACCAGGGGAAGATCACGGATTTCAAGGAGGTCGGCGTGAAGGCGCTGGACGACCATACGCTGCGCCTTGAACTGATCGGCCCCACGCCGCATCTGCCCTTCATTCTCGTACACTACTCGTGGTGGCCGCTGCATCCGGCGACCATCCTGAAATTTGGCAGACTCGACCAGCGCCTCAGCCGGTGGACCCAGCCGGGAAACATCGTGGGCAATGGTCCATTCCAGCTCAAGGCGTGGCACTTTCAGCACTCCATCGAAACGGTGAAAAACCCCCACTACTGGGACGCGGCGAAGGTGAAGCTGAAAGGCATCACGTTTTTCCCCATCAACAACGAATCGACCGAGGAGCGCATGTTCCGCGACCACCAGCTGCACGTCACCGAGCTGGTGCCGCTGGACAAGATCCCCAAATACCGCGCCGAGCAGCCTGAGGTTTACCAGCAGGTGCCACACATGGCGACGTACTTTTACCGCATCAACACCACCCGGCCCGGGCTCAACAACCCGAAGGCGCGGCAGGCCCTCGCGCTGGCCGTGGACCGGAAATCCCTCGTGGAAAAAGTGACGCGCGGCGGGCAGACGCCGGCCACCGGCATGGTGCCGCCGATGGGGGCCTACCCCGGAGTGCCGGGCCTGGAGTTTAATCCTGAAAAGGCCCGCCAGCTTCTCGCCGAGGCGGGCTACCCCGGAGGGAAGGGATTTCCCCGGTTCAACATTCTCATCAACACCGCCGAGGCCCACCGCACCGTGGCCGAGGCCATTCAGGACATGTGGAAAACCCACCTCGGCATCGAAGTCGGCATCAACAACCAGGAATGGCAGGTCTACCTGGCAGCGCAGAACCGGCTCGACTACGACGTGTGCCGCGCCGGCTGGACGGCAGACTACCCGGACCCGATGACGTTCCTTGATTTGTGGACCACGAGCAACGGCAACAACGAAACGGGGTTTGCCAGTCCGGAATACGACGCCTTGATCGGTAAGGTCCAGCAGTGCTCGGATGCGAACGCGCGGCTGGAACTGTTGAAACAGGCGGAGGCCATGTTCCTGCGCGAGATGCCCTCCATTCCCATGTACTGGTACTCCCGGACCTACCTTGTTTCAAAGCACGTGCGGGGCTGGCACCCGAAGCTTTCGGACAACCACCCGTACAAATACGTCGAGATGGTGCCCGAGGCGGAAGCTCCGTGAATCAACGCGGGGCTGGTTTTGAAGCCGCGGGTTTTGAGGGCGCAGCCTTGGTGGCGGAGTCCGGCTCCGCAGGTTTTGTCGCCGGGGTTTTTCCGCTGAGCAGGTCTTCAGCCTGTTTCAGCTGCGCGTCGTTGAGACCTGGCTTGAGTGCAGCGGCCCGCTTCGCCGCATTGTCGCGCAGCTCGGTGGCGGGTTTGCTTCCGGCGTCACCCTCGGGCGGCATCTTCATTTTTGAGACGGCGGTGAAGTAGGCATAGGCCAGGCCGGGGTCCGCCTTCACCCCCTTGCCCCCCTCCAGCAGCAGGGCCAGCCGGTACTGGGCCTCCGGGTTGCCTGTCCTGGCGGCGGACTGGTAGACGCTGGCTGCGCCATTGGGATCAGGGGTGCCGGCTTCGCCTTTTTCCAGCAGCTCGCCGAGCGCGAGGTGGGCGGGTGTCCAGCCGCTGCGGGCGGAGCGCTCCAGCCAGCTCATGGCGGCCACCACGTCCTTCATGACGCCCTTTCCGCTGCGGTAGCGCTGGCCCATGTCGTACTGGGCTGCGGGAAAAGTGGAGAGCGCCGCCTTGTAGATCCAGCCCAGGGCTCCGGCCGCATCCGCCGTGGTCCCGCGCCCGGCTTCCGTCATGATGCCCACATTGTACATGCTCACCGCCAGGCCGTTTTGCGCCCCTTTGCGGTAAAATTCCAGCGCCTTCGCCTCGTCCTTCGCCACGCCCAGGCCGTTTTCGTGGAAGTAGCCCACCTTGTTCCACGCCATCAGTTCCCCGGCTTCGCTGGCCTGGTTGTAGTAGTCGAGCGCCTTCTTGTCATCATGGTCCGCCCCCTTGGCCGATTCAAAGAGCAGCCCCAGACTAAACAGGGCCGTGGGGGATTTTTCCCCTGCGGCTTTTTCAAACCACGTGCGCGCCGTCTTCACGCTGGCCGTCACGCCCTCCCCGGTCATGTATTTCTGGCCCAGCCGCAGCATCGCCTGAACCATCCCGCTGTCCGCTGCGCGCTGCAGGTATTCCACCGCCTTGTCCGCGTTCTTCTCCACCCCGGCTCCGTTTTCGTAGAGCGCGGCTAGATTCAGCGCCCCCTGGGCCTCCCCGTGCTCCAGCGCCTGCTCAAACCAGCTTTTCGCCTTCGCATAGTCCGGCGCACTGCCCAGTTTCCCCTCCGCATTCAGCTGGCCCATGGCGAGCATGGATTTTCCGGATCCCGCGTCCGTGGCTTTCTTCAGCCAGTCCAGACCCTGCTCCCGGCGGTCCGGGTCCTCCACCAGCGCCATGCCCAGATTGTGCGCGGCTGCCGTGCTTCCCTTTTCCGCGGCGCGCTTCCAGAGATCCTGCGCCTTGCCCGTGTTTTGCTCCACGCCGCTGCCTGTCTGGTAGAGCAGCCCCAGGGCAAACATCGCCTCCGGTTTTCCCGCCGCCGCCTCCTTTGTGTAGAGCGCCGCCGCCTTGGTGTATTCCTTGCTGCGGAAAAGTTCGTTCGCCGCAGCAAGGCCGGCATCCGCGCTGCCGCCCTTGCCATCCGGCGTGAGGATGAAGGCGGCCCTCACCGTGCTGAGGGCGGCGAGGCAGGCCAGACCAGCCAGGCCGTGGCGAAAAATGTGGGGGAACTGGAGTTTCATGGTTGGTGCCAAGCCTAGGGCTTTCCTCGTCACGGTGCAAGTGGGCGGGCCGGTGAGAAATCCCGGATGCACCAGGCTCCGCTTGCGCTAGCTTGCCGGACCATGGCCGCCGCTTCCCTCGCAAAAATCGTCTCCCTTCTCAACACGGAACTCCGCATCGCGGAAGTGCCGGACTACCCGAATGCCCTGAACGGCCTCCAGCTCGCCAACGGCAGCGGCCAGGTCACGCGCGTGGCGGCGGCGGTGGATGCGTGCCTGCCCGTCATCCAGGAGGCCGCAGCCCGGGGGGTGAATCTCCTGCTCGTCCACCACGGCCTTTTCTGGAGCGGTCTCCAGCGGCTGGACGGCCCGTCATTTCAAAAGCTGAAGCTCGCCATGGACCACGACATCGCCATCTACAGCGCCCACATCCCGCTCGATGTCCACCCCGTGCACGGAAACAACGCCCTGCTCGCCGAGGCCGCAGGGTTAAAAAAAACCGAACCATTTTTCCCTTGGAAGGGGATCCAGCTGGGCCTGCGCGCGGAGGCAAAGCAGGACCTCTGGCAGCTGGTCGAGCGTGTCGAGACGGCCGTGGGCGGGAAGGTTCACGTCTGCCCCGGCGGCCCGCAGCAGGTGCGGAAGGTCGGCATCATCACCGGCGGGGCCGGGGCGGAGGTGGCCGCTGCCGCAGCGGAGGGCGTGGACACTTTCATCACCGGCGAGGGGCCGCACTGGAGCTACACCCTGGCCGAGGAGCTGGGGGTGAATGTCCTCTACGCCGGCCACTACGCCACCGAGGTGTTCGGCGTTCAGTCCCTGGCCGCCCTCGTCGAGCGCCGGTTCAAGGTGCCCGCCGGCTTCATCGACCACCCGACCGGCTTGTAATTTCCCAAAGCGTTCTTATTTTCCCATACGCATCATGGACCAGGACTCCTCCACACCCCAGCCGCCTCCGGTGAAACGCAGCCGGCTCATCCCCCTCGATCTCGAAACCGGCGAGCCGCTGGACGAGATGGAAACCGCCCCCGCTGCCGCCCCCGCTCCCGCTCCCGCCCTTGCGCCGGAGGTGGTGGCATACGAAGAGCCGCTCGCTGTCGAGGCGGTCGACTGGGAGCAGCCCGCCGCAGCCGGGACGGACTGGCAGGAAACCGGCGAAGAGTACGCCGAAGAACAGTCGGAGCCGGGTGATGACGGCACCGGGCCGGCTCCGCAGGCCAGCCGCTTGATCCCGCTGTCCGAGGACGATTCCATGCCGCTCAACCAGGGTGGGGCCTCGCACCAGCTGCCACCGCTCCCGTCCGTGAACCGCCCGCCCTCCGGTGGCCGCCGCCGCATGAAGCCGCCGGGCGCCCTGCGCGGAGCCCCGCCCCTCCGCACCCAGGCTCCCGTGCGCCAGCCCGGCCCGCCGCCTGTGCACGTCCGCACTCCCGCCGCTCCCGCCCCCTACGCCAGCCGCCCCGTCGTCGCCTCCCGGCACCCCGCCTCGTCCATGACCCTGCTCTGGGTGCTCATTGCCATCGTGGGCGTAGTCCTCGCTTACAACCTGGGGAAGACGCCGGTCGTCATCGAGGCCGGCCAGACCGAGTTCGAGAAAGCCACCGGCTTCATCGCCACCGACAGCCTGGGCGTCGCCCTCGGCAACAACGACTCCGCCAAAAAGCTCTCCGCCGCCTGGCGTGCCAAGATCAAGGAACTCGAAGATGCCTACGTCCAGCAACCGGAGAATACAGGATTCCTTGTTCCCAAGCTGCACGGGGAAATGGTGACCTACTGCCTCATCAACGGAAACAACATCGCATTCCTCGTCAACGTGCCCAACCTCATGCGCCTCTCTCCGCAGGGGCAGGCAGCCATGGGCACGCTCGCGTGGAATGCCGCCCAGGTCGCACTCAATGAAGGCGGGTTCACCCAGCCGAAAAAAGTCGCCGTCGGCGTGCGCGGCTCCGGCATTGGCAGTTCGGGCATGTATGATTCCATCAAAGTTGGCGACATGGTGGTCAATCCCAAAAAAGAGGGCGACGGCGTCCTCACCAATGCCCGCGGCGACGAGTACAAAAAGCTCATCTTCCCTTACTTCATCACCGGTGGCGTGACGGGCGGCTGAGACTCGCGAACCCGCTCAACCGGGAGCCACCGGAGTTTCCCCCAGTGGCTCCCGGCCTTTTCGGTCTCCCCCGAATCGGGCGTTGTGCCGGACTCTGCCTGAGGCAAATCACCAGGCGCATGGTGTCCGGCATTCCGCCCAAAATTTCTTCGGCCCGGATCCGCCCCGCCGGCTGCGGGGTGATCTCCTTGATTCACCATCGTTGCCTCCATTCCTCTTTTCGAAAATAACGAAAAAATGAACTGATCCTTCGAAAAAATCTAAGTGTTCCATTGGCGGGATCGAGCCTGCGCGATTGACCACGGTCCGGTCGCTGCCCTCGTGCGCTGCTTTCCCCTCTGCGTTTTTGCGCCTCGTTTTGAAATTTCCCCCCCCGCGCCCGGACTTACTCTTTGACAAGAACCAGCGCCACCTCCGCCGGTTCGGCTGCACCCCGGCGGTAGCGCACTTTCACGGCACTGCCCGGCGGCAGTTGCTTGAAGGCGGCCATTTTTTCTGGCGTCATTTTCCTCAGCGGCTCGCCCGCTATTTCCAGCATTTCATCCCCCGCCTTCAGGCCCGCCTTGCTCGCCGGGCCGCCCGGCACCACATCACTGATGAGAAAGCGTCCCTCCGGGCCGGGGATCATCAGGATGCCGGCCGTGGACACGTGCGTCACATCCTGCACCGTCCCCAGCGGCTTCAGGTGCAGCTCCTTTCTGGAAAAGGAAAACGTGCTCACGTAGTGCCGCAGCAGACCCAGCCCCACCACGCCCAGGCGTGACAGGGAGCTGTCCGGAGCCGCCTCGACCACATCCGTGTGCAGGTCCTTCAGCGTATCCGGCCCCAGGACGAGTTCGGGCAGCTTCACGGAGCGGCTCACCAGATCGCCTGAAAGGCTGACCCCGGTGTGCAGGCCCGGCAGCGCAGCCCTCAACGCAGCGGGTGCCAGATTTGCCAGCAGGACGGAGGACACCTGGAAATGGTAGCCGTAGCCGGTGTCCGGCACCGCCTGAATGTCTGTGCCGGCGGCGCGAACCGGTATGCGCAGATTCATCAGTTGAAATCCCTTGGGGTGTTCCTGGCCCTCCGGGGCGGAGGCCAGTTCCCACGCCAGCGGCAGGCTGCTTTCCCCCTTCAGCGCCGGGGCCTTCCCTGCGGGGAAGAGCACCAGCTTTCCCGCAGCCGGGTCCAGGCGCACATCCCAGTCCGCCAGCGTGGCCACGCCCAGCAGCCCGTCCGCCCCATCGGGCAGCGGGGAAATCATCACCGGCTCGCCGCTCGTCCACGCCTGGCCCAGAGTGATCCGGCGCGAAACGGCGAACTCGGTTTTCACCTGCTGCCCCGTGATGCTGATGACGGAGCCGTTCCGCTCTGCCTTCAGCCCAAGCCGTTTCGCCGTGGCGGGCGCCAGGATGGTGCCCGCAGCCCCAGTGTCAAAAATGAGCCGGACTTCCTTCCCGTCCACCTCCACCGGCACCGTGTAGCCGAGCATGGTCGACTCCGTCGCCAGCTCCACCGCTGCCACGCCCTCGGGCCATCCGGAGTGTCGCCCCGCCTCCGGGGTGGCCTGTGTGGCCACATCCTGCGCCTCCAGCAGCAGCGGGCAGATGGCGAAAAAGAGGAGGGCAAACAGCCGAGGGGAGCTTTTCATGAGGGTCGTTCACTTCACCGGCACGGGTGCTGGTGGCGGGGCAGGGGGCAGGGGAGGCACGCCCAGGATTTTTTCCAGCGGCACCAGCAGTTCCGGCTCCGCATTTTCCTTCCTCGCCCATTCCAGATCCTTCATCGCCGCAGCGCGGTTTCCCGCCATCATCTCGGCCACCCCGCGGTCCACCACCATCGTCAGATCCGGCTCCTCCGGCAGGATCAGTTCGTTCAGTTCCTTGATTGCGGCCTTGAGATCAGACGCCGCACCCGCAGCGTCCTTCATCGCCTGCCGTACCGCCGCCCGCCGGATCAGCCACGAGGCCTTGTGCCGGCACTCCGCCAGCTCCTTTTCTATCGTCGCCAGAGCCTCCTGCCCGCGTCCTGCCGCCACCAGGGCGTCCAGCCACGCATCCCGCAGCACCGAGCTGTGCGTGCTCTCAAACCCCGCCTTCAGGTCCGCCACCCCCGCCTCCTCCTGGCCCAGCTTCCGCCGGGCCTCCGCACGGGTCAGAAACCAGTCCACCTCCCCGCGCGGTGCCAGCCGCAGCGCCTGCGTTGTCGCCTCCAGCATCGCCCGGAAATCCTCCCGCGCCCTCTCCACCTCCGCCATCAGCATCCAGCAGGAGGCCTGCTGCAGCGTCGTCCGCGCCTTCGCCACCTCCAGCGCCTCCTTCGCCGCTGCCGCCGCCTCCGGCAGCTTCTTCCCCGCCACCAGAGTGCGGGTCAGGTCCTTCCGGCCCGGCAGGAAATTCGGATCCAGCCGCACAGCCTCCCGCAGGTCCGCCTCGGATGCCTCCAGCTTCCCCAGCGTCCGCAGCTCCACCCCGCGTGCATAATACGTCGGCGCGGACTTGTCCCCCTTCTCGATCTGCGTCGTCAGCGTCGCCACATACTCCGCCGAGTCCACATGCCCCCGGACAGCCCCCCCCAGCAGGAGAGCCACCGCAGACGGAATCAGGATCAAGCGCAGACGAACCATGCCGAAACCATGCACCGGATTCGCTCGCACGCAAAAGCCGGGTTTTCCGCACCCTGCCGCAAGGAGCCACTACAGCGGGTTGAGGGATTGCGTCCACTGGTCATCGAGGCGAACGGCGTTTACTGTTTCCTCAAGCCCCCCCGCCGTCGTGGACAGTGGACCAGCCTGTCCTCAGCCGGGTACCCTCTTGTAGTTGGGGTACTACAAGCATGTAGTTGGCAGGGCACAATGGGACAAGACCATGTGGCGCACACCGCAGCATCTTCCGCAAACGCCGCCACCTCCTTCAGCACCTCTTCCAGACCACCATCGACACCCTGCGCGACACCTTCCGCACCCGGCTCAACCTTCCCCACGGCCGCATCGCCGCCGCAGCCGCCGTCCACACCTTTGGCGACTACCTCCTCTTCCACCCCCACATCCTCGCCGCCGATGGCCTCTTCGATGCCGAAGGCAAATTCCACACCATGCCTGCCGACACCCTCGGCCCCATGACCGAACACTTCCGCCACCGCTTCCTCCAAGCTCTCCTGGCCGCCAAACTCATCAGCCAACGAAAAGCCACCGACCTTCTTTCATGGAAACACAGCGGCTTCCACATCGACAACGGCGGAGAAGCCCCCGTCGCCCCCCACTACACCGGGGGCCGACGCCGTTTGGCCGAATATCTCCTGCGCGCACCCTTCTCCCTCCAGAAAATGACCTGGAACCCCGACACCAAAACCGTCATCTACCGTTCCCGCCGCAGTTGGCACACCAAACGCAACTTCGAAGTCTTCAAAGCCACCGACTTCCTCGCCGCCGCCATCGAGCACATCCCGCCCAAAGGCCAACAAACCATCCGCTATTACGGTCTCTATTCCAACAAATCCCGCGGCCTCAATTCCAACAAATCCCGCGGCCTCACCAAACCCACCCCCGACATCATCCCCCCTTCTTGCGAACAACCGGCGAAGCCGCAAGAAACCAACTTCATCATTCATAATTCATCCTTCAAACTTCCTTCGGCCCGCGCCATGCGCCCCTTGTGGCGCGATCTCATCCTCCGCGTCTGGGGCACCGATCCCCTCAAGTGCCCCTGCTGCCAAGGCACCCTGCGGCGCATCGAAACCATCTCCCGCCCGGGGGAAATCCAATTTTTCCTCCGCCTCCTCGGCTTGTGGGAACCGGAGCGAAGCGGAGATAGACTGCCAACAGGCAGCCCGAAGGGTGGAGCGACTGCGACATCAACCCCTTATCAGCCTTCCCCCACCACCAGAACCACCATTTGATGTAGAAGCCTTCGAACCCATCCACCCACCCTGGCAAGCCATCCGGGCTTGGATCCCAGCCGACGAGGACGAAGCCCTCGTTGCTGATACTTTCGAACTCTGGGATCAAAGCGCCGACCAAGCTTGGAAAGCCCCGGAGGTCGATCTAGGAGACGGCCGCATCCTCGTCTTGGAATACCCCGAATAGGGAGATTCCTTCGAAGAAGATTCCTTCGAAGAAATCAGAAACATCCGCTGCCAAGAAAAAATTCTTGGCAGCGCGGACAGGAAGACCTATGCTCACGCACATCTGAAATCGACAATGAACCGCCCCGACAACCAATGCTGAACGCCAAAATCAGCCTCACACGCCGGTGGAATGCGTCAATCTCATCCTTTTTCCTTCACACTTCATCCTTCCCACACCCCAGACCCCCTCTCTCCCCGGTCCCCGGCCCTCCGATGACGCCACCCGGGAAAAGCAAATTCCTTTCAGACATATTTTTTTCCAATGAAACCTTACCCAGTCCTCGTCATTCGCGCTCGCTTCGCATTTTACGCCTCGGTCTTGGGAGTGGTTACGCTGATATCTCCGCAGTCAGCCCTAGTGTGCTGCCTGAGAAGTAGCTGAACAGAATTTTTCAAGCCCGCTGACTTTTCCCACTGCCTCCCTGGCTCTCTGGAGCTTGGCTAAAATTTCCTCACCCTTTGCCCTCCACACGTATCGTTTCGGATTTAGTTCA
>JANOAS010000434.1:0-6622 GCA_031411255.1 bacterium
TCCCGCCCCGGAAAGCGCGCGCGAGGCAGCCCTCGAGAAAATCACCGACCACCTTCCCTTCGGCCTCGTCCTCCTCGACCGCTCCGGCCAGATCCTTCATTTCAACAAGTCGCACGCGATTCTGGCAGGCTCCAGCTTTGACGCAGAGGATCCCTCTTTTGAAAACTGGCTCGCCCGCGCCTGCCCGGACGACTCCAGCCGCGATGCCGTCACCCGCGAGTGGCGCGAGTCCGTCTGGCGCCGCCAGCTCACCCGCACCTTCACTCTCGTCAATGACCAGGGCATCCTCCGCGAAATTGAGTTCCGCCCCAACCTGCTTGAGGACGGCTCCCTCCTGGTCACCCTCACAGACGTCAGCGAGGCCCGCCGGAGCGAGGACGCCCTGCGCGCCAGCGAGACAAAATTCCGAGCCCTCTTTGCCGAGTGCCCCGTCGCCGCCGCCCTCGCCGACCGCACCGGCGCCCTCGTCGAGGTGAATCCCGCCTTCGAGGCCCTCGTCGGCCTTTCCCGCTTCGATCTCCGCCGCGGCACGCTTGAGCAGCTCATTCACCTGGAGGATGCCACCACCCATTCTTCCGTGCTCGGCAGCATGGCCCGCGGCGAGCGCCCCACCCCGCCTGTCGAGGTCCGCATCAAGGCAAAATCCGGCGACCTCGTCCGCGTCCGCCTCACCGCCGGCGTCGTGAAAAACCACACCGGCGCCCCCGCCTTCACCTCCTACTTTTTCGCCGAGTGCCCGGAGCCTGCCCCGGTTGCCGAAAAACCTGCCGTCCAGCCTGAGCCTGAGGCCGCCCCCCAGCCCGCACAGCCCTCCCCATTTGCCCCGGCCGCCTCGCCGGCGTCCCTCTCCACCGTCCCGCTCGACCTCCTGCCCACCGCCCCGCTCGCCAGCCCTCCGCACCGCCTGGAGCCGGACTTCCGCCGCGCAGCCTTCGAGAGCTTCCCCCACCCCGTCATCCTTTGCGACCTCCGGGGCCGCATCACCGACCTCAACCCCGCCGCCGTCCGCCACTTCGGTTACGAGGCCGAGACCCTCGTCGGCTCAGGCCTCTACCGGCTCTTTGATCCCGGCGACCCCGCCGGATTCAGCCGCCGCATTTCCGACCACATCAATACCAGCCGCCGCTGGCGCACCGAGATCACCTGCACCCGCCAGGACGGCACCGCCAGCCGCGTGGAGGTGGACCTCTTCCCCATCCGCAGCCAGGAGACCAGCCCCCCGTCCGTCTGCCTCCTCTGCCTCGTCATGCCATTGGGCACCAGCCTGCCGGCCACGGCAGCCCCGGCCCCCACCCATTCCGCCCCCCTCTCCACCATTCCCCGGGATGTGCGCCACGCCCTGCGCAACCACCTCCAGCTGCTCGGCAGTCTGCTCCGCCTCCAGCAGCGGAAAATCACCGACCCTGAAGCCCGCCAGCAGATCAAGGCCAGTGAGAACCGCGTCCGCGCCATCGGCCTGCTGGAGGAGGAAATCCTTCGCGGCAACGACCCCGCCAGCCTCGACTTCGCCGTCCTCGCCCGCCACTTGGGCGGCCTGGCCTCCGAAAATGCCCGCAACGAGAGCCGCGTGGCCGTCGACTTTGCCAGCCAGTCCTTCAGCGCCGCCACCGTGCTGCCCCTCAGCATGATCCTGAACGAACTCCTGACCGCCGCCACCCTCCGCTCCCCGGGCGGCACCGTTTCCGTCGGGCTGGCTCAGGAATCCGGCGACGACGCGGGCTGGCGGCTCAGCGTCAGCCTCACCCCGGCCAGCGGTCAGGCCCTCGGATCAGAGGAAACGGACCTCGAGATCGCCCGCCTCCTGGCAGAGCAGCTCAAGGGCCACCTCCATGTGGAGGGGGACTCCGAGTCCGCCTACCACCTCACCTTTCGCCCCGTCTGAGTCCCCCGGACCGGGTGCCTGACACCCCCATTGTTCGGAGCAAAACAAAAAGGGCGGCCCTTCCGTGGGGCCGCCCTTTTTCCATTTCACAGGTTTACTTGATCCACTCAAAGTCATACACCCGCACCGCCCGCCACATCGGCTTGCAGGCGTCAATGAACGCCGTGTGCGTCTCGTGCGCCTGGTAGACGTCCTGCGCCGCCAGGTCCGCGAAGTCCAGCTCCAGCGCGTAGTCATACGAGTCGTCGATCACCTCGCGCTTTGGCGTCGCCGCCGGCTTGCCGATCTGCGCCCGCAGTGCTCCCGGGATCGTCAGCAGAGTCTGCAGCCCCGCCGCAAACTTCGCCCGCTCCTCCGCAGAGAGCCCGTCCTTCAGCCAAAAGAATACCGTGTGTGTCATCATGGCCCCCACTTGAGCACGCCCCCCGCCCCACCGTCAAGGCCCCGCATGCCAATCTCAAAACCCGTGCCCGCTCGTCCCCCATCTTTCTCCACCGCCCCCCGCTCCCGGCCTTGCCATCCGGCCTCCCGCACACTACCATCCCGGCCATGAATTCCCGACTCCTCACCCTCGGCCTCACACTTCTCTCCGCCCTCCTTTTCTCCAGCTGCGCCTCCATGCCCGGCCTCCCCGGCGCGGACCGCCGCCCCACCGTCACCATGCCCGCCGGCCTCGACGCCACGGAGCAGGGCTACCTCTCCCTCATCACCCGCTCCCTCACCCGCGCCGGCCTGCGCCCCGTCACCCGCGACGAGGCGGACTTCCAGCTCGCCTTCTCCATCGTCCCCGGCCCCATCAATTCCGACGCCACCATCAAGCTCTACCACAACGGCCAGACCGTGGCCCGCGGCGCAGGCAAAAAAGGCGGCGTCATGTACCTCCTCAAGCGGGGCGAGCGCACCAACGACGCCGTGAATGCCGCCCTCGACCAGTTTGAAAACCAGCTCCCCTCTGCCGTCGACCAGTACGCCCCGCAGCGCCACGACCGCCAGCCCTCCGCCCCCGTGCGCGACCGCGACCGCGCCCCGGAGCCCCGCACCACCGGCACCTCAGACCGCGGCTACTACAAGCCCCGCCCCTCCGGCCCCTACACCGGCGACGACTACGGCCGTTAAGAGCCGCCCCTCCCACCCTTTTCCCTGAAAAAACCCACCACCCATCCCACCCATGCGCATTCTAAATCTCTTCGCCCTCCTCGCCGCCGTCGCCAGCCTCCAGGCTGAGGACGTCAAGCCCGCCGCCGAACTCAAAGCCGGCGAGTTCACCTTCAAGCCCGCCACCCCCTGGGTCACCAGCGACACGCCCAAGCCCATGAGCGCCGGCACCTTTCACCTCCCCGGCAAGGACGGCTCCGCCGGACTCGACGCCGCCGTCTACCACTTCGGCTCCGGCCAGGGTGGCGATGTCGACGCCAACGTCGCCCGCTGGCAGGGCCAGTTCGCCTCCGACCCCGAGCCCAAGCTCACCAAGGAAGAACTCAAGTTTGGCGAGAAAAAGGCCACCCTCGTTGTCATCTCCGGCACCTTCATGAGCGGACGCCCCATCGATCCCAAGAAGACTGCCCTGCCCGACCAGACCCTCCTCGGCGCCATCCTCGAGAGCGCCACCGGCCACGTCTTCGTCAAGCTCACCGGCCCGTCCAAGGAAGTCGCCGCCGCCAGGGAAGAGTTTAAAAAACTCATCGCCTCCGCCTACCAGGCGAAGTAGTTTCCACCGGCCCCGGCCCCCCGGAAAATCTCAAGGGCGGTTTCCCTCGCGGAGACCGCCCTTATTCTTTGCCTTCGGCGGATATTTCTCCTTTCCGAAGCAGCCGTCCCGCCTTTACTAGGGACCGCCTCCCTGCACCATGCTGCGCATCTTTGACCGTTACATCGGAAGACAGATCCTCGTTTCCACCGTCTTCGCGGTGGGCGTGCTCTCCGTCGTGATGGTCCTGCAGAACATCTTCAAGCGGCTCCTGAACCTTCCCGCCGAGATGTGGCGCGACCTCCCCCCGGTCTTCCTCGTCAAGTTCATCGGCTACGCCCTCGTCAGCTCCCTCAGCTACACCGTCCCCTGGAGCCTCCTCACCGCCGTCCTCCTCGTCTTCGGCCGCATGTCTGCGGACAATGAACTCCTCGCCATCCGCATGGCCGGGCGCTCCATGACGCGCATTTGCGCCCCCATCTTCGTCCTCGCCTTCGCCTGCTCCGCCATGTGCTTCTGGATTAACGTCCACGTCGCACCCGTCGCCACCGCGCAGATGAAGGGCCTCGTCTCCCGTGTCGCCGCGGATAATCCACTCTCCCTCTTCACCCCCGACCGCGTCATCGACGAGGTCGACGACTTCATGATCTACTTCGGCAAGCGCAAGGGCGACGAGCTTTCCGATTTCCAGATGATCATGCTCAAAGGCGGCAAGCCCACCGGCTACGTCTCCTCCCGCCTGGTCAAAGTCACCCGCAAGCCCGAGGAGGAAGGCCTGGAACTCACCCTCACCGGCACCCAGCAGGAGATCTCCATGGGCACGGATGCCGAGGAGGACGCCGACGCCCGCCACCTCCGCGTCAAGGCCGACCCCTACGCCGAATACCGCAAGATCCAGCCCGTCTCCATGAGCGACCTTCCCCAGGTCATTTCCCTCAAGCGCATCTACGACAAGGCCCGGCAGAAAAACCCGCCCATGATGGATACCGCCGAGCTGCGTGCCCACATCGCCGACCTCGACGAGCAGGCCCGCCACTACAAGGCCCCCACCGGCAAAAAGAAGTCCGACCTCCCCACCCCCGCCCAGGAGGCCAGCAGCTCCCGCGTCGAGCTGCACAAGCGCTTCAGCTTCTCCCTCGCCGGCATCGTCTTCGCCCTCATCGGCGTCCCCCTCGCCATCACCGCCCAGCGGCGGGAGACGTCCATGGGCTTCCTCTTCAGCCTCATCATCGGCATCAGCTACCTCCTCTTCTTCCTCCTCGGGGACGTGCTCAAGGACAACCCCAGGGCCATGCCACACCTCATCGTCTGGTTCCCAAACCTCCTCTTCCTCACCATCGGCGGCATCATGTTCGCACGGCTCAACCGCAAGTAGCCCCGCCCCGGCCGCGCCACCCCACTTCCTCACACAGACACCCATGCTCCGGATCATCATCGCCTGCGGCGGCACAGGAGGCCACCTCTTCCCCGGCATCGCCGTGGCCGAGGCACTCAAGGCCCGCGGTCACCAGACCCTCCTCCTCATTTCAGAAAAGGAAATCGACACCGTCGCCGCCCGCGACCACGCCCACCTTCAGTTCCAGCGCCTCCCCGCCATCGGCCTGCCGAAGCTCTTCTCCCCCCAGATTGTCACCTTCGCCTTCCAGTTCTGGCGCACCCTCCGGCAGACAAAACAGATCGTCTCCTCATTCAAGGCAGACGCCGTCCTCGGCATGGGCGGCTTCACCTCCCTGCCACCCGCCATCGCCGGGCGCAAACTCGGCGCCCGCACCTTCATCCACGAGTCAAACGCCATCCCCGGCAAGGCCAACCGCCTCACCGCCAAATTCTGCGACACCGTCCTCCTCGGCCTCGCCGACTGCGCCAGCTGCTTCCCCGGGGCCAAAACCCAAGTCGTCGGCACCCCGCTGCGCGAGTCACTCCTGCGTCCCGTCGACAGAGCGGAAGCCTACTCCTTTTTCCAGCTCGACCCCGCCAAGACCACCCTCCTCGTCATGGGCGGCAGCCAGGGCGCCCGGGGCGTCAACCGTTCCGTCATCGACGCCCTCCCCCAGCTCGACCCCGCCCGCGTCCAGCTCATCTTCCTCACCGGTCGCGATGACGAAGCCAGCGGGCGCGAAGCCGTCCAGAAAGCCGGCTTCCAGGCCTTCGTCGCCGCCTTCAGCCCCCGGCTCGACCTCGCCTACGCCCTCGCCGACCTCTGCGTTGCCCGTTCCGGCGCCTCCAGCCTCGCCGAACTCTCCCACTTCGGCATCCCCAGCATCCTCATTCCCTACCCCCACGCCGCAGAGGACCACCAGACGCGAAACGCCGAGGTCTACTCCCGCCAGTCCGCCGCCATCCAGGTCGCCGAGAGCGAACTCGCCGGCGGCCGCCTCGCCCCCATCCTCAGCCGCCTCCTCGACAGCCCCGACGAACGCACCGCCCTCAGCGCCCACTGCCGCGCCCTCGGCGTCCCCGACGCCGCCCAGGTCATCGCCCAAGTCATCGAGCAAGCCTGCGCCCCCGCCGCCAAAAGCGCCTGAGCAGGAGAGGAAACCGGCCACCCCTCGCCCGGAAACCCCTCACGCCTCCCCGCCCCAGGGGTCAACCCTCGTCCGGCGACCCCTGACCCCTCTTCCGCCCAGGAGTCACCCCTCCTCCGCCGAGGGGTCACCCCTCCTCCGCCCAGGAGTCACCCCTCCTCCACCGAGGGGTCACCCCTCCTCCGCCCAGGAGTCACCCCTCCTCCGCCGAGGAGTCACCCCTCTTCCGCCGAGGGGTCACCCCTCCTCCGCCGAGGAGTCACCCCTCCTCCGCCCAGGGGTCACCCCTCTTCCGCTCAGGAGTCACCCCTCCTCCGCCCAGGGGTGCCCCCTGGCAGGAAAAAGATGCCGCCAAACCCGTCCGATCCGCCGCACCCATCCGCCCCTCCCCCGATCCCGGAGGGATCGCAGCCATGAGCGAGGCATCGGAGCGAGGCACGAGCGCAGACGCCTCGTTCCTCACCCCCAAAGTCGACCCCGGAGGGCGTCGCAGCGGCGTCCTCCCGCGCCACCGCCTCCTCCCAAATT
>JANOAS010000435.1:0-2616 GCA_031411255.1 bacterium
GTGCGCTCATGGCTGGATGGTGACGGGCTGGCCGTCCGCAGGCTGGGCGGTGACGGGCAGGGCCACCTGCTCGCCCGGCTCCAGACCGGAGAGGATTTCCACGCCTGCGGCGGAGGTGCGGCCGGACTTCACCAGCCTCAGCCGGGCGTGGCTGTCATGAATGACGAAGACGGTTTCCATCTGTCCGCGCCGTGTCACGGCGGCTGCGGGCACGCGCAGGACTTGCGTTTGTGCCATGGGCACGGCCACGCGGCCAAACTGGCCTGTGCGCAGGCCCGGAGTTTCCGGCAGGTCAAATTTCACGAGAAACGTGCGGCTGGCCGCGTCCGCCACCGGGGAAATTTCGCTCACCGTGGCGTCGAGCGCCCCCGGCACGGAAGGGATGGTCACGCTCATCTGTGCGCCAGGTTTGATGCGGTCGAGAATGGCCTCCGGCAGGTCCGCCTCGAACCTCAGGCTGGAGGGCGCCTCCATTTCCAGCAGCGGCTTGCCCGGCATGGCCAGGTCGCCCATTTCAGCGAGCTTGCGCGTGATGACGCCGCTGAAGGGGGCCCCCACCCGCGCATAGCCCAGCATGGTTTCCGCCTCTGCCAGCCCTGCGGCGGCCACCTTTTCGCGCGCCTCGGCGAATTCAAACTCCTGCCGCGTCGTGGCGCCCTGGCCCACCAGCTGCCGCTGCCGCTCCACATCCCGCCGCGCCTGGTCCGCCACCGCACGGGCCTGCGTGACGCGCGCCTGGATTTCCTGCACATCCAGCCGGGCCAGCAGATCACCCTCTTTCACCATCTGGCCGGGGGCGGCCAGGTATTCCAGGATGCGGCCGCTCACCTTGGCCTCCACCACTGCCCGCTGACGGGAGCGAACGGTGCCGACCACGTCCTCCATGGCCTGCTCCGGGTTCAGTGCGGCAGTGTGGACCTTCACGGGCAGGCTGGTTTGCGAGCCGCCAAGGCGGACGGCCTCGTGCCTGCCGCAGGAGGCGGCGGCGAGGAAAAGGAGCAAGGCAAAGTTTTTCATAAAGTGAACGAGCAGAGTTTTTGGTTCACAGTGCGACAGCCAGACCGGCCAGCGCACCGACGACGGCGCCACGCTTCCACGTGGCGAACATGCCTCAGGCACCGCCTGCGCAGTTGCTGGCATACCCCAGCACCCCGCCGATGACGGCCCCTGCACAAACGTGGAAGACTATTCGAAGCATGATGCCTCCCTGGTTGGACCGCCGGCTGCGGGCATGAATTCCGCGAGCGCGCGGGTCGGGTTTTCTGGTTTCATAGGATTTGGGTTGCGAAATACGCTAAATCGCCATATAGGAATATGCAAGTATTTTCTCCCCGCCGAATCTTCCGGAAATTCTTTTGCCACATTACTGGATCACTGCATCGTCATATGAAGCATCCCCCACCCAGCCCAGCCGGCACATTTCTCAACCTCTGCATGCCCAGCAAAACAGCCCCACCCCCCAAGGCACTGTCCGACGCAGCACTCGTGCTGATCGCCGCGCGCTTCCGTGCCCTGGCCGAGCCGGTGCGACTGCGCCTGCTGAACACGCTGATGGGGGGCGAGCGGAACGTCACCCAGCTCGTCGAAGCGAGCGGGACGGGACAGGCGAATGTGTCCAAGCACCTGGCCGTGCTGCGGGAGGCGGGCATGATCGCCATGCGCCGCGAGGGGTTGACGACGGTTTGCTCCATCAGTGATCCCTCCGTTTACCAACTGTGCGAGATCATGTGCTCCCGGCTGCGGGCGGACACGGAGGCCCGGGCGCGGGCACTCGACGGGTAAGGGCCAGTCTTGAGCGGCTGCCCGATTCATGCAGCCACAGCAGGCACTTTGTCGTATTTACAGGACTGGAAAAGGGTGATTCCTTCCCAGGAACCTGCTCCACCATGATTTCCCGCCGCTCCTTCCTCACCCGCACAGGCCTCACCGCCGGTGCCGCATCCACCTTCGCCGCGCCCCATCTTGCCCGTTCTGCGGACTCGCTGCTGGCGGCACCAGGCCAGAAGCCAAAGCGCATCATCCACTTCGTAAGTGATGGCATGAGCATCGGCACCCTGACGTGCGCGGACCTGTTTTCCAAACTCACGCGCCAGCGCCCGCTCTCGTGGACGGAGCTGTTCCGCAATCCGGCGGCCCGCGTGGCGCTCATGAACACGCGCTCGCTCAACTCCATGGTGACCGACAGCTCAGCCGCCTCCAGCGCGTGGGGCAGCGGTTCCCGCGTGGTGAATGGCGCGGTGAACGTGCTGCCGGACGGCACCCTGCTCACACCGCTCTTCCCGCTTTTCAGTGATGCAGGCTGGAAGACCGGGCTGGTGACAACGGCGGAAATCACCCATGCCACGCCCGCCGGTTTCGCCGTGGCTGTTCGTTCGCGGGGAAATTCGGACGCCATCGCCGCGCAGTATTTCGAGCGAAAAGTGGACGTCCTGCTCGGAGGCGGCAGCCCGTTTTTCGACGGCAAGCGGCGCAAGGACAAACGCGACCTTCGGGCCGAATTCACCGCCGCCGGCTATACCATGGTGCGCGACAAAACCGCGCTGGCTGCCGCCCCCGTTGACACGCGGCTGCTCGGCACCTTCGCCGACGGCCACCTGCCCTACACCATCGACCAGC